>NZ_LR134372.1:334310-668620 GCF_900637395.1 Campylobacter upsaliensis | reverse complement strand
TTTTATCTCACAAACCCTTGCATTATTGTCTTTATACTTTAGTTTAAATTCCATTTGCTATAATTTCCTTTTTGGAGTGTAGTATGAATCATATTTTAATTATTATCGATGGTATTTTAGCAAAGCATTTCTTAGAAAGGCTTTGCTTTCAAAAAAGCTTGAGTTATTTTTTCACCATCGTTTATCAAAAAGATGAAAGCGTTAATTTAAAAGAAGAAAATGAATTTTTAGAATTACATCAATTTGACCCTACAAGTAGTGCAAGGCTTGAGCGTATTATGAAGCCCTACAAACAAGCTTTTATCTATATGCAAGACGAATTTGAGACAAAAAAAACTTACGAAGTTTTAAGGGGGCTTGATTTAAATTTAGAAATTAACATTATGGATTTTTGGGGACTTGGTATCAATGATAAACTCTGCCACCTCATTGATGCAAGAATGAATTTAAGCAAAAGACTCATTGATTTTTTACCAGATGTCGCACTCACAGCACAATATATCGGGCTTGGAGTGGGAGAAATTATGGAGATTAAAATTCCAGCAGGTTCAATTTTTGCTTATAGACACATAGGCTCAATCCAGCAAAAAAGATGGCGTATCGTGCTAGTGTATCGTAATGAAAAAATTCACTTCATTAAACCTTCTTTAATTTTAAAACCGGGAGATAGCATTTTAATCGTAGGCGATCCTGCTATTTTACAAAGCGTTTTTCATAATGTAAAGGCTAGCACAGGACAATTTCCCGTGCCTTTTGGGACTAATATTTACACCATTATCGATATGAAAAATATGAGTCAAAACACACAAAAATTACTCCTAAACACTACCTTAAGCCTCATCAAAAAAACAAATGCAAGAAAATTTTTTATAAGAATTATCAATCCTACCTTAAATGCAATTTATTATGAGCTTAAAACCCTTGCCTTAGAATACGAAAATATCTTTTTTGATTTTGAAAATACAAATTTCAAAAAAATTCAAAGCTTCTTGGAGCAAAATGATGTAGGCGTTTTTATCACGGATTATAAGCATTTTGAAAAAGAAAAGAAAGAGCTTTTTGAGCTTAAAATTCCCATTTTAAAAATCGGCACACAAGACTTTGAAAGCCTTGAAAAATCAGTCATCTTAAGCTCTTATGAAAATGAAATAGAAAATCAGGCTAATGTGATTGTAGATTTAAGTAAGCAATTAAAACTAGAGGTAAATTTTTATTATTATCAACCAAATCATAAGGAAAATAACGAGCTAAAAGACTATGTTAAAAGCCTTTCTAAACTCTATGATAAAAATATAGAACTTTTTCAAAATCATACGCAAAATCCTATCTTAAATCTTGAGTATAGAGAGAATTTATTACAATTTGTCAGCTTTACCCCGGAGCTTTTAGAGTCTAATATTGGTCGAATTTGGAGTATGGATTTAAATAGAAACTATTATAAACTTAGCAAAAATTACCAACTTTTCATACCAATAAGCTAATCAATCTTCCATAGCATTTTGCGCTATATTGTAAATTTAACTTTTTTCTATGGAAGTTGAAGCACTTTTATTTTCCAACATTATCTTAATAATTTATTATTTTTTGGTATGATGAAAGAAAAAATAATAACAAAAAATTGTAATTTAGCATAATCAACAAGGAATTTATATGACCTATTTACAAATAGAAGGCACAAATCATCTAAGCGGAAGCGTTACAATTAACGGCGCGAAAAATGCCGCCCTACCACTCATCGTCTCAAGTATTTTAGCTAAAAATGAAGTCGTTATCTCGAATGTTCCTGAAGTCGAAGACATTAAAACCCTCATCTCACTCTTACAAAATTTAGGCGCTAAAGCAGATTTAAAGAAACACGAAGCCCTTTTAAATACCACAACACTTAATCAAACCACAGCTAAATACGACATCGTCCGCAAAATGCGTGCCTCTATACTCACACTTGGACCGCTTTTATCGCGTTTTAGACATTGTGAAGTGAGCCTTCCCGGAGGCTGCGCCATAGGACAAAGACCCATAGATTTACATCTTTTAGCCTTAGAAAAAATGGGAGCAAATATCCAAATCAAGCAAGGCTATGTAGTCGCAAGTGGAGCTTTAAAGGGTGCGGAAGTGCTTTTTGATAAAATCACCGTTACAGGGAGTGAAAATATCATTATGGCAGCAGCATTAGCAAGTGGCAAAACAAGGCTTTTAAATGTGGCTAAAGAGCCTGAAGTGGTGCAACTTTGTGAGGTTTTAAAGGAGGCTGGACTTGATATTAAAGGCATAGGTAGCGATGAGCTTGAAATTTATGGCACAAGTGGAGAGTGTTTAGAATTTAAAGAATTTGCCGTCATACCCGATAGAATAGAGGCTGGGACCTATCTTTGTGCGGGGGCTATTGTCAATTCTAAAATAAGCGTTTGTAAGGTTAATCCAAATCATCTAAGCGCCGCTTTAGCAAAATTAGAGCAAATGGGCTTTGGTATAAGTATAGAAAATGATAGCATTACCTTGCTTCCCGCTAAAGAAATCAAACCTGTGGAAATTCTTACAAGCGAGTATCCGGGCTTTCCTACCGATATGCAAGCGCAATTTATGGCACTGGCTCTTAGAGCAAATGGCACAAGTATCATTGATGAAAGGTTGTTTGAAAACCGTTTTATGCATGTCAGTGAGCTTTTAAGAATGGGAGCGGATATCAAACTTAATGGACATATTGCTACTATAACTGGAGGCAAAGAGCTAAACGCTGCTGATGTTATGGCGACTGATTTAAGGGCGTCTTCAGCACTCATCTTAGCCGCCCTTGCTGCAAAAGGCACAAGCAGGGTGCATAGAATTTATCATTTAGATAGAGGTTATGAGAATTTAGAAGAAAAATTTAAAGCACTAGGTGCAAATATCACAAGGCTTGAAGAATGAAAAATATTTTTGAAACCCTAGAGCTTTTAGAAAAGCATATAACGCCTTTAAAAGAAAGTGAAATTGTAAGTTTAGAAAACGCACTTGGCAGAGTTTTAGCCTGTGATTTATATGCGAAAAAGAATTTACCAAGCTTTGATAATGCGGCACTTGATGGCTATGCCTTTAATTATGATGATATAAACGCACCGCTAAAGATTATGGGAGTGATTTTAGCGGGTGATAAAACGCCTTATAAACTTGAGAAAAATGAATGCTTTAAAATAATGACAGGTGCTTTAATGCCTAAAAACGCAGACACGATCTTAATGCTTGAAGATGAAAATTTAGAAAATGGCTTTTTGGTGATTAAAACAAAGCCTAAGCGATTTAATGCCTTTCGTTTTAAAGGCGAAGAGCAAAAAGAAGGGGAGCTTTTACTCAAAAAAGGGCAAAAATTAAATGCTGCGATGATAACTCTGCTCGCCGCACAAGGAATTTATAAAATAAAAGTAATAAGAAAGCCTAGAATTGCCATTTTTTCAAGCGGAGATGAGCTCAAAGAGCCTTGGCAGATGTGCGACGAACTTAGTATTTATAATGCCAACGCTCTAGCCGTGCAAGCTCTGCTAAAGGACTATGATCCTTGTTATCTTGGCATTATAAAAGATGAATTTGATGCCACAAAAAAAGCTCTGCAAAATAATCAATTTGATCTCATCATCACAAGTGGAGGTGCTAGTGTAGGTGAGGCGGATTTTATGGATAGGGCTTTGAAAGAGCTTGAATTTAAAGAAATTTTTAATGAAATTAAAGCGCGTCCTGCAAAGCCAACTAAGCTTTATCAAAAAGATAATAAGCTCATCTTAATCTTACCAGGAAACCCTATGGCGGCTTTTCTTTCTTGCTTTATTTTTGCAACAAAGATATTAAATTTACTCAGTGGAAATTTAGAAAAAGGGTGCAAAATAAATGCCCTTATGGGTCAAGACTTAAAGCTTAAAGCGGGGAGAAATAATCTTATCCTAGGAAATTTAGAAAATGGCATTTTTACGCCTTTTAATAATAATCACTTTGGCTCGGCTATGATTTTACCACTTGTTAAAAGCACATTTTTGCTTATTAGCGATGAGAAGCAAGAAAGCATTTTAAAAGGTGAAAGTGTCCAGCTTATTTACCTTTAATTTGCTAAATTTGGATTAAATAACACCTATGAATTTTAGAAAATCAACTTACAAAAATATCTTATTTTCTTTCATCAAGCGTTATATTCTAGCTTTACAAAGTCTCCATTAGCCCCCTTAATATTTATCAAAAATTAACATTTTAAAAATATTAAGGATATTTATGTCAAATTTCAATCTTAGCCCTTTAAGGCTTTTTTGTAAATATGCCGTGCCTAATGTCATTAGCGTGGCTTTCTTTTCTGTTTATATTATTATTGATGGTATTTTTGTGGGGCAATATCTAGGTAGCGATTCTCTTGCTGCACTTGGTTTAGTAATGCCCTTTGTAATGATAAGTTTTGCATTAAGCGATATGATAGCCATAGGCTCATCGGTGCAAATTTCGATGAAATTAGCCCTAGCTAAATTTAAAGAAGCTAACCGCATTTTAACCGCAGCCTTAGCTCTTATTTTCGCCCTTAATACCCTTATGGCTTTTTTAGCCTATTTTATATCGCCACTTTTAATTTCTTTTTTGGATACAACGCCCCATATTCAAACGCTTTGCGAAGAAGTTGTTCTAGTTTTTGCCCTATTTATGCCCATTATTGCCCCTTATTTTGCCCTTGATAATTATCTAAGAATTTGCGGAAAAACAACGCATTCTATGATAGTAAATATCATCGTAGCACTAAGTAATATCATTTTGGATTATCTTTTTATCGTGGTTTTTGGTTGGGGTTTATTTTCTGCGGCACTGGCTAGTTGTATAGGTTTTACTCTTGGAACTTTTTTGGATATTTATCCTTTTTTTGGCCAAAAACTTCAGTTGAAATTTTCTACCCTTTATCTTTCTTTTAAAACTTTAAAAAATATTATTTATAATGGAAGTAGCGAATTTTTTAGCAATATCTCCGCTTCGATTTTTGGTATCTTTGCTAATCTTATCCTCCTTCATCTAGCAGGTGCGAAAGCTGTGGCTACCTACTCTATCATACTTTATATTGATAATTTTATCACTCTATTAACCCTTGCGATGTGTGAGGCTATGCAACCAGCCCTAAGCTATCATTTTGCCCAAAAAAATCTTAAACACCTCAAAGCCATACTTAAAACTATGTTTATTTTTACCCTTTCTTTTAGCGTTTGTGTTTTTATTTTAAATATATTTTATGGGGAATTTCTAGTGGGATTTTTTACCCAAAAAAATGATGAATCTTTTTTAGAATTTAGCACCAAAGCTTTATATATTTTTTCTTTTGTTTTTCTTATTGCTTGGTTTAATATCCTTATAGGCTCTGTGCTAACGGCTTTTAATAGGGCTTATTTTTCCCTCATTTTAAGTCTTATAAATAATCTTTTCGCACCTCTTATTTTTATCCTTACTCTGCCTTATTTTTTGGGCTTAAATGGAGTGTGGATTAGTCCATTTTTGGCTGATTTTTGCGTATTTTTCTTAAGTTTTTATTTTCTTAAAAAGAGTTTAAGCATAATTAGCCAATCGCAAATAGCAAGCAAATTTGCTCACTGATGCAAATTGGTAGGCTTTTTGCTTGACAAAATGATTTTTTTTATATTATAATTTCACTCTTTTTGCGGGAATAGCTCAGGGGTAGAGCACAACCTTGCCAAGGTTGGGGTCGCGAGTTCGAATCTCGTTTCCCGCTCCACTTTTAAGCTTAGGTCAAAATGAAATTAGAACAAATCTTAGAAAAAACAAAAAATGTCCGCCTTATAGCAGCAAGTAAGTATGTCGATGCTAACACTATCAAAGAATTTTATCATAAGGGCATTAGCGAATTTGGAGAAAATCAAGTCAAAGCCCTAAGTGAAAAAAAAGAACTTTTAAAAGATGAAAATTTAACAATAAAATGGCATTTTATCGGCACTTTACAAAGCAATAAAATCAATCTTCTCATCAAACAACGCCCTATTTTGTGGCAAAGTTGCAATTCTTTAAAATTAGCCAAAGCTGTTGATAAAAGACTCAATTACACCCTTGATACCCTGCTTGAAATTAATAGTGCTTTTGAGGAAAATAAAAGTGGGATCGAATTAAATAAAGCTTTTGAGGAATATTTGCAAATTCAAGAAGAGTGTAAAAATTTAAATCTTAAAGGTGTGATGTGTATAGGAACGCATAGTGATGATGTAAAAAAGATTCAAAAAAGCTTTGAGGACACTTACCGAATTTATGAAAAATTACAAAAACACGGTGCAAACATTTGCTCTATGGGTATGAGTAATGATTTTGAATTGGCTTTAAAATGTGGGTCAAATATGCTAAGACTTGGGAGCATACTTTTTAAAAGCCCTTAAAAAGGGCTTTTAGTATAAAAGACTAGCGATTTTAGACTGAAGCATAATATTGCTTTGTGCGGCTGCAAAAGCGGCGGCATTTTCTTTCAAATACGCTGCATTAAAGTCATTAACATTTTTTGCCATATCATTATTGAGCAAATTATTTTCTGCGGCTTTGGTATTGATGCTATTTTGCACACTGGAGTTAATGTTAGAAGTAAGGGCATTAATGCCAGATCCTATCTCACTCCTTAAACTTCCAAGTTGGTCAGTAAAGCTTGTAATGCTTTCTTGATTATCAATACTTAAGCCATCTGTGCTTAGGGAATTTAAATTTGTCGTCTCTGTCCCACTTCCTACCACAAATTCCATAGTTTGAAAAACATTTTTACCATTAAAGGTCGCGTTATTAAAAGAATCATTAATGGACTCTGTCAAACGCGTCGCCTCACCTCTTAGCATAGTTTTTTGCGCATCTGTCATAATGCCACTATTCATCCTTACAGAAAGCTCACTAAGCCTATCCGCACTTTGAGAGATATTTGTCAAACTCGCATCGGCAATTTGTAAAACTCCTATGGCATCATAGGCGTTTGCCACGCCCTGATCTATGGTGCTTGACTGAGATCTTAAAGAATCGGCAATTGCTAAATTTGCACTATCTATCCCACTAATAGCCCTCACCGCTGCGATATTTTCTAAAGCTTTATCTTGCGATTTTTGCGCATTATTTAAATAATGATTTTGCTGCATTGCATTAGAATTGTTAATTTTCATATCAATTACCTCCTTTAATTTTTCAAATTTTAGTCTTTTTTAGCTATTTTAAAGCTTAAAAAATACAAAAATATTTGCATACAAACGATAATTTTTATTACAACTTCACTTGCCTCGTGCATACTTTGAAATTCCGTTGTTTTAATGACGCTTTCGCCCATTTTTTGTGCTTCTAAAATATAAGCGGTAAAATAAAATACAAAAAATAAAGCAAGAATTAAAATGATGATAGAAAGAGCAAATTTGGAAAATCTTAGCTGAAATTTCTCCTCTTTTTTAAAAAAGTTAATAAGCTCATATAAGGCATTAAAAAGTGCTACTGCAAGTAAGACATAGCCCATTTTAACAAAAATATCACTCATCATAAGCCCACTTTGAAAATGGCTTAAAACATTTTCGCCAATTAAGTTTTGTGGATAAAAAACAACAGGTGCGACCACCACACCCAAAATAAGCTCCACACCTATCATAGCCGCAAGTAAAAAGAGATGAATTGCTCTCATTTTGCCTCCTTATTTTGTGCCTTCATTGCAATTAAAACACCCTCTATCATTTTTTTAATATCTCCGTCTAAAATTCCCTCCGCATTTGAAAAAGCCTCATTACTTCTTGTATCTTTGACTTGCTGGTAAGGAAAAAGCACATAAGAGCGGATTTGATGTCCCCAGCCCATTTCGCTTTTTTCTCCTGAATTTGCTACTGCTTCTTGCTTCATCAATTCAAGCTCGTAAAGGCGAGAACGAAGCATTTTAAAGGCTGTGGCTTTGTTCTTATGCTGGCTTCTATCATTTTGACACTGCACGACTATGTTAGTAGGGATATGAGTGATACGCACGGCAGATTCAGTTTTATTAACATGCTGACCCCCAGCTCCACTTGCGCGGTAAAAATCGATACGCAAATCTTTTTCCTCTATCTCTATCTCAATATCATCATCAAGCTCAGGACTTACCATAACGCTAGAAAAGCTCGTATGCCTACGCCCAGCACTATCAAAAGGCGAAGTTCTCACAAGGCGGTGAATTCCATTTTCTGCCTTTAAATAGCCGTAAGCATTTTCACCCTTGACTAAAAAACTCACATCTTTAAGTCCTGCTTCATCGCCTTCTTGGAAGTCCAAAGTTTCGACCTTAAAGCCTTCTCTCTCACAAAAACGCAAATACATTCTATAAAGCATGCTCGCCCAGTCGTTACTCTCCGTCCCACCAGCACCAGGGTGTATGGAGACAATGGCATTTTTATTATCATTTTCTCCGCTTAAAAGCATAGAAATTTCAAGACTTGTAATACTATCTTCTAGCTTTGGTGCGTCTTCAAAAAGGGCTTTTAAGGTCTCATCATCACTCTCGCTATTTGCCATATCAAAAAGCTCACTCGCGTCGTTTAAGGCGTTGAAAGCATTTTCATAGGCTTTAAGCAAATTTGTGATTTTGGTCTTTTCCTTACCCAAAATGGCGGCATTTTTGGCATTATTCCAAAAATTTGGATCATTTTCTTGCGTCTCAATCTCACTAAGCTTTACTCTAAGCTCATCAGGCTTTATGATGGAGGCTATGTTTTTAACCTTTTGCTCAAGGCTTTTTAAAAGTTCGCTAAATTCATAATTATCCATAGTTTTTCCTTAAAAATTGCATTGTAGCAAATTTAGTTTAAGGCTTTTCAAATCATCAATATTTTTCTACAAACGAATTAGCGTCCAAATTGCTTCTTTAAACTTAAAGCTCTAAAAATAAACCACATATAACCTCCCTTATACCAAGCTTTATGGGCTTTTATGAAAGCAAGTCCTAACTGGTAACTTAAAATTTGTTTTTCATTTTCATCACAAGGTAGAATGTTTGCTTCTTTTTTGTGCTTTTTAGCAATATAATTTAGCACAAAAGGAAGTCCTAAAAATCCCCAAAAACTTCGATAATTTTCTATGATAGCACGACCTAATTTGTAAGCTAGGTGCGTTTGTATAGGATTTTGCTTTTTTTGATGGAGTTCAAGCTTTAAATTTTTGATTTCAGCTTGAAGAGGGGCGATTTTAACTGGGTCCATTCTAGCATTATACTCCTCGATAATTTCCTTAAAAAGCACCACATCAGGGATAAGGTGAGAGAAATTATATTTTTCATCTATTTGCACTTCTAAATTTGCTAATACATTAAAATCATAATGGGCATCGATTTTAAAATTTTCATCTGGTTTTACGAGGAGAATTTGATTTGTTAGATTAGCAACATTTAAAGTGTTAGCATAATCAAGATCTAAAAAAACTCCAGCACTATCACTAGGTTCAGTTTGCTTTTCATTATCGGCATTGAAATACAAAAAACTCTCTTCATCTATACAAAAACCATCCTTTAATCCATGCATTACAAACCAATTGCTTCTACAAAATTTAACAATTTTAGTTTTTTGATTTTCAAAAATAAGACTTATGACACATCCACCATCAAACTCATCTAGCTTTCCATTCCATACTCCAAATCCTAACAAAATCCAATTTTGAAATTTCTTTTTAAACACCAATCTACTTTTTTTACTTAGCTTATATACTTCTTCTTTAAATAAAGAATTTTTTTTCACTTCTTTTTTAAGCTCATTAACATTTTCAAAAACATCCTGCAAAGTAGCGGCGAAAAAATTTGGAATTTGATTAATTTCTACATTTTCACTTTTAAATTCTTTTAAATTAAAAATAATATTTTGTCCTAATGTTTTCATTATAGATGGTAGTTGATGCCACCAATCATTAGTCTTAAAAAATTCTTTGATGCCATTTTCCTCATAATATTGTTGCATATTAATAAAATTGAAAGCATATTTTTTAATTTGCAACAAATGAAGATTATTTATCGCTCTAATTTTAGATTGTTCGTAATATTTATTTTTAAAAGGCTCTTCATATAAAGGAAATATAATAAAAAGTATAGGCTTATTTAAGCTAGCCAACATTTTGCAAAATAATTTAAAATCTCTTTGTATGGCTTCAAAAGACACACCATGAAGAGAACTTAATTGTTCATTAATATTTGTTTCTATAATAATTAATTTGGATTTTTCAATCAAATTTATATTTTTAGTCAAAGCATAAATTTTTTGCACACTTCGGCAACCACCTAAGGCAAAATTATGGAACTCCACCCCCCCCCCCCCCCGCAGGACATTAGGGCGTCCTTAAGTCCTTTTTGTAAGCCATTTTGCATAACGCTATTGCTCCCACCCAACAAAATAACATTTTTCATCATTTTTTTCCTTATATATTTTATTATCACCCAACACGCTTCAAAAATTTAATTTTCACACATTAAACCTAAAGTGCATTACATCGCCATCGCAAACGATGTAGTCTTTACCCTCAAGGCGTAATTTACCAGCTTCTTTGGCGCCATTTTCGCCCTTAAATTTAACAAAATCTTCATAACTTATCACTTCAGCTTTAATAAAGCCTTTTTCAAAGTCATTATGAATCACACTAGCCGCCTTAGGTGCTTTATAGCCTCTTTTTATCGTCCAAGAACGCACCTCGATCTCTCCAGCCGTAAAATAGCTAATAAGCCCCAACTTAGAAAAAGCCGTGCGTATAATCTGTGCCAAGCCACTCTCTTTAACTCCCAAAGAGTTTAAAAATTCAGCCCCCTCCTCATCACTCAAGCCCACAAGCTCCTCTTCTATCTTCGCACAAAGTTTTATGACTTCTTGATTGTTTTTCTTAGCATATTCTTTTAAGGCTAGGACAAATTGATTGTCCTTATTAATGCCCTCTTCATCGACATTTGCACCATAAATCACTTCTTTAGCACTCAAAAGTCTTAATTCTTTAATTAAATTTTGATAAAGCTCACTTTCTCTTTTCTCATAGCTACTAGCACTAAAGCCCTTATTTAAATGCTCTAAAAGTGCATTAGCAAGTTCTAAGGTCTCTTTTGCGCCTTTTTGATTTGCCCTTGCTTCTTTATTTAATTTTTCTATTTTTTTACTAAGCTGCTCAATATCCGCTAAAATCAGCTCAGTGTTGATAATCTCAATATCTCTAATAGGATCAACCCCACCCTCGACATGCGTGATATTTTCATCATCAAAACAACGCACGATGTGTAAAATCACTTCTGTTTCGCGTATGTTTGAAAGAAATTTATTTCCCAAGCCTTCGCCCTTACTAGCACCCTTTACAAGTCCAGCTATATCAACAAATTCTATGAGTGAGTGGAGAATTTTTTCAGGCTTTACGATTCTAGCCAACTCCTTCAAACGCTCATCAGGCACTTCAACCATAGCACGGTTAGGCTCTATGGTGCAAAAAGGATAGTTTGCACTTTGAGCATTTTGCGCTTTGGTAAGAGCGTTAAAGGTCGTAGATTTGCCAACATTTGGTAAGCCCACTATACCAACCGCTAAACTCATTTAGCTTTCCTTAAAAGGTAAATTAAGAAATTCACACACATTCTAACCCCTGCTGCACTTGCCCCATAGCTTTGATAACCCCAAGCCTTCTCCAAATAAGCAGGTCCAGCAATGTCAAGATGTAGCCATTTGTCCTTATACTCTTCGCGGATAAAACTATCTAAAAAAATTCCAGCCGTAAGAGCACCGCCATAGCGACTTGAGCTTGTGTTGCTTATATCAGCAATTTTAGATTTAATGAGTTCTCTTAAATGAGGATTAAAATGCAAAACGCAAGCATATTCGCCACTTTTTTGGCTCACTTCATAAAATTCATTTTGCAAATTTTCATTATTTCCCATAATACCACTTGTAAATTCGCCAAGCCCAACCACGCAAGCACCAGTTAAAGTCGCTAAATCAATAAGTAAATCAGGCTTTAAATCCTGTGCAAAAGAAAGACAATCAGCCAAAACTAAACGCCCCTCAGCGTCCGTGTTTCTTACCTCAATGCTCACACCCTCCCTAGAAAGTAGCACATCATCAGGCTTATAGGCATTGCCGCCTATCATATTTTCAGTCGCTCCCAAAATGCAATGCACTTCAAGTTCCAAATTTAACTCCGCCACAGCCTTTATAATCCCCATAGCAGCAGCCGCACCACTCTTATCTGCTTTCATCGTCAGCATATAATCAGCAGGCTTTAAACTAAGCCCACCGCTATCATAAGTCAGTCCCTTACCGACAAAAACGATTTTTTGCTTGGCTTTTTGATTTTTATAGCTTAGATGAATGAGCCTTGGTGGATATGCAGAAGCCCTATTAACCGCCAAAAAAGCGTTCATTTTTTCTTTTTCCAAAAATTTCTCATCATAAATTTTGCAAGTGATAGCTTTATATTCTTTTGCTAAATTTTGTGCATCTTCAGCCATTTTTAATGGAGTGTAAATTTGAGGAATTTCATTAACAATATCTTTTGTAAAATGACAAGCTTTTGCTAAAACCTCTCCTCTTTGAAGTCCTATTAAAGCCTCTTCTTTGCTAAATTTTTTAGCATTTAACTCCTCTTTAGAAAGTAAAATACGCTCTAAAGTGCTAGACTTTTTCTCGCTTTTATAGCGATTAAATTCATAATTTGCAAACCCAACGCCCTCCGCCATACAAGCAAAACTTCTTACTACGCAAGAGCCGACCACACTTTGACTTTTAATACTTTTAATATTAAGCTTTTCAAGGCTTTTAATCGCAGTAAAAAAAGCGAGTCTAATATCCTCATAATCTAAGCCTTTAAGCTCGACAAAAATTCTTTTATTAGCACTATCTAAGCAAACCCCATCACCCTTATAATTCATCAATTTAAAAAAATCTTTGTAATTATTTAATTGTTTTTGATTTTTCGCTTCGATAAAAATTAATTCAAAATCTGCTTTGATTGCATTTAAATTTTTTTCCACAAATTCTATTTTCATTTTTTTCTTTCCTTTTTCTTTAAAATTGCCTTTTCCATTTGTTTAAAACCAAAAAGTAAGAGAGATAAGAAACTTACAATGAGTAAGGCAGCCAAATACCAATGCTCCTTAGCCCACTTCAAAAAGCTTTGAATTAAATCACCAAAATACCATGCTAAAAGTATGGTTATCGCTGCCCATACCCAAGCACTAATGAGATTAATAAAGGCAAATTTTTTTGCACTATAACGCGTGATGCCTATACTCATCGGTATAATGGTGCGAAAACCATACATATAACGCTGGATAAAGATAATAGGCCAACCAAATTTTTGCAAAAGCAAATGTGCCACCGCGAATTTACGCCTTTGAGAATGGAGCTTTTTTTGAATATAGTTTTTATTATAACGCCCGATATAAAAATAAATTTGATCTCCCACAAAGCCACCAAGTCCTGCCACAAAAATAGCCAAAGCCACACTCATTTTTCCATCGTGTGCGGCAAGCCCCGCAAAGATAAGTCCTAGCTCTCCCTCTAAAATGCTCCAACAAAAAAGTATCGCATAACCCCAAGTCTCCACATGATCATTCCAAATACCAATAATGAATTCTTCTAAAGAAAAATCGTTTTTCATCAAACCATAAATCGCATAAGCAATTAAACAGAGCAAAGCAAGAAAAATAAAAAATTTTAACGATTTTTTCATTTCTCCTCCTAAAATTCCAAAACGCTATAAACAGGACAAAGAGCATTGAGCTTTTTCCAACCATTTAAATCTTTTAAATTAATCAAAAAGCAAGATTCCACACATATACCTCCAGCTTTTTGAATTAATTTATAAGAAGCCAAAGCCGTGCCTCCTGTGGCGATTAAATCATCTACTAGCAAAACTTTAGCTTTTTCCACACCTCTAAAAGCATCTTGATGAATTTCAATGGTATCGCTACCATATTCTAAATCATAAGAGCAACTAAAGGTTTTATAAGGAAGCTTGCCCGGCTTTCTAATCGGCACAAAAGGCAAATTGAGTCTTGCGCAAATCATAGAGGCAAAAATAAAACCCCTACTCTCCGTCCCAACAATAAAATCTAAATTCATATCCTTGTATCTATCTTCTAAGTGCTTGAGTAAAAAGCTAAGTGCTTTTGTGTCATTAAGAAGTGTCGTAATGTCTCTAAATATAATCCCTTCTTTTGGAAAATTTGGGATAACCCTAATACTTTGAATAAGAAAATCTCTTTCTTTTTGACTAAGTTCTTTCATAGTAATGCCTCAATTTTTGCTTCTAGCTCTTTAATTCTTTGTCTTAATTTGTCATTCTCCAAACGATACTGCGAATTCCTCGTTCGAAGCGAAGTCAAATCAGCCTTAATTTTGTTAAGCTCCTCCGTTAAAATGTCAATATTTCCTAAACTTCTTTGAAGTTGAACTTGTAACTTTCTAATAACAATCTCTGTATCATCTAAGTTATTTTTGATAAAATCTTTAGAATTTTTTTCCTTGCTTAGTAAGGTTTTGTAATAAAATAACATCACAATGAGATAAATTGTCGCACAAATTAAAATCGTAAAAATAAACCATTGCGAAAACATCAATCTACCTCAATTTTTTGAATTCTTTTCATATGTCTTCCTTCATCAAAAGGTGTTTTGATAAAATTTTCAATCATATCCACAGCTAAATCAAACCCTACAAGACGCCCTCCAAAAGCCAAAACATTCGCATCATTATGCTTTCTGGCTAATCTCGCACTTAAGCTCTCGCTACACAAAGCACATCTTATATTTTTGTGCCTATTTGCTGCTATGGAAATTCCTATGCCAGAACCGCAAATTAAAATTCCAAAACTTTTTTCATCGATTTTACTAGTAAGCAAATGGGCAAAATCCGGATAGTCGCAACTTTTTTCATCGTTTGTCCCAAGATCGATGAAGGGAATTTGCACCTCTTTAAAAAAGGCACAAAGTTTAGTTTTAAGCTCATATCCCGCGTGATCACTTGCTATATAAAGGCGTTCTCTTAGCATTTACAAATCCAAAAATAAAATAACGCTCAAATTATAGCTTGTAAAAATTATCATTTTGCTAATAACTTGCAAAATTAAGCTTTATAATTTTTTACAAATTCGCCAAACCTCTCAAGCCCTTTAATAATATTTTCCTCACTTGTTGCGTAAGAAAGTCTTAAATAGCCATCCATTCCAAAGCCTATACCAGGCACTACGGCGACTTTTTTTTCTTCTAGTAATTTTTGACAAAATTTCATAGAATCCTTTTCAAGTTTAGAAATATTAATGAAAAGATAAAAAGCTCCACTTGGTTTATAAACGCTGACATTTTCCATTTTGCTTAACATTTCAAGGGCGACATTTCTGCGTCTTTCAAAAGCTTTTCTCATCATTTCTATATCCTCATCACACTCGCCAAGCAAGGCTGGGATGGCAGCATACTGCGAAATGGAGCAAATGTTTGAAGTGCTTTGTCCTTGCAGTTTTTTAACAGCTGGAACAAGACCTTTAATTTTACTTGCCATATAGCCAAAACGCCATCCCGGCATAGCCCCGCACTTACTTAAGCCATTAATAGTAACAGTGCGTTTCATCGCATCTTCACTCACACTGGCAAAAGCGTGGAATTTCACTCCATCATAAAGAAGCTTTTCATACATTTCATCGCTTAAAACGACAACTCTAGTTCCCTCCAAAACCTTAGCTAAAGCACTAAGCTCCTCTTTTGTATAAACGCAACCCACAGGATTTGAGGGAGTGTTTAAAATAAAAACTTTAGTTTTTTCACTCAAAGCATTTTTAAGCTCATCAGCTGTGATTTTAAAGCCATTTTCTTCCTTAGTATCTACAAAAACGCACTTTCCACCTGCAAATTTGACCATTTCAGGATAACTCACCCAATAAGGGCTAGGGATAATCACCTCATCACCTTCATCAACAAGACATTCTAGGCATTGAAAAAGCGAATGTTTAGCACCGACATTTGTGATAATTTCACTTGTTTCATAGGATAAATCATTGTCCCTTTTAAGCTTTGTGGCTACGGCATTTAAAACATCTTTAATTCCTGCAACTGGCGTATATTTAGAACAACCATTTTCTATCGCTTTAATTGCTGCATTTTTGATAGTTTGTGGAGTGTCAAAGTCAGGCTCACCCGCAGAAAAAGAAAGCACATCTTCGCCCTTAGCCTTAAGCTCATTTGCAAGGGCTGTAATCGCCAAAGTAATGGACTCTTCTAAAACTTGAGATTTTTTACTTAACATCATTAATCCTTGAAAAAATTTGCATTATTATAGCTTAATTTTCTATCTTAATGACTATTTTAACCAAACCCCTCGCAAATTTTCTCAAATTCCTCATAATATTTCCACGAAGCGATGATGTCAGGGTGTGTTTGTTTAATGTGGGTTAATTCACTATCTAATAAAGCCTTAAATTGCAAAGCTAAATTTGCATTGTTTTTAAAGAATTCTAACACATCATTTTCATTTAGGGCGTGTTCTTTTCTAAATTTTACCCTTTCATCTAGCACTTTGACAAATTCTTTAAAATAGCTTTTTAATCTTTCTTTTATTTCTTTATCTTCTTTGATAAGCTCATAATATTTTTGTTCTACATTAATGCTAAGGTGTTTATAGCATAGATCATTTTCATTTAAGAAGAGATTTTTAATATCTTTTAGTTGATTTAGAGGCTCTTGCGTGATGATGATTTTAATTTTATCTTTAAGATAAGAAAAGTCTTTATGGTTTATAAATAAAGTAAAAGGTAAAAACAAGGCGTAATCGTTCCAAACCTTGCGTTCAAATTTGGCTTTATCTTCTTCTTTAGGTGGATTAAAATGAAGAATTTTAGAAAGCTTTTGCATTGTGTTAAAGGCTTTATCTGCTTGTAAATCCTGCGTATCGATGTAGATGATTTGTCTGGTTACCCCCCCCCCCCCCCTCATTTGTTAGAAAGGGAGTAAGATTACTTTGATATTTAAAGTCTATAAATTTTTTATCAAAAATCTTTTCTAAATCTGTGATTTGAGGTGTTAAAGCACCACTATATACAATCTCAGGTAAGGATTTATCAATATCATCTTTAAGGCTAAATTCAAACTTGCTAGCCTTAGCTTTAGGGTAGCCGTGATTAATACTTGTTTTAAGTCTTGAAATGGGATCTCTAACGGTTATCACAACAGGCGCATCGTAAGAAAAAAATTTCGCATAGTCAAGCTCTCTTATATTATTATATAAACACACACCGACTATATTATCCCCCTTTGAATTTAGCAAAAAGCTCTTCGTTTCACCATAGTCCATATAATTATCTTCAGCTAATCTTACATAATTTAAACCGCACATTTTAAAAAAGTTTATAAGTGCATAATGCCCACTTACAGAGTAATTTAAAAGCACAAATTTATAATTTTGCGGGAGTTTGGGATAAAAATTAAGCAAAATTTTGCCAAATCTTTTTGTGATAGAGTGTATAAGTCTTCTTTTCCTGCGGAGTAAAATTTCTTTAAAGCCGTATTCTTCGATTTTATTGAAAAGCTTTATCATTATCTTAACTGCTCCAATCTTTCCTTTTTCGTGCCGATTTCTGTAATTTGAACGCCAAAATTGCCATCGACTATCACGACCTCACCATAAGCGATTCTTTTATCTCCGATAAGAATTTCTAAGGGATCGTTGGCAAGTTGATTTAGCTCGACCACAGAGCCTATATCCATAGTTAGCACATCTTTAAGAAGCATTTTTTTATTACCTATTCTTACTCGCACAGGCAAACGCACATCCATAATAAGATTGATATTTTTAAGCCCTTCTCCAAGCGTCATCATAGCTTCACCGCTGCCAACCGCTCTCTCTTTTTGTTGAGTCGTAGCCTCATCATCGCCACTTTTTGTGAGAGTTTTGTAAAGCTTATCATCCATCACTAAAGAAATTTGCTCTTCCAAATCTTCAATTTTAATATCATAATTATAAAGCTTCACAAAGTCCTTTAAATCGATGCTTTCTTCAATAAATTCGCAAGAGCTTAAACTAAATTCCATTTTAGGCAGTTCTTTTTGTGCGCCAAGGCTTGTGGTAAAAGCGGAGATGATATTTTGTATAGCTTCTTTAGCGGCGTCCATTTCATCAGCACCTAGCTTGTCGTTTTTGGTGATTTCCTCCTCACCCATCATCCACTCACCTATGGCACTCATCAAAACAGCCCCAGCCAAAATACCTACGCGACCACCTGAACTTACACCAAAATTCACATACACTAAAGGTGGCTTAAGCGTATCGCTAGCACTAACATCAAATTCTTTATATTCACTAAATTCAGCACTTTTTCCCGTCAAACCCTCGATAGTGCTAACGCATTCATTGGTAAAAAGTTTTAAAAATTCATTAATCATATTTCCTCATCCTCCAAATCCTCAGTTTCATCATAAACGCTAGCTTTAGCCTTTCTTTCCTCTTCGTATTTTTCCAAAATTTCTTTAATTTCATCTTTATCAGTGCGGATAAGCTCGATGATTTTAATAGACTTTCTAAAGCGGTGTAAGCCTATTTGTGCCAAAAAGACATCTTTTTTATCTATGCTTACCACAGCCTTATCATCAGCTTCTCTATCAAGTCTTAAAATATCGCCCTGCTTAAGCTCTAAAAATTCATTGACATTGATTAAAGTTTTTCCCAAAATCGCCTCATAAACGACTTCCGCACGACCGATGAGAGTTTTTAGCTCTTTGTTACGCGACTTTTTCGCAGAAGTTTCACCCATCATAATATCACGATTTGCCAAACGACTCAAAATACTTTCCAAATGCACAACAGGATAGCAAATATTGACCATACCGCTTGAATTTCCTATGATAATCTCCATAACAACCATAATGATAATTTCATTTTGAGAGACGATTTGCACGACATTAGGGCTACTTTCTTTCGCTTCGATGCTTGGATAAATTTCAGTTACAGTCGACCAGCTTTCCTTAAGTCTTTGCATAATAATACGCAAAATGCTATCAAGTAAATTTAATTCTATGTCCGTAAGCTCTCTACTTGCCTCATAGCTATCGCCCTGCCCTCCTAAAAGTCTGTCTATCATAGGAAAGGCTATACTTGGGTTAATCTCCAAAACACAATTTCCATCAAGAGGCTTTATGGAGAAAACATTGAAGCTTGTAGGGCTTGGCAAAGACATCAAAAACTCCCCATAAGTCATTTGATCGACAGAATGAAGCTTAGTTTCTACAATACTTCTCATCATTGATGAAATTTGAGAGGCTAAATTTCTAGCTAATTTATCGTGTATGCCCTTAATCGTTCTAAGCTGTTCTTTTGAAACTCTATTAGGTCGCTTAAAATCATAAACGACAATATTTCTTTCATCTTTTTCATCTTTAGAATTCGAAGGTGCTGGTGTGTCTGTATTATCATCAACGACCTCTAAAAGGGCGTCAATTTCTTCTTGGGAAAGTATTTCTGCCATTAGCTTAACCTTTCTCTCAATTTTTTAAGTAATTTTTTATGAATTTGAGAAATGCGACTCTCGCTCACATTTAAAATCTCACTAATTTCTTTTAAACTTAATTCTTCATAATAATAAAGCTGGATAATAAGCTGGTCTCGCTCCTTTAAAGTATCTAAAATTTCATTAATATGCTCTAAAAGTTCTCCTCTTTCTATCTTCTCCAAAGTCTCATCTTCGCTATACATTTCAATTTGCTCATCAAGAGGCAAAGTATAGCTTATCGCGTGAGCTGCTCTTACTTCCCTTACTCTATCCACATCAATTTCAAGTTTTTTAGCTAAATATTCATCATCTGGCTCATATTCATTTTCTAAAAAATATTCATCTAAAATCACATCAATATCTTTTAAAATTTTGCGATTATTACGGCTCATCACATCAAGTCGCCTTAAATAATCAAGCATTGAGCCATTGACCCTTTTCCTCGCAAAGCCCCAAAAATTGTCATTTTGATCCTTATCATAACGGCGTGAAAGCTTTATCATCTCTTCAATCCCCACACCAATAAGATCATTAACATCAATGCTTGATGGCAAACGCTCCTTTAAGCGAAATGCCATAGCCCTAAGTGCTGGCATATAGGAGATGACGAGCTCATCTTGCTCTTTTTTTATGACATCCGCATAAGATCTAGGCGACTGCTCTTTTAGCATTTTTGCGTCTTTCCTTCGCTTCGTTTTTCTTTAATTCTTCGCGTTCTTCATTTAATTTTTCTAAGATAATATCCATTTTTTTCTCACGAATAACCAAGTCGTTAATAATATTGTTGCTCGTTTTTTCATAGTCTTGCTTATTAAAAATTCGTCCGCTAATCTTTTTGAGATCGATAAAATTCATAATGGCAATATGCACAAAAACATAAAACATAAAAGTGATAAAACAAGTAGAAAACAAAATATCAAAAGCTTCATCAACGCTAATCACACTAAACGAAAGCCCTATAAAAAAGCCACAAACCGTAAAAAAAGCTACATAATTCTCAGGTCTCATAATCTCTCACTAAAATCTTTCTATAATTTTTCTAAAAAAGCTTGAAAAACTACGACTTGAAACATCATCAAGCACTTTTCGTTCCAATCTATACAAAAGCTTGGAAGCTAGAGACTTTAGCTCATCACTTGAGGCAGTATTTTCATCACTAAAAAGGGTGCGTTTTTTAATACTATTACTCACTTCTTTTGAAGCGCTTAAATGTCCTAAAAATTCTAAATTTAAAGGATTTTTAATGTTAGCATTTGCAACTTTTTTGATATTTTCAAAGACCTTTAAAGCCTCGTTTTCATTTTTAACCACATTAAAAACCATCAATAAATTTTCCTTAGTTTTAGAAGTGGTTTTAATGGTCGCATAAGCATCTGTAATCGCCGCTGGATCCGGCACAGTAACGACAATAACCTCATCAGCCATCTCTAAAAAATTTAAAATATTCCCGCCTATACCGGCACCCGTGTCGATGATGAGAAAATCAAGTTCATCTAAAATACTAGCCTGATTTAAAAATCTTTCATAAATATTTTTATCGCTATATTTTAGAATTTCATCACCACTTTCACCCGGTATAAGCCACAAATTTGGCTTCACTTCAATCAAAATGTCCTCTAAAGAGCACTCGCCCCTTAAAACATGCAAAAGATTTTTTTGAATACGCACATTTAAAATCACATCTAAATTTGCCAAACCTATATCCGCATCAAAAAGCCCTACCTTATAATTATTATTCGCTAAAACATTTGCCAAATTTGCACTTATCGTGCTTTTACCTACACCACCTTTGCCACTTGTAATAGCTATAAAATGAGTGTTTTGCTCTTTTTTGTCCTTATTTTGCTTCATCAAATTTTGCAATTTACCTGCTTGATTATTCATTATTTTTACCTTTAAAACCCTCTAAAATACAATGCACCAAAAAGTCGCTATTTGCCACTTCAATGTCATCAGGCACTTCCTGCCCTACAGAGAAAAAACTAAGCGGAGTATTAATCTCATAAATCAAAGAAAAAATATTACCAAAAACCTTAGTTTCATCAAATTTTGTAATGATTAAAGTGTCGATATTTAAAAAGGAAAAATTCTTATAAATTTCCATTAAATCTTCGTATTTTGTATTAGCCGAGATGACTAAATTCACATCAATTTCCGCATTAGAATGTATTAAAAATTCTTTTGTTTTGGCGAGTTTTGTTTGGTCATATTGCGAATTTCCTATGGTATCGACCAAAATCACTTCGCAACTGCTAAGACTCTTAATCGCCTCATCTAAGTCCTTAGGCTCTATACTATCGATGATAGGTAGCTTCATCATTTTAGCATATTGAAAAAGCTGCTCAACAGCACCTATTCTATAAGTATCTAGCGTGATAATACCAGTTTTATAACGCTTATCTCCATAAGCATAACGGAAGGCAAGTTTAGCTAAAGTCGTTGTTTTACCCACTCCTGTTGGACCCACTAGCATCATAATTTTTTGCTTTTTAATGTCCGTTTCTACGCGACAAGGCAGAATATTACGCAAAAGAGAGTGAAAATACCTCTGCACGGCTTCTTTATTCATCTTCATCGTTGCTGGCATATTTTCAATGGTCGCTTTCATAATGGCTTCTAAGTGCGTTTCAAGCATACCACTTTCCTTAGCCTGTTTATAAATACTCGCAAATTCAGGCGGTATAATGAGATTTTTCCTCGCCTCCGCTTTATCGTCCCACATCATATCTACAAGCAAATTCATCTTATCACTTAGGGTGTTAATCTGCTTTTCAAAAGCCTCGATTTTCTTATTATATTGCAAATTTGGAGCTTGATATTCTGGTAAGCTAGTGCCTGTAACCTTAGAAATTTCAGAGCTAACAGCCGAAAGTTTTTCTTTAAAATCATCTAAGCTAGGTTTAGGTTTGGTATAATTTTCATATTCTTTTTGCACATTTAAAGAAGCTTTAGAAAATTCAAGTTCCACAGCTTCATCATCTTCTTCTTTTACTGCTGGTTTAGGAGTTTGTGGCTGGGTTTTTTTAGGTGGCATAGGCTTACCCATAGCCTTTAAATGCTCCTTATAATCTGCTTCCTCAATAGCGACCATAACCTCATAAAGCCCTTTGCGATTAATAGTCTTGGGACGAATTTGTTTATTTGTGATAATTAAAGCCTTATCTCCATAATCTTCTTTAACTTTTGGAATAATTTCTTCCGTATCTTCAACGGTAAAGGTGTAAATAAGCTGTCCCACTTGCTATCCTTCCATTAAGCCCAAGGGCAAAATTACGCTAATTCTTTCTTTAGCCCCACTATGAGGCACTTCGCACCGAAAATCTTTTTTTGTCTTTTGTGAAAAATACAAAAGATCCAAATCAAGCGTTCTGGGAGCGTTTTTAAAAGTTCTCTTCCTCTTAAACTTGACTTCATAATAAAGCAAAACTTTTAAAAAAGCTCTCGCGTGTAAATTTGTCTGTGCCAAAAGCACGGCATTTGTGAAATCCTTTTGTCTCTCATAGCCAAAAGCCTTATTTATAAGTAGGGGGGAGGTTTGAAGAACTTTAAGCCTTTTATCGTCCATTAAAAGTCTAAACAAAGCTCTAAAACGCCTTTTTTCATCTTCTATATTTGACCCCAAACCTACCAAAGCAAAATATTTAAAATTCCTTAAATTTCGACTTGCAAAAGGGAAAAAACGAAAATTTTGAACCGCTCTTGCACCTTGAATTTTAAGCATTATTTTGCTGCATAGCCTTCAAATTTTTCACTTGCTCACAAATTTGCATAATACCCATTAAAGCAAGATGATAACCAAAAGGACCAAAGCCCACGATAGACCCCGCACAAACTGGTGCTATTAAGCTTTTTTGTCTAAATTCTTCTCTACGATAAATATTAGAAATATGCACCTCAATAGTCGGTAAAGCTACGGCAGAAATGGCATCACGAATCGCAACAGAAGTATGTGTATAAGCCGCTGCGTTAATGATAATCCCATCAACAGTGCCTAAACATTCTTGAATTTTATCGACAATTTCGCCCTCGAAATTGCTTTGAAAAAAGTCAAGTTCCACGCCATTTTGACTTGCTGCATTTTGCATTTGCTCGTGGATTTCTTCCATTTTCATCGCACCATAAATGCCGACCTCTCTAAAGCCTAACATATTGATATTGGGACCTTGTATGACCATTATTTTCATTGTTTAACCCTTAAAAATTTTTTTAATATAGTTTTATATTATAACATTTTAAAATAAATTTTTGCTACAATGTGTCTTTTGAAAGGAAAAAAGTGTATATTATTTCAGCTTCAAAAATCTTTTTATGTGATGCGAATTTTACAATTTTGGAAAATTTTGCCTTTGCTTTTGATGAAGTGATTTTGGAAATCGACAAAATAGAAATTTTAAAACGAAAATATCCTAATGCCAAACTAATTAAAACCAAGCCAAATTCCCTCATACTCCCCGCTTTCATCAACCCACACACGCATTTAGAATTTAGTGCAAATGCCTATACTCTACACTTTGGAGACTTTTTCATCTGGCTTAAAAGCGTGATTAATTCTAGGCAAATTTTGAGCGAAGAGGCAAAAGAGGAGCTTATAGCCAACACTTTAACTCAAATGCAAAAAACAGGCACAGCAACCATAGGCGAAATTTCAAGCTTTGGGAGCGATTTAAAACCTTGTGCTAAACACTCTATGCGTGTGATTTTTTTCAATGAGCTTTTAGGCACAAATGAATCGCAAAATGCGGAAAAAAAACAAGAATTTTTAAAGCGTTTTCAAAAATCTTTAGAATTTAAAAATGAGCGTTTTATCCCGGCTATTTCTATCCACTCACCCTATTCTACAAATTTAGAACTTGCTAAATTTGGAATTTCTTTAGCTAAAAAACATCAAATGCTCTTAAGCACACATTTTTTAGAAAGCAAGGCTGAAAATTTATGGCTTAGAAAAGCTTCTGGCAAATTTAAACAATGGCTAGGAAATTTCACACCAAATCCCAAGCCACTTTATACAATTGATGAATTTATCACTCTTTTTAAAGATTTAAGAACGCTTTTTACACATTGTGTTTATTTAAAAGAATTTGAACTTTTAAACCCAAATTTACACTCCATTACACATTGTGCTTTTTCAAATCGTCTCTTAAGTCAAAAAAGTCTAGGGCTTAAAAATGTTCTTAAAAGTGGCTTAAATATCCACTTAGGCACGGACGGCTTAAGTTCAAATATTAGCCTTTCTATGCTTGATGAAATGCGTGCAAATTTACTGATACATAAAGATTTTGAACTTAATGAACTTGCTAAAAAACTCTTACTTATGGCGACATTTTATCCAGCTAAGGCTTTAAATCTTAATCTGGGCACTTTAAGCGTAGGGAAAATAGCCGATTTTAGCGTCTTTGAAATCGAAAAATGTGATAACTCTCAGCTTCCTTTGCAATTTATCCTCAATGCTAAAGAAGTGCAAAAATTATTTATCAAAGGACAACAATGCAAATTTTAACATTATTTTTTCGTGGCATAGCTAAGATTATTTCTTACATCAATACCTATTTTAAAACTTTTTTATTTTTACTTTTACTCGTTTGGCTTTTTAGCCCTAGCTCTAGCGTTTCTGTGGCAAATTTAGAACGCATTGATTTAAAAGGCGAGATTTTGGACACGGGAGCAGTTTTAGAAAAAATTATTAACGCTAAAAATGATCCAAATATCAAAGGTGTGCTTTTCTTCATCGATAGTCCCGGCGGGGCTTTTGCTCCAAGTATGGAACTAGCACTTGCCATTAAGGATTTAAAGGAAAAAAAGCCTATCGTCGCTTATGCGGCTGGAACTATGGCTAGTGGAAGTTACTTAGCTGGAGTCGCAGCGGATAAAATTTATGCAAACCCTGCTGCGTTTATAGGATCTATAGGCGTCATTGCACAAGGTATGAATATTAGCGAATTGGCTCAAAAAATAGGCATTAAAGAACAAACCATAAAAGCAGGGACTTTTAAAGAAGCTGGAACTTTTACAAGAGAGTGGAGTGAGGAAGAAAGGACATATTTACAAAGGCTCATTAATAATAGCTATATGCTTTTTGTAGAATTTGTAGCAAAAGAAAGAGGACTAAAGGTCGATGAGAAGGAAAAATGGGCAGATGCTAGGGTGTTTTTAGCAAATGAAGCCAAAAATTTAGGTCTAATAGACTCCCTTAGCAATTACGAACAAGCCAAAAAAGAACTTGAAATTCTAAGTAAGGTCGCAAATCCTGTATGGAAGGAAGCGGATAAAATCGATCAATTTTTAGAAAAACTTAATCAACAAAGTGTGCAATTTTTCAGCACTCTTTCTAAAAATCTTTTGCAAAATAGCAAAATGCAAATTTTTTAAGGGATTTAATATTAAGCAAATTTTTTATGTCATAATAGTAAATATTTTTTAAAGGAGAGAATAATGAAAAAAAATATCGTTTTTTTCGAAGCTAGAGGCGGAAGTGATAAGGGTCCTGATGGGTATAGAAAAGATACTATGCCTATGGTAAATGCTCTAAAAGCTAAGGGCTGGAATGCTGAAGTTATATTTTTTACCGATGACATTTTACGCGATGAAAATGAGCGTAATAAAATTTATGAGCAGGTCAAAAACACAGCCGATGGTTATGTTTCTCGCGTGAATCCGGGAAATTTAAAAGAAGAAAAACTTTATTTTGAAGTGCTTCGCAAGCTTTGTGCGGATGGGCTTGTAGGTATGCCTCACCCTGATGCTATGATAGGTTATGGAGCTAAAGATGCACTAACTAAACTAGCCGATACACCTTTGGTTCCTGATGATACTTATGCTTATTATGATATTAAGACCTTTAAAGAAACCTTCCCAAAAAGCTTGGCTAAAGGCGAAAGAGTGCTAAAGCAAAATCGTGGCTCGACAGGCGAGGGAATTTGGCGTGTGAGACTTGAAGACGGCGTGGCTTACAATACTTGTGATTCCTTACCACTTGATACGACTATCATTTGTACAGAAGCAAAGGATAATCACAGCGAAACGCGTAAGCTTGGCGAATTTATGGACTTTTGTGAGCAATATATCATAGGCGATAATGGTATGCTTGTAGATATGACTTTTTTACCACGCATTAAAGAAGGTGAGATAAGAATTTTAATGCTTTATAAAACTCCTGTTTATGTCGTGCATAAAAAACCGGCTGAAGGTGGAGATGCCTTTTCCGCGACACTTTTTAGTGGGGCAAAATACCGCTACGATGAGCCAAAAGACTGGAAAAATTTAATCGATTGGTTCTTAGGACAACTTCCATCTATAAAAAATAAACTTGGCAATTATGACTTACCTCTCATTTGGACAGCGGATTTTATCCTCGATACAGATGAAAAAGGTGCGGATCGCTATATTTTAGGTGAAATTAACTGCTCTTGCGTTGGCTTTACTTCTCCAGTGGAATTTATGGAGAAAATCGCTCTAATGGTCGGCGATAACATTGTCGATATCGTTAGCGAGAAAAAAGCTTAATTAAAAGGAGGTGTGAAGCCTCCTTAATTTTTTAACCCCTCACAAATTTTCTCAAATTCTTGGTAATATTTCCACGAAGCGATGATGTCAGGGTGTGTTTGTTTAATGTGGGTTAATTCACTATCTAATAAAGCTTTAAATTGCAAAGCTAAATTTGCATTGTTTTTAAAGAATTCTAACATATCATTTTCATTTAGAGCATTATCTTTTCTAAATCTTACTTTTTCATCTAGCACTTTGACAAATTCTTTAAAATAGCTTTTTAATCTTTCTTTTATTTCTTTATCTTCTTTGATAAGCTCATAATGTTTTTGTTCTACATTAATGCTAAGGTGTTTATAGCATAGATCATTTTCATTTAAGAAGAGATTTTTAATATCTTTTAGTTGATTTAGAGGCTCTTCTGTGATGATGATTTTAATTTTATCTTTAAGATAAGAAAAATCTTTATGGTTTATAAATAAAGTGAAAGGTAAAAACAAGGCATAATTGTTCCAAACCTTGCGTTCAAATTTAGCCCTATCTTCTTCTTTAGGTGGATTAAAATGAAGAATTTTAGAAAGTCTTTGCATTGTGTTAAAGGCTTTATCTGCTTGTAAATCCTGCGTATCGATGTAGATGATTTGTCGGATTACCCCCCCCCCCCCCCTCATTTGTTAGAAAGGGAGTAAGATTACTTTGATATTTAAAGTCTATGAATTTTTTATCAAAAATCTTTTCTAAATCTGTGATTTGAGGTGTTAAAGCACCGCTATATACAATCTCAGGTAAGGATTTATCAATATCATCTTTAAGATTAAATTCAAACTTGCTAGCCTTAGCTTTAGGGTAGCCGTGATTAATACTTGTTTTAAGTCTTGAAATGGGATCGCGAAGTAAGATTACAAGAGGAAAATTACAAGATAAAATTTTTGTAAATTTAAGTCTTTTTTTAAGATTACGATATAAGCTTATGCTAAGAAAATTTTGCCTCTTTGAATTTTTAAGCATTTTTCTTGCCTCGTCATAATACATATAATTATCTTGCAATAAATTAATATGTTTTAAACCGCATAATTCTAAAAAACTTGAAAAAGCAAAATGCCCACTTACAGAGTAATTTAAAAGCACAAATTCATAATTTTGTGGGAGTTTGGGGTAGAATTTGAGTAAATAATCCCCAAAACGCTTAGTTATAGAATTTGTTATTCTCTTTTTTTCGCCTATAAAGCTCTTTGAAGCCAAATGTTTTTAATTGATTAAAAAATCTTCTCAAATTTGCCTCCTTAAAGGTGTCATTTTAACCACTCTTTTTAAATCAAAAACTATCAGCGGAGTGTTTTTTGTGAAATTGTATAGGTTTTTGACACTTTTTACATCTAAATTTTGCACCTTTTAATTGTATTTTTTGATGAATTCCAAAAGGCACATCGTGGATTTGCCCTACACAATCACACACATAAAGATAAATCGCCCCCTCGTCATCTCTCTCGTCCTTATCCTCCTCAAAACTCACATCACCACCATCATCATGACTCAAAGAAGAACGCCTAAAATGCTCCACTTTCATATCTTCATATAAAATATGCTCTAAAAGCCATTTTTTAGCGACCATATAAAGCTTTTCCTTAAGATCATTTGTTGTTTTAATGCCTTGAATAAGATTTATCATCATTTGTATAATTTCTTTATGAATTTTACGATGTGCCTCAAGCTCAGGATAGCCGATAAGCTCCATATATTTTTCTTCATCGTGAAAATGATCCTTCATATAATTAAAAAATTCCGCAAGTAAATTTTTAATATCATTTTTATAAACAGGCTTATCAAACATATATTCAACCTTAGCAGCAAGCTCAAAAAGCTTTTTATGCTGCTCGTCTATCTTTGCATTATGAACGCTATAACTATCATTCCATTTTGGAAACATTAGTTTATCCTTTTCTCCACGATTTCAGTTGTAACATAAGTTAAATCTTTTTTGCAGTTTTTGCATTTTAGCACTTTATTATGCATAGAAATTCCAAGATGCTCTTGATAGCTTAAAATGTGAGTTAAATGACAAGGACAAGTATAAATAAATCTCGTCTCTTTTATTATTTTAGGCTTTTCGACTACTTCGTCATTTTCTTCTGTTTGCTCTAATTCCTCTTCTTCATTATTTTTCTGCTCGTTAAGCCAATGCCCTATCATCATATCATAACGCAAAATGTGCGTTAAAAGCCAATCAGACATTATGGTATAAAGCTTTTCCTTAAGATCGTTAGTCGTTTTAATGTGCTGGATAAGATAAGACATATCATCAATGATAACCTTATGCATCATTTTGTGGTCGCTAAGATAAGGATAAGAAATTTCATACATATAATTCTCCTCATTAGCAAAATGCTCTTTCATATAATTAAAAAGTTCCATTAAAATTTCTTTTAGCTCATCGCGTTTTGCAAAACCATAAACCGCACTCTCCACTTTAGCAGCAAGCTCAAAAAGCTTTTTATGTTGCGTATCTATTCTCTCATCATTAATGCTATATTTATCGTCCCAAGCGGGAATAAACTTATCCAACTTAAATTCCTAAATAATAATTTAAAAATTTCTAAAGAAATTATAACCCTATTAAAATTAAAAAGAATATAAAAAACACAAATAAAAAATAAACGCTTCGAAAGAATTTGGCAATTTCTGCCAAATTCTCATCAGTATAAAATAATATGTGCTTTTTGTGGTCCATGCACTCCAAAAACGGTAACTAGCTCAATATCTGCTGTGCGTGAAGGTCCTGCTATAAATAAAATATTGCTAGGTAAGATTGCATTTTCTTGTTTTACTAGGTTTAAAGCTTCGCTAAGGCTAGCTACTATTTTTTCTTTTTGTAGTAAAATTATGCAAAGCTTAGGTGCTAAAGAGAGCATTCTAGGCTGTTCTTTGCTTGAAAGCACCAAAGCTACGCCGTGAGAGCTCACTCCGCAATGTGCGTGTATAATGGAAAAATCACTATGAAAAACTTCGCTTCGTAAATTTTCTATCTCTTTATCAAAGCAAATTTTCTTCTGTGCCTTGATCTTAACCAAATCAAGCCCCAAACTCTCACCATAAATCAAACTTTCATAGCCATAGCTCTGAACGATTTCATTGATTTTTTCCTCAAGCTTATCCCTAGTGCTTTCCTCAACTATATATTTATTATCACTCATTTTTTGCTTCATCTCTTCAAGCATTTTTTCACTTGTTACGATATGCCCCACAGGGTCTATGCTAGGACTTCTTATAAATTCCTCATCAACATAGGCTTTTTTGAGATTTGATAAAATAGCCTCTTTACTTTTTGCTGAAATTTCTTCTATCCTACTCATAAACCACTCCTTCGATATTTTGCACTTCTTTATACAAATCTTTCTTAATTTGTGGCAATTCCTTAAAAGCACTCCATTTTTTAATCACAGGTAAAGAGCCTTTAAAATTTTGCATAAACCAATTAAAATAATGCCCTTTAGATAAAGAAAAACGCCATTTATTACCATTTGTCGCTAAATTTGCAAAAGTAGAAAAAGCAAAAGCCTCCATTTTATTATGTTCCTTTGCACCAAATGGAGGGTTTTCTCCCTGTCCTGCCTTATCACAACGCAATTTTCTTATTAAATCCGCTAAGGGAATTTTCACAGGACACACCTCAGAACAACGCCCACAAAGAGAACAAAAATTAAGTATATCGCCTGTTTGATCCATACCAAATAAATTTGGACTAATCACCTCTCCTATTGGTCCTGGATAAACCGTTTGATAGCTATGACCGCCTATCTTATCATACACAGGGCAAAAATTCATACAAGCCCCGCACCTAATGCAACGCAAAGCCTCATAATAATCCTTATGCGCTAACATATCGCTTCGGTGATGGTCAAATAGCACAATATGCACTTCCTTAGGTCCGTCCAAATCTCCATTTTTACGCGGTCCTGTGATGATATTATTATAAGTTGGGATAAACTGCCCCGTGGCTGAAGGGGTCAGTAAATGCACCATAGTCGCCGCATCTTCAAAGCTCTCCATTACCTTTTCTATCCCACAAAGTGCGATGTGAATATCAGGAGCTGTGGTGCACATTCTACCATTACCCTCATTTTCTATCAGCCAAAATGCCCCCTCCCTAGACATAGCAAAATTTACCCCACTAAGTCCTAGTTTTAAGCCCTCAAATTCATCTCTTAAATATTTCCTAGCAATGGCATTTAACTTTTCAGGCTCACTCTCAAATTCTGCGCCTAACTTTTCTTGAAAGGTTTTGCCTATCTCATAACGATTTTTATGAATCGCTGGCACGACTATATGCACAGGTACTTCGCCATCAAGCTGGATAATCACTTCACCCAAATCCGTCTCAATAGCCTTTAAGTCCTTTTTTTCAAGGTAGTGATTAAGCCCTATTTCCTCACTAGCCATTGATTTGCCCTTTAAGATTTTGCTAATATTATTTTGCTTCATTATCTCATAAATAAGCTCACAAGCATCTTCATCGCTACTTGCCCAATGCACCTTAATGCCATTTTTTGTAGCATTTTTTTCAAATTCTAAAAGTCTTTCCTCAAGGCTCATCAACGCGTTATTTTTCGCTTGTTTAGCTCTAATTCTTAAACCTTGCCAATCTTTAAATTTATCATCGATTACTTTAAGACGATTTTTTTGCAGAGTGTGCATAGCATTGCTTAAATTTTCACGCATTTGCGTGTCATTTAACTTGATATTTACTATTTCTTCGTGTGTCTTCATAATCTTACCCCCTCAAGTCTTTTTAATAAAAAATCATACAAATGAAGTCCTCTTACATCAAGTCCCATTTTACGCATAGTGCCATCTATATTTAAAAGACAGCCTCCATCACCGCTTATAAGATATTTTACGCCCGTATTTTGTATATCTTTAATCTTGGCTCTTGCCATAGCATTTGAAATTTCAAGCTCTTTCACAGCAAAAGTTCCACCAAAGCCACAGCACTCTTCCTCATACTCCAAATTCACAAGCTCGACATTTTTAAGCTTTTTGATGAGATTTTTACTTGCTTCTATGCTTTTTTGTATGCGTAAGGCGTGGCAGTTTGAGTGCCAAGTAACTCTTACAGGATCCCCCTTATCTTCATATTCCACCTTTAAAACTTCATCTAAATATTGAGAAAGCTCGGTTACTTTTGATGAAAATTCCTTCACTCTTTCAAATTCACTATCCTCTTTAAAAAGCTCTAAGTAATCGTGGCTCATCATACCCGCACAAGAGCCACTTGGCACGACAATGGGATAATCTTTTTCAAATAAATCCACATTATAAAGCGCTATGCGTTTGCTTTCCTTAAAATAGCCTGAATTAAAACTTGGCTGCGAACAACAGGTTTGATTTTTTTTAAAAATCACCTCCACACCCTCACGGCGTAGAAGTTTTATAGCATTTAAAATCGTCTCTTGCATAGCAGCAGTGCCAAGACAAGTCGCATAAAAATATACTTTTTTCATCATCAATCCTTATTTAGCGATAACTTCAGGGATAATTCCCGGCATTAAAAAGGCAATAATGCAAGTCCAAATTCCTATCAAAATAATAAAGCCGACAGAATATTTAAGCGTAAATTTAAATAAATCAGACTCCTTACCTACAAGTCCCACAGCCGCACAAGCTATGGCTATACTTTGTGGGCTTATCATCTTACCAACCACGCCACCAACGGAATTTGCCGCTAAAAATAAGGCTTCAGGCACAGCCAAACTTGTAGCAGCGGCTTGTTGAAGTGGTCCAAAAAGTAAATTTGCACTCGTATCAGATCCTGTAAGGAAAACGCCTATCCAGCCTATAACAGGGCTAAAAAACGAAAAAGCATCGCCTGTGGTCGCAAAAGCTGTTCCTAAGGTCGTGCTCATACCTGAATTTTTAGCGATAAAAGCAAAAGCCACAACCAAGCCTATGGTAATACAAGGCATAGCCATTTCTTTTAAGGTGTCGCCTAAGGCTTCTTCAACAATATTTGATTTAATGCGTAAAAAGAAGATTGTCAAAAGTGCCGCGACCAAAATAGCCGTTCCAGCTTGAAGGGCGATTAGATTAATATCCATATTTAAGCTTAAAGCCTTACCAGCACTATCTACGATAGAGCCTTCGATATTATTAAAAGACAAGGCGACCTTAGTATAATCAAACACCGCACCCTTATCAAAAAACGCCTTAAACCAAGGCTGAGTCCAAATAATAATACAAATAATGAGCAAAATAAAAGGTAACCAAGCCTTAAAAACCTTACCAAATTCTAATTGAGTATGATGAGAAAAATCTGTCAAATCATCAAGTCTAAAAATATTTTTAGGAGACCAAAATTTCAAAAATATCGTTGTGCAAGCAAGAGAGACAACAGCCGAAACAATGTCAGGAAGCTCCGCTCCTAAGTAATTTGAGCTAATAAACTGCGTAATTGTAAAACTTACAGCCGCTACTAAAACCGCAGGAAAAGTCTCTTTCACGCCCTTAACGCCGTCCATTAAAAACACGATGAAAAAAGGCACACTAAGACTTAAAGGCACAAGCATACGCCCAACCATAGCAGAAATTTCATACTGCTCAACACCGACCAAATTTGACATAGCGATAATAGGAATCCCAACCGCACCAAAAGCAACAGGAGCGGTATTTGCTATCAAACAAAGTCCCGCAGCGTGCAGAGGCTTAAGTCCCAATCCTACCAAAAGAGCCGCTGTAATCGCCACAGGTCCTCCAAAGCCTATCGCACCCTCCAAAAATGAACCAAAACAAAAACCTATCAAAATTACCTGAATTCTATGATCTGGCGTAATGCTCATCACGCTTTCTTTAATCACTTCAAAAGAGCCAGACTTTACAGAAAGCTTATAAAGGAAAATTGCCGCGATGATAATCCAAGCAATAGGCCACATTCCTTGTGCAAAACCTTGCACAAAAGAAGCCCCGATGAGAGAAAAAGGCATACCATAAGCATAAAATGCCACTACACTCGCTACAATCACGGTAATAAAACCCGCCTGATAACCCTTAAGCTTAAAAACAAGCAAACAAATCAAAAAACAAAAAATAGGCAAAAATGCTAACAAAGCACTAAGCCAGATACTTCCTAATGGGTCAGTTAATTGCTGATACATCAAAGCTCCTTTAATAGTTTCAATAAAGATTGTATAGAATTTACACAAAAAAATTTAATATTTTATTTTTTGTAAAAGTCATTTCATAATTTTTGCATAATTCTGTAACATAAAGAATTTATTTTTAATTCTTAATTTTTTTTATTTTTTTCGCTAGAATTAGTCTTTAAATTTTGCTTAAAGGCACAAAATGAGTATAGAAATCAAAAAAGATTTAGAAAAATTTGCTACAATACCAAATTTTAAAAGCCCTGTTACCTTTTTTGGCTCAGCACGCTTAAAGGATCATAATCCTTATTGCATCAAAGCAAAAGCTCTAGCTAAAAGATGTGTTGAAGAGGGATTTTGTGTCATCAGCGGTGGGGGCGGTGGCATTATGAAAGCAGCCAATGAGGGTGCTTTCGAACAAGATGCTAAATTCATAAGTTCGGTAGGCTTTAACATCCTGCTTCCTCACGAGCAAAAGCTTAACGATTTTGTGGAATATAGCATCACTTTTGAGAGCTTAGCCATTCGCAAAATGGCTCTTATTGAAAAGAGCTTTGCTTTTGTGATTTTTCCGGGCGGCTTTGGGACTTTAGATGAGTTGCTAGATGTCTTAACACTTAAGCAACTTAACTTTAAAAAGCACATACCCATTATACTCTACGGAAAAGATTTTTGGCAAAGCTTAGATGATTTTGTCAAAAATTCTCTACTTAAACTTAAAGTCATTGATAAAAATGATTTAAGCAAGTATATAATTAGCGACGAAATCGAAGAAATAATTCAAATTTTAAAGGAAAACAATGAAAATTTTAGTCGCAATGAGTGGAGGAGTTGATAGCACGGTTACAGCATATAAGCTAAAGCAGGCAGGACACGAAGTCATAGGTTGCTATATGAAGCTTCACGGAAAACCCGGATATCACGAAGAAAATATAGCTAAGGTTGAAAAGGTCGCTAAATTTCTGCAGATACCTTATCATATTTTAGACTTGCAAGAAGATTTTAAAGCCAAGGTGTATATGCCCTTTATCAACACTTACAAAGAGGGCAAAACGCCAAATCCTTGTGCTTTATGCAATCGCTTCATTAAACTTGGCAAACTCTTGGAATTTGCTAAAAATTTGGGCTGCGAAAAGTTAGCAACAGGGCATTATGCTAGGCTTGAAAATGGCTGCATCAAAGTCGCCGTTGATGAAAGTAAGGACCAGAGCTATTTCTTAGCAAATGCCGATAAAGAAGCCTTACAATACCTCATTTTTCCTCTAGGTGAAATGAAAAAAGAAGATGTAAAACAATTCGCCTCCACCATAGAAGTTTTAAAATCCTTCGCTACACAAAAAGAAAGCAGTGAAATTTGTTTTGTCGAAAACACCTATGTTGATGTTTTGGAGCAATTTATGGATACGAAAATTAAAGGAGAAGTGCTAGATAGTAGTGGTAAGGTCGTAGGAGAGCATAATGGCTATATGCACTATACCATAGGTAAAAGAAGAGGTTTTGAGGTAAGGGGTGCTCACGAGCCACATTTTGTTTTAAAAATCAATCCTAAGGAAAATCAAATCGTAGTCGGCACGAAAGAAGAGTTAAAAACTAAAGAATTTAAGCTTGAAAATATCAATCTTTTCATTGATAAAAAGGCATTTAATTGCGAAGTAAAAATTCGCTACCGCTCCAAAAGCGTGCCTTGTGAAGTTTTGGTTGATGAGAATTTAAACGCCCAAATATCCCTCAAAGAGCCAGTTTATGGACTAGCAAGCGGTCAAATGGCAGTTTTTTACGAAGAAGACAAAGTCATAGCAAGTGGCTTTATAAGTTAAATTTACCCTTTCGGGTAAATTTTAATAAAAGCCTAAAAACTTCCACCATACCAAGCTAACGCTTATCATTACTAGCATATCAACCACAAAGATAACAAAACAACGCCCCGCCATCTCTTAAGAATAACATAATTTGTCCCAAAGATAACAAGAGTTGTTTCAGTAGCATAAGCCATCATAATATTACTTGAAGTTATCATAATAAAGGCATAAAGCAAAGGAGGCGCACCCAAAGCCAAACCAGCACTATAAAACACGAAAAACATCGCAGAAATATGTGCCGTTGTCGTAATGCGCATATAAAAATGCAAGAGATAAGAAAATCATCACAGAAATTTCCCCAAGTCCCATAGAAGAAGCCAAACCTCCAAGTGCCTCAGCTAAAAATTGCGTAACGCCAAGTTTTCCCAGCATAGTCGCCATCATCACAAGGGCAGAAAACCATACCAAAGTATTCCAAGCGGTTTTTTCCTTTAAAACATCATCAAAACTTAATACTCCGCTTACCAAAACCAAAGAAAAGTCCCAAAGCTCCAGCCCAAAAAGCAAGTAAAAGCAAGAAAACTCCAAGCATAATCTTTTCAGCCCTCTTCATCGCTCCAAGCTCTGCTAATCTTTACTTTAGCAAATTTAGAAGCGTTAGGCGTTTGCTTAATTTTTGGAGGAGATAAAAGATAAACATCGCACAAATTCCGGGTAAAAACATACCCAAAGCCCACTGAGCTAATCTCCATATTTATCGCTTGTGCGACTAAATCGACCACTAAAGGATTTGACGCTGTGGCAGTAATAAACATCGCCGAGCTTATAGGATTTGCTTGATAATTTACTAAAGAAAGCTAAGTGCCTATTTTACTTTGCGTATTATCCTCAGGGCTTGATTTAAACGAGCGACTAATCGCTTGAACGATAGGATTAATAATCGCTCCCGCTCTTGCAGTGTTTGAAGGCGTAATGGGCGCTAAAATCGTCTCACTCGCCACGATAGAATAGGCAATCCCAAGCGTCCTTTTCCCAAAAATGCTAATAAAATAATAAGCAAGTCTTTCCCCAAGTCCCGTTTTTATCACGCCTCTAGCAATGATAATAGAAACAACAATGAGCCAAATTAACGAATTTGAAAAGCCGCTTATTAATACCTGTTTTAGACTTTAAACTAGAAATCGCCTTATTAAACCCTCTCATCAATGTCCTTTTGAGACATATTTTGCAATGCAAGAGTATTTAAAGCAAAAATTTTACTCTCATCAATAAGTTTATTTTTTTACACTTGTGAAGTTTGCTTCGCGTAAAATTTAGCCAAAAGATCAATTTGTATGTTTTTATCCTTAATGCTTAAAAGCTCATCAAGCTATTTTATTAGCATTAAGCAAAGCGTTTAAAATAGCTTCCTGGGTCGCTTTATCCATAGCTATTTTTTGCGAATTTGCATTATCACTCATCACTATGCCTTGCCAACTTTTAATGTGAGTGGTTCTAATTTGACTTTGCGGCGTGGTAATCCCACTCAAAGCAACGATGGCGATTAAACAAATCGCTCCCAAAGGCATCACTTGCAAAATCACAGCCGCAAAAAGCCCTAAAAAATGCCACGAATTCGCCTCCAAACTCACAGGAACAGGCGTTAAGTAAAAAACACCCAACACAGCCAAACAAAACAAAAGGCTAAAAATTTTGTTTTTACTCATTGTTTCTTCTTATTTTAGATTTGTGAAAGAATTTCAGCCCTACCCTTCACAATAGCTACGCAATGCTCATAATGGGCAGTATTTAGCCCATCTACACTGCCCGCATCCCATCTGCCATTATAATGCTTTGGTGTGCCGTCTTTTTGACAAATCATAGGCTCAATGCAAAAAATCATACCATTTTTAATTTTAGGTCCGCTCTTAGCATTTGAACCCTTTTCTAAATAATTTAGAATTTCAGGCTCACAGTGCGGTTTTGTGCCTATACCGTGTCCGCAGTATCCTTGCAAAGGAACAAAACCGCGACTTGTAATAAATTCTCCCAAAAGTGCCGAAAGTTCCTTAAAACGCATACCCTCTCGTATAGAATCAATAGCAAAATATAATGCGTCTTTCGCACAAGCGATTAATTCTTCATCTTTTTTAGAAATTTTACCTATGGCTAAGGTTCTAGCTGCATCACCATAATAACCATCTAGCAATGTCCCCACATCAATCCCCAAAATATCGCCATCTTTTAGCACTTTATCATCAGCTATACCGTGGATGCAAACCTCATTTAAAGAAGTGCAAATGGCACTTGGAAAATCATAAAGGTTCTTAAAAGAAGGCTTTGCGCCAGAACTTAAAATGAATTCTTCAGCCATTTCACTAATCTGCCTTAAACTCATCCCAGCCTTAATCTCTCTTTCTAAAAAATCCAAAGTCTTAGCGACAATTTTATTTGCTTCTCTTAATTTTTGAATTTCTGTTGCTTTTCTTAATTCTATCATTGCATATTCCTTAAATTAACTTAAATTGAGCCAAATTTTTGCAGTTTTTTCCAAAGTCTTAATATCACTTGAAGCGTAAAAACGCAAATTTGCCCTTTTATCCAAAAATTTCAAACGAGAATTTTCTCTTAAAAATTCCACTATGGCTTCGCCTGAGTGTATGAGTCTTGTTTTAGAGCCAAAAAATTCACCCAAAGCCTTACTAAGTAGAGGAAAATGAGTGCAGGCTAAAATGAGTGCGTCAGGGCTTTTTACATCTTTAAAATAATGCAAAAAAGCACTTTTTAAAAATTCTCCCTCAAAAATGCCCTCTTCAACCATAGGCACAAAAAGTCCTGTCGCAAGGGCTTTTACGCGTGTAAAGCCTTCTTTTTCTAAATTAATTTGATACTGCCTTGAATTAATGGTCGCCTTTGTGGCTATGACTAAAATTTCCTTGTCTTTATCCTCTAAATTCTTACAAGTCGCCCTCACTCCAGCTTCTATCACACCATAAATGGGAAAATCAGCCCTAGCTCTTAAAGTCTCCAAAGCATAAGCGCTAGCAGTATTACAAGCGATGATAAGCATATCGATTTTAAAGGATTTAAAAAATTCTAAAGCCTCAAGACAAAACTTAATTATCGTCTCTTTATCCTTCACCCCATAAGGCACTCTAGCCGTATCACCATAATAAATAATTTCTTCAAACAAATTTGCCTCATACAAGGACTTTAAAACGCTAAGTCCTCCCACTCCACTATCAAAAACTCCAACTCTCATTGATTTTCTTTAATCATTTCATATAACGCCTAGCACCTATATAACGCGACTTCCAGTAGGTGTTATTTAAACTTACAATCTTACTTCCGCCTTTAGTTGAAAGATGAACAAATTCATTTCTACTAAGATAAACTCCCACATGTAAGCCATTAGGTCCCCTGCCCGTTTTGAAAAAAACTAAATCGCCCGCCTTAAGCTTAGCTTTTGAAACCTTTATCCCTGAAGCCATTTGAGTCTTGGTCGTGCGAGGTAGCAAAATACCAAATTCACGCATTAAAGTTTGGGTAAAGCCCGAGCAGTCCGCTCCCCTCCTACTCGTCCCACCTAAAACATAAGGCGTTTTTTGCCATTTCCTACTAGCACTTCTAAGCCTTTCTTCTGTGGCGTTTTGCGAATAACTTGGCTTGTAAAAATTTAAGCTTTGCGGTAAAAAACTACAACCACTCAATAAAAAAATTATAAAAATTCCAAAAATATATTTTTTCATCAAGCCCTCGCAAAAAATTTCAAATAAACAAAGCCCAAAATCCCGGAGCAAAAAGAGGCGACTAAAATGGAAAGATTATCCGCGTAATTGAAAATATCACTCACCTCATAAGCCAAGCCGTCTATAAATAAACTCATCGTAAAGCCTATGCCTGTGAGTATGCAAACGCCGTAAAGTTGTTTAAAATTCGCTCCCTCTGGCAAACGCGCCAAACCACTTTTAATCGCAAGGTAAGAAAAGGCAAAAACGCCCACTTGCTTACCGACAAAAAGTCCTAAGAAAATCCCCACACTAGCACCGGAAAGTATGGATTTTAAGTCGATATTAGCCAAATTTACACCTGCATTTGCAAAGGCAAATAAAGGCAGTATGACAAAAACGAGCCAAAATTTCAAACTTTCATCAATCTCTTTTAAAAAAGGCTTACCATCTTTTGTCAAAACAGGGATAAAAAATGCAGTGATAAGTCCCGCCAAAGTCGCATGCACTCCGCTTTTTAAAACGCTCACCCAAAGGATTAAGGAACAAATAAAATAAAAAGATTTGCGTGTAATACCCAACAAATTTAAGGTCAATAAAGCTAAAATCGCACAACTTGCCACAATAAAAGCGACAATAGATAGTTTAGAAGTATAAAAAATGGCGATGATTAAAATCGCTCCTACATCATCAAAAATAGCCAAAGAAAGCAAGAAAATTTTAAGCGAACTTGGGATATGTTTTCCGCACATCATCAAAATAGCTAAAGCAAAAGCCGTATCCGTAGCCGTTGGGATAGCCCAGCCCTTAAGCGTATAAGCATCGCCGACATTAACTAAGGCAAAAATGCTAGCTGGCACGATAATCCCACCTAAAGCCGCTGCAAATGGTAAAATAATGCTTCTTACCTCTTTGAAAGCTCCTTGCATTAATTCTTTTTTAAGCTCTAAGCCTATGGCAAAGAAAAAAATGGAAATCAAGCCATCATTAACCCAAAGTAAAAAAGGCTTTTCAAGTCTAAATTCCCCCGCGACAAAGCCCATATTTAAATTAAGCAATTCTCTATAATGATCACTTAAAAAGCTATTTTGCACAAGTAGGGCAAAAACCGTGCAAATAATGAGTAAAACGCCACCAAAAGCCTCATTATAAACAAAATTCTTAAGTCGCTCAAACAAAGTCATTTAACAAGCTTTAAATAAATATAGCCCACAATGGCACTTAAAAAACTAGCTACTAAAATCGCAAGCTTATCAGTATGCTCGAAAATATCACTATTTTTATACGCTAAAGAATCGATAAATAAACTCATCGTAAAGCCTATGCCTGTAAGTATGCAAATGCCATAAAATTGAGAATAGCGGACATTTTCAGGAAGTTTTGCAAGTTTTAATTTAATCGCCAAGTAAGAAAATAAAAACACACCCACTTGCTTACCCACAAAAAGTCCTAAAATAATACCAAGACTCACAGGAGAAAATAAGGCTGCAAGGTGCATATCTCTTAAATCAATGCCCGCATTTGCAAAGGCAAATAAAGGCAAAATAAAATAAACCACCCAAGGATTTAAACTCTCTAAAACATTATGTAAATATGGTCGTTTGCCCTTAGTATCTAAAGGGATAAATAAAGCTATAATTACCCCCGCCAAAGTCGCATGCACACCACTTTTAAGCATAGCGATCCAAAGTATCACACCGACTAAAACATAAAGCGATAAATGCGTAATGTGAAAATAATTAAGAACAAATAAAGCAAAAATACACATCAAGCAAATTAACATCGCTAAAGTAGAAAGCTGATCTGTGTAAAATAAAGCAATGATAATAATCGCACCCAAATCATCAAAAATAGCCAAAGAAAGTAAGAAAAGCTTAAGACTAGCTGGAATTTTATTTCCTAAAAGCATTAAAATTCCTACCGCAAAGGCAATATCTGTCGCAGTTGGGATAGCCCAGCCTTTCATCGCAAAAGCATCGTGAAAATTAATAAAAGCAAAGATAAGTGCAGGAACTACCATACCTCCAAGCGCACCAAAAATAGGCAAAGAAACCGCCCTAACATTTTTAAGCTGTCCTCTTAAAACCTCATATTTAAGCTCAAGTCCTATGCAAAGAAAGAAAATGGCAATTAAGCCGTCATTAATCCAAAGATCTAAGGATTTTGAAATTTGAAAATTATCAAAGCCCACAGTAAAATTTGCGTGGAAAAAATCCGTATAAATCACGCTCAAAGCTGAATTTTTACACAAAAGCGCAAAAAAGGTAAAGAAAATCAATAAAATTCCAGGAAAAGTCTCACTTAAAACTACTTTTTTAATCCTTTGCAAAGCAAACTCCTTAAAATTAATTCTAAGATTATAACAAAATTTGATTAAGATTTGATTAAGATTTGATTAAATATTGAAGAAAAAGGCACGAAGTCGTGCCTTAAATTAAGCGTAAATGTCTAGAGCACTTGTTTTAATCGGTGCAGAATCCGTAGCCACCGCCTGTGAAGTCTGCATAGAACCGCTACTCAACCCATCAATAAGTCTAGCCATCAAAGCTTCATTTGTATCCATAGTTTTTTTCAACAAAGAAGTGTTAATCGCCGTCCTTAAAGAAGCATTACTCATATCTGAAATCATAGTCGCCTCCTTTAGCTTAGTCTAGACATCTTCTATATCGACTAAAAATAAAAAAACTTGACACTAAATTTAAATGCTTGTTTGACTTTCTGCCTCACGCTCTCGTATAAGATTACTCACTTCCATAGCCTGTGCGTTTAGAACCATAATCTGCTTTAAAAATAAATCCTTAGTCTGCTCGTCCTTTGCATTTCGCATTTTTGCACTAAGTTTTGCTATCTCGCTTAATAATTCTTGTAATTTTTCATATAAATCAACAAGCTCTTCGCCACCACCTCCTTGACTTGAAGCTTGTGCTTTTTCCTCTTTTGAAAGAGCTTTTTTATCATCATCTTTAGCACTTTTTAGCTCTTGCAAATTTTCTTCATTTGCTTTTTGCGTCTTATCCTGTGGCGTTTTGCGACTTAATTCCTCTTTTAAATTCAAATAGGGCGTATAATTTTTCAAACTAACTTGCATTCTGCCTCCTTTTAAATCTAAATCGACTAAAACGCTAAATCCTTAACTTTCCGCCAAAAGCTCTAAAACCAAATTCGCCTGATGTGCCGCACAGATATTAACACGCGGTGCCATAAGTCCATTACCCACTTTTGCGCCATTGACTAAATCCCCGCAAACATAAAAATTTTTAGCAATCTTTCTTGTTTGTATGGCATTACTTTCACCATAGCCCGCAAGTCCAGAAGCGCAGATTAAAATTTGATTTTCAAAATATTTATGAAAATTTTGTGCTAACATCGCCTTAGCCTCCGCCCTATCAAATGCCTCGCAAACGATTTTTGTATCTTTAAAAAGCTCTTTTATATTATTTTCATCGATTTTGAGAGTATGAATTTCAACCGCCGTGTAAGGGTTAATGTGCGAAATTTGCTCTTTTAAAGCCTCTGTTTTAAATTTCCCTAAATCACTCACATTATAAGCTTGTCGGTTAAGATTGCTCGGCTCTACGACATCAAAATCGATGAGTTTTAGCCCTCCTATGCCACTTCTTGCTAACATTATGGCTATATGTGAGCCAAGCCCTCCAAGCCCACACACAGCAACTTTAGCTAGTTTTAATTTATCGTGAAGTTTTGGGGTATGACGCGCCCTCATCATCGCATCTAAGGCATCGCGAGGAGGCATAGTATTTTTTGCTATGCAAAAAAGCTCATCATTTTCGCTTAACTCAAGCTCCTCTTTAGTGGCAAAACCATTGACAATCCACACATCGCTTTCATTTTGACTTACACTTTTAAAAAAATCAATGCTTGTTTTAAACGCACACTCTACCCATTCGCCATTAAATTTAATCCTCATCATCCACCTCCTACAAAGCTCACAATTTCGGCTTTATCGCCTTTTTTTAAGATTAAGTTTTCAAATTCGCTTTTAGGCACAATTTTACCATTTAGCTCTAGGGCGATTAAATCCGCTCTTAAGCCTTTTTGCTTCACATAATCCGCAAATTTCAACTCTTTTAAATCCAATTTTTCACCATTGATTATCATTTTTCACCTCCAACAAGCATTCAAAAGCCCCCTACATCATCACTTAAATAACAGCTTTTAAATTTCACTAAGCTTTCCTTGAATTTCTATGGTTTTTTTAAGAATTTTGCAAATTTTAAGTAAGTGTTCTAGCTCCTCTTTGGTGCAAACATAATCTTTTCTATACTTTAGCCACTGCTTTAAAACCTGATAACCTCCTATGGTGTAATTCCAAATTTCAGCACCAATAGGACTTATAGCTAAGTCTTCGTTTAATATGATTTTATTTTCTACAAAACGCTCTTTTTCTTGGTATTTTGCTATTTTAAAATTAGGCTTTTTGCTTTCTTTTAAAAAGATGAAGTCGATTTCATCTTGGGGGATTTCTTGCATTAAGTGAAGTTTTATAAGCTCACTTCCTAGCTTTTCAAAACGCTCAAATTCTTTTACACTTACTTCAAAGCTCACTTTTGGAAAGCCGATTTTAAGGTATTCTAAATACTTGCTTCTATATTTTGGATTATATAAATTCGCATAGATAAAGGCTAGAATTTGCTCCTCGTTTTTATCTTTTAAAATTTTATGTTTTGCTTTATAGGCTAAAAATTCTGGCGTGAAATTTGAAGTTTTTCCATTAATATCATAGAGATAAAGGGGAGTTATGTAAGTTCTACTTCCTATATGATGTCCATCCATAATCTTATTGCTCACAAAAGCTACATTACTAGCATTTATACCTTTTTCAAAACATAAACCTAAATTTTTCTTACTTAAAAAATATTGCATAGTCTCAAATCGTGGGCGTCCTAAAAATCCTTGCCTACTAGAATAAAGCGTGTATTGTGTATCAAAGGGTCGGTAGGCTATCTTAGTGATACGGGCGGGGTTATCTTTAGCTTCATATTCTGCTAAAGTTTTAGAAATGATAGTTTCATCTAAATTTTTAAGTCTATATTTTTGTAAAATTTCATCTTTTTTTAGTATTTTTAAATCTTCTAAAACCTGCCTCATAGCCCTTTCATTAAGCTGTATGGCTATATTATCTCTTTCAGTTGCTATCCCACTACTATAAATTCCAAAAATAGCTCTTTTATCTCCCAAAGCCTTATCCCCCGCTAAAGCCCAAAAGTCTTCATATTCTTCACTTTCAAAGCTTTTTGGCACAAACCAAAAATAAGGCTCATTTGGGCTTAATTCTTCCCACTTAATGGAATTTAAGCCCCTTTGTGAAATATCATCTAAAAGGGCATATTTTTCCGCTCTTTTGAAAATGCCTTTTTGTGCTGTGGAGGCGTAGAAAATTGTAGCACCCTTGCTTGGCTCATTTTTATACTTGATAAACAAGCTAATGCAAACGCCTATTTTAATATCAAAGACATTTTCATCATTTTTAGCGTCCTTATCGCTACCGTGTAAATTTAAGATATAAATTTCATCAAAGCTTTTATATAAGCTCTCTCTCATATTACGGTGTATGCGTCCGTCTAAGAAAGAATTTGGTATGATAAAGCCCATTAAGCCTGTGCTACTGCCCTGCTCTAAAAGCTTCCACTGCGAAAAGCGTATAAATTTAATGTAGTCATTATATAAGGGCTGGATATTTGTCTCGTTTAAGTTCTTTTTGTAAGTCTCTAAAAATTTTAAAATCGTCTCATCTTTATTTTTACTCTTAGCATTGTAAGGGGGGTTTCCTAAAATCACAAGGAGATTTTTATCGTGCTTGACATCTCTAGCCTTTTTCCACTCCGCATCAAGATAGAAAAGAGGTATCTTAAGTTCATAGTGTGCTTGGTTACTTAAATCCAAGGTATTATTAAGATAAATTTGAAAATCTGCTTCATTAACCTTATCATAACCTTTTTTTTTCAAAATCTGCATAAGCTTAAGCCGTGCGACTATATAAGGCACGAAAGAAAGCTCAAAGCCGTAAATGTCCTCTAAAAATTTGTTTTTAATGGCTTCGTTTTGCGTGGCTTGTTTAAAGCTTTCATTTTGAGAAAGGCTGTGTTGCTGTTCTAGGATTTTCTCACATACAAAGGCTAAAAAGCTCCCCGTGCCAGTGGCAAAGTCAAGCACCTTAACGCTTTTATCATTAAAACCCGTTTTGTTAAATTTGCTTTTTAAAAGCTCGTCTAGGCTTGAAACTATCATTTTCACAACGCTTTTTGGCGTGTAGAAAACGCCCCCTTCTTTACGCTTTTGTGTGCCTTTTAACTCATCATAAGCTTTAATAAAATCCTCATAAAGATAAATAGCGATTTGCTCTAGTTCTAAATTCAAAAATTTCGCCATAGTAGGCTTGTCAAGCAAGGCTATGGTTTTTTGTATATTTTTAAGCACTTGCTTAACCTGCTCTGGCAAATCAAAATTTGGCAAACTAAAATAAACAAGCTCACTTAAGGTTTTAAAATTCTTAGGTAAATAAGAGATGAAATTTTGCGTTTCATCTTCGTTAAAAGCAAACTCCTTATTTTCCACAAAAGAAACAAAAAGCCCATAAATCACGCTTTGAGCGATTAAATCACAAAAATCAAATTCATCAAAACCATATCTTTGTATAGCCAAAAAGCTCTCGTAAGTGCGTTTAAAAAATTCAAAAAACCTTTCATTTTCTTTATTTTCTTTTGTGTCGTAAGCCTCTTTTAAGGTCGTGCTAAGATAAAAACTCTGGCTTGATAAAACCTTAATAAGCTCAGCCTTACTCTTAATATTAGCGTGATTTTCCCCATAAAAATCGCTTATAAGGCTTAAGAAAATTTGCTTTTCATTTTCACTAAAAAGCGTAGGATTTAAATTTTCATCAAAAAGCTCACAAACCTTAACCGCCCTATCAAAAGAAAGCAGGATAAATTGCCTATAATTTGTTAAAAGTATGTTGGGACAAAGTTGAGAATAACGACTTAATTGCCTGCTTTTAAGCTCTTTGTTTAAATCTACATCGATATTTTTACACTCTACAAAGCCAACAAGAGCGTTATAGCTTAACTTATCTTTAGAATTGATGTGTTTATAAATTTTAAAATCCGCCCTAGCTACGCCTTTTTCATCTTTGCTTAAAGCTTCTTGTATGATTTTGACATTTTCAATCTTAAGTGCATTTAGCAAATTTTCAAGCGGTGTGCGAAAAGAATGCTCACCAAAATCTTTTGTTTTATAAATTTCTAAAAGTTTGTTTTGATACTCTTCTAAAATTTGCATTAAAAATTCTCCACCAAATCTTTAAAAACCAAACAAAGCTTTTCAAAATCCTCCACACTCACCCTTTCATTAACCGCGTGAATCGTGTCATTTCTCACGCCAAATTCCGCCACATTCACGCCAAATTCCGCAAAAAAGCGTGCATCGCTCGTGCCGCCTTTGGTATTAAGCTCAGGCACAACGCCACTTATTTTTTGCACGCTTTGATTAAGCTTTTGCACGATTTTGCTATTTGCGTCCGTTAAAAAAGGCTTGGAGCTTTGTGTAAGAAAAAGCTCATAATTAAGCCCGTGGCAAAGCTTTTCTATATAATTTCGCACATCTTCAACGCTTGTATCGTTAGAATTTCTAACATTAAGCATTAATCTTAAATCATTTGGCGTTACATTACTCACACCAAGCCCTGCCCTTATGTCGGTTAGGACGATTTTAGAGGGTGCAAATTCAGCACTTCCGGGGTCTAGGTCAAATCCTGCTAAAAATTTCAAAACAGGTGCAAAGTCGTGGATGGGATTAATAGCTTTTTCAGGATAGGCGGCGTGCCCTTGCTTACCTCTAATTAAAAGTTTGCCATTAATTGAACCGCGTCTGCCTATTTTAATGCTATCGCCAAAGCTTTTCACACAAGTAGGCTCTGCGACTATGGCGTAACCAGGAAGCATATTTTTCTCCTCCATAAATTTTAAAAGCTCCAAAGTGCCATATTTCGCCTCGCCCTCTTCATCACTTGTAAGCAGCAAAGAAAGACGAGAGCCTTTAAAATTGGCATTTTTTACAGCACTCACAAAGGCAGCAACCCCACTTTTCATATCTTGCGAACCCCTTGCATAGATAAAACCCTCTTTTTCCACAGGCTCAAAAGGCTCATTTTCCCAGCCCTCTCCACTAGGCACGACATCAATATGCCCTCCAAAGGCTAAATGCTCGCCCTCATCGTTAAATTTCTTAGTTAAAAGTAGGTTTTTAACCCCCTCTTTTTCGATGAAAAAAGCCTCAAAGTCCTCAAGCTCTAAAGCGATGAAATTTAACGCTCCGTCATCATTTGGCGTGATGGATTTAAATTTCAAAAGTTCGATTAAAAATTCCTTAGCGTTCATTTTCTATCCCCAAAAAGTTTTATAAAGTAAATTTAGAGCAAAATATTCTATAATCAAAGCTGAAAAAACATTGATATAGTATATCACTTTCGCCTTAAATAAATGGCTGAATTTCCCCACAAAAAACGGCAAAGCCAAAATCCAAATAAAAATGAAACTCACAAGCCCTAGCGTTAAGGCTATGGGATATTGATTACTCACACTAAGAGAGGCAAAAGAAAGCCAAAAGCCTATGACATAGGGATTTAAAAGATTTAAAAACAAGCCCTTTAAAAAGCTTTTTGCGTAAGATTTATCAATTTTACTTTTTTGAATTTCCAAATTTTCTGGCTTTTTTCTAAGTGTCAAAAAGGCAATATAAGTAAAAAAGCAAAAACCAAAAATCGCTAAAATCTTTAAAAACCAAGTTTGATTTAAAAAATGTAAAAGTCCAAAATTTAACAAAGTTAAATAAAATACATCTCCCATTAAAGCCCCAAATCCTACAAAAAAGGCACTTCTAAAAGAAACGAGTGCATAAGAAAGCGTAAGCAAATTCACAGGTCCAAAAGGCACAGCCACACCAATGCCTAGCAAAATGCCGTCTAATAAACTTTTAAACACTTAAAAACTCCTCTACATCTAAAATAATTTTATCCACAGCACTTAAAATATCCTCTTTATACACCTTAGTAAAACAAGCCTCCAAGCCCTCATCACTCTCAAGCAAATTTAAAATGCTTTTTTCACACATCTTTGCATAATGCCCCACAGGTAAAACCACCCCACTCGTGCCTATGGCTATAAATAAATGCGTTTGCTCTAAGAGCTCGTAAAGCCTTTGATACTCGGGCGCTTGCTCTTCAAACATTACGATATTATGCCTTAAATTGGCACTTTGACAAGATGGGCAAGTTTTATTTTGTATGCTTTCATAGCCTATGTTAAAAACTTTTTTACATTTTAAGCAACGAAGCTCTGGTAAAAAGCCGTGTAGGTGTATCACGCCCTCGCAATTTGCGCGTTCAAGTAAATCATCGACATTTTGCGTTAGCATAAAGATATTGTGAGGGAATTTAGCCTTAAGCTTTGCTAGAGCAAAATGTGCATAATTTGGCTTAACCCTAGCAAGACTTGCACGGCGAAGGTCATAAAAATCTAAAACTTTTTGAGGATTTTTTCTAAAACCTGAAGCAGAGCAAACCTCCATTACATCATACTCCTCCCAAAGTCCGTCATTGTCTCTAAAAGTCTTTAAGCCACTTGGTGCGCTAAGTCCTGCACCGCTTAATATCATTACATTTTTCATCGCAAAATTCCATTAAAAGAAAAATTTATTTAAAGCGTATTATAATAAATTATGAAAAAAATTAATAAATGCCTAGTTTTAATCCTAACGCCACTTTTTTTAAAAGCCTCAAATTTAAATGAGCTTATAGAGCTTAGTTTGCATAATGAAAGCTATCTTATTAAAGAGCTTCAAACGCTGCAAAGTGTAGCACAAAAAGATGCGGCTTTTAGGGCGTATCTGCCAAATTTAAGCCTTAGTTCTGGTTACATAGCAAATAACAAAGACCGCGCACTTACAGAGCCTAATGAAAGCCTTTTTTCAAGACTTAGCTTAAATTTCTTACTGTATGACGGAGGCAAGAGAGAAGCACATATTAAAAGCTTAAAATTACAAGAAATTCTAGCAAGGCTTGATGAAAAAGAGCAAAAAAACCTCCTTGCTTTAAATGCGGCTACGCTTTATTTTAACTACCTTAGCCTTGAAGAATTAATCAAAGCTGGAGAGCAAAAAAAGACCTTTTTAAAGCAAAGCTTAACAAGACTTGAAAGCTTTTATAATGCTGGACTTAGTGCTAAAGATGAATTAGAAAGCATTAGGGCGAAGTTTCACTTGGCTTCTTTAGAGCTTTCTCAAAGAATTTTAAAGCTAGAAAATATCAAAAAAGAGCTTTTCATCCTTACAGCAAGAACTTTCACTCCACAAGGAAAAGCAAGGCTAAAAGAGCCACAAAAAACGCAAAGTCAAAACGCTAAAGTTTTAAAGGCTAGAGAACAAATTGACTTAGCAAACGAGGGAGTAAAGGCTGCTAGAGCGGAGTTTTTTCCTAAATTTTTCGTGCAAAATCATTTGAGTTTTTATGATAATCATCACAATCCAAAACTCCCCACCCCCTATCAAAACTTAGCCTCAGCAATGTTTAGCGAAAGTGGAACGGCAAATCAAATTATGCTAGGCTTGGAGTGGAAAATTTTTGATTTTGGCACGAGAAATAAAGAGCTTGAAAATAAGCGTTTGGCTTTGCAAATTCAAAGAGCAAATTATGAGTTGCTTAAAAGACAAAATGAAGAAGAATTAAGCTATTTAAAGAAAAATTTAGCCGTCTTAAAAGAGCAAATTGAGGCATTAAAATATAGTCTAAACGCAGCGAATTTGGCTTTTGAAAGTGTCAATAAAAAATATAGTGCTGGACTTTGCTCTTATGTAGAATATTTACAAGCCTTAGAGCTTAAATTTAAAGCAATGAGTGATTTAGAGCTTGCTAAAAATGAGTTTGAAATCACTAAGGCAAATTATTATTTTACCGCAGGATTTGACTTAAGTAAGGAAATACAATGAAACAAATTTGGCTTCTTTTTTTATTTAGCCTTTCTTTTGTGAGGGCGGAGGAGCTTTATGCGAGTTTTAATGTCGAGGCTAAAATGCAAAGTCGATTAGTCCTTGAAAGTGTGGGTGTAGTAGAGCAAATTTTTGTCGAGGTTTCGCAAAATGTTAAAAAAGGCGATTTAATCCTAAGTCTTGATAGCAAAAGCGAAAAAATAGCCCTTCAAAATGCTAAAAACGACCACGCTCTAGCCCTAGTAGAATTTCAAAATGCACAAAGCAAAATGCAAAAATTTAAAGCCGTGCGTGAGGTAATTGACAAACAGAGCTTTGAGGATATACAAAGTGCTTTTAATGGTGCTAGATTAAGACTTGAAAAGGCAAAATTAAACATTGCCTATTATGAAAATATCCTTGAGAAAAAAAGGCTAGTCGCCCCTTATGATGGGATAATTGCAAATAAATTCATACAAGTTGGCGAGGGCGTGGGAGGCGTGGGGCGTGTTTTGATTGAAATTTTTTCTTATCCTGATGTAAAGCTTATTTTAAGCTTTGATGAGAAATTTAAAGATAGGGTCAAGCTTGGACAAAAATTCCTCTATAAAATTGACGGGGAACAAAAACAAAGAGAAGGCAAAATAGCCCTTATCTACCCTAGCATAGAGCCTAAGACAAGAAAAATTTACGCCGAAGTTTATGCTAAGGATTTAAAGCCCGGACTCTTTGGCGAGGGTCAAATCATCATAGAGGATTAAATGTATAAACTAGCCATTAACCGACCCATAAGCGTTTTAATGCTCTTTTTAGCCTTAGTGATTTTTGGTTTGCTTTCCGCCTTTAATATGAATGTCAATTTATTCCCAAATGTGAGTATCCCTCTTGTGAAAATCACCACAAAAATAAGCGGGGATTTAAATTTCGTAGAGTCTAAAATCACAAAAGAAATCGAAAACGCCATTAGTGAGATAGATGGGGTAAAGACGATTAACTCGGTAGCTTATGATAATTTTAGCGTTACTATGGTCGAGTTTAAATTAAGCAAGGATTTAGAAGTCGCCGCTAATGATGTAAGGGATAAAATCGGCACCCTTACTCTTAGCGTAAAGCCTGAAATAGAAAAGGTGTCTTCTGACTCTGGCACTTCTATTTCACTTTTTTTAAAAAGTAAAGATGAGCTTTATTTAATGCAAAGCATTAAGGATAAAATCAAGCCCTTTTTACAAAGAATAGACGGGGTCGGTAAAATAGAAACCATAGGCTACAAAGAGCCTCAAATTCGCATAGAATTAAATCCAAATGAGCTAAGAAAATACCACTTAAATGCCTTAGAAGTAGCCACTCTCATACAAAATCAAAATTTTAAACAAGCACTAGGACAGCTTGAAAACGACAAGCAAAATTACATTTTAAAGGGTTATTTTGAAGCAAATTCTTTAAATGAACTTAAAGAGCTAAGGATAATGCCGGGCGTTTTCTTAAAGGATATAGCGACGCTTTCTTATCTTTACGAAGATGCTAAACAAGTGGCTTTTTATGAGGGTAATGGAGTGCTTTTAGAGCTAGGAAAGATAGCAAATTTTAATACCTTAGAAATGATTGCTAATGTTAAAAAAGCCCTGCCTGTCTTACAAAATAACTTTGAAAATATCGAATTTAGCATTGTTTATGATAAGAGTTTAAATATCCACAAACACCTTTCTAGCGTAATTTTTGATATGATTTTAGGTGTATTTTTAACTATAATCATCGTTTTTTTATTTTTACGCAATTTAAGCGCGACTTTAATCGCTTGTATCGCTATCCCAAGTTCGATTATTTCAACCTTTTTCATTATAGACTTGCTAGGCTATGACTTAAACCGCCTCACCTTTATCGCTCTTACTTTAAGTATAGGAATTTTCATCGATGATGCCATAGTTGTGATAGAAAATATCGCTAAAAAATTAAAAGAATATCCCGCTTTAGAGGCGGCTTATCTTGGCATTAGCGAAATAGGCTTTTCGGTGCTTAGCATTAGCGTTGTTTTGCTATGCGTTTTTGTGCCTATTTCTTATATGGATACGATTCCGGGCTTGTTTTTTAATACGCTTGGCATTAGCGTAGCTTCTGGGATAGTAATTAGCTTTTTTGTGTCCATTTTGCTAATACCCTCACTCAGTGCTAGGTTTTTAAACCCTAAACAAAGTGCTTTTTACCAAAAAAGCGAAGTGTTTTTCACAAAAATGGAGCTTTTTTATGAAAATTTGCTTTATAAAATTTTAAAAAATAAAGGCAAATTCATACTCATAAGCTTCGCTTTTATCATCATTAGCTTTGCTTTAGCCTTGAAAATAGGACTTGACTTTTTACCTATGGAAGATGATAGCGAAATTCAAATTTTAGCTCAAAGCAAAAAAGACTTAAGCCTAGAGGCGATGAAGGAAAAAGGGCTTCAGCTTCTTAGTGAAATTCAAAAAGATGAAAATGTCGCTTACGCCTTTTTGCTTGTAGGCTATGAGGACGCAAAGGACGCCACTAGAGCTAAAATTTATGTCAAATTAAAGCCACTTGGAGAAAGAAAGCTTAGACAAAATGAAATTGTCAGTCTTTACCGCAGTAAATTTAAAGATGAAAGTTTGAATATCAAAATTTTAGAACTGCCTAAGATTGACGGCGCTGGGATTGATGATCCTGTGCAGTTTTTAATTTTAGGAGAAGATTTAAAAAGCCTTGAAATGGCGACCTTAAGGGCAAAAGAAGTATTGCAAAAAGAAAAGAGAATTGTGGATATTAATGACAATGCCAACCTTAAAAAAGCCGAAGTGAGCCTTAGAATCAACAAAGAAAAAGCCAAACTTTTAAATGTCGATCCTAAATATATAGCGGGGGTTTTGAGCTATTCTTTTGGGGAACTTGTGGTAGGAAGTATGGATAGGGGAAATTTCAAAGATGACATTATTTTAAGCTTTGATGAGGCTTTTAAAAAGGATATTAAAGCCCTAGAAAAAATTAGTATTAAAAATAACCAAGGCGAAAATTTAGAGCTTTTAAGCGTGGTGGATTTTGTCTATAATGAAGACCTAAAAAACATTTATCATTATAATAAAAATCGCAGTGTCAAAATCACAGCCGCAACTAATGACATTTCTTTAGGTGCGGTTAAGAGCCTACTTTTGGAGCATATGGACGCAATTTTAGGACAGGATAAAAGCCTAAGTTACGCTTTTTCAGGCTTTATTAATCTACTAAGTGAAACAATTCAGGGTTTTGCTTTTGCGATATTTTTGGGAATGATACTGATTTATCTTGTTTTAGCCGCACTTTATGAAAGTCTTATTTTACCGCTTATCATTATGATAACAATGCCTCTAGCCTTTGGTGGGGCTTGTGTGGGGCTGTTTATCACGGGGCATAATTTTTCTTTATTTGTGCTTATTGCCATTATTTTGCTTTTTGGTATGGTGGGGAAAAATGCTATTTTGCTTGTTGATGTGGCAAATAAACAAACTCATCAAGGTTTAAGTGTCGATGAAGCCTTGATAAAAGCTGGAAAAATGAGACTTCGTGCCATTTTAATGACAAGTTTTGCAATGATTTTTGCGATGTTACCACTCGCACTTTCAAGGGGCAGTGGTTACGAAGCAAACGCACCTATGGCAATAACCATTATTTTCGGGCTTGTTAGCTCCACACTTTTAACCCTACTTGTCGTGCCAGCCTTGTTTGAATTTTGTTATAAACTTGATACTAAATTAAGAAAAATTTATGAAAGAAAGAAAATATAAATATAGATTTTGGTAAAAGCTTACCAAAATCACAGCCTAATAAAACTACTCCACAACGATAGAATCTTTTAATTCTTCAAAAGTTTTTTCGCCTATACCCTTAACCTTTTTAAGCTCTTCTATACTTGTGAAATTTTGTTCTTTTCTATAATCTAAAATCGCTCTCGCCTTGGTTTCTCCTATGCCTTTTAAGCTTTTTAATTCTTCAAGCGTAGCAGTATTTAAATTCACAGCCGCAAACAAAAAACTCGCTAAAGCAAACATTAAGAAAAATATTTTTTTCATCTTTTCTCCTTTTAATAAAATTTCTTAATCTTACTTAAAAAATTTTAATTAAGAGTTAATTATTCCTTAAGTCTAATTCTCCTTAAGTGGCTTGATATGCTCGAAAAATACAAGCTTTGCACTATGCTCTTTTAAATCCTTAAAGCTCTCACACTCAAGGCAAAGCATAGAAGAGGTAGGAAAAGAGTGCAAACAAAGAGGGCTTAAAAGCTCACAAAGCTTTAAAAGGGCAGGATTATGCCCTACCAAAAGCACATTTTCCACACCCTCATCTAAATTCTTTAAAAAAGCAAAAAGCCACATTTCATCTGCTTCATAAAATGCAGCGATTAGGTCAATTTCTTTTTTATCATAAGCATAATTTTTTGCTATTATTTTTGCAGTTTTTTTAGTCCTAAAAGCAGGAGAAGCATAAATTCTATCCCACTTAATCTCATATTTTTGCAGTCTTTGCAAGAGGATTTTTAACTCATCTTTTCCCTTTTTTGTAAGCTTTCTGCTAAAATCATCTATTTTGATTTCTTTTTCTGCTTTTGCGTGTCTTAAAATATAAATTTTTTTCATCTTTTTCTCCTTAAAAATGCCAAAATATAACCGCTAATAAAACCAAAAATATGCCCATACCAAGCCACATTAATCCCCATAAACAAAGGTAAAAAGCTCATCAATAAAATAGCCACCACAAGCCCTTTTGTGCTAGTTTTATCCAAAAAAGCATAAAAGCCCATCAAAACGCAAATCGCCCCACTTGCTCCCACTAAAAAAATTTTTTGCCCCCAAAATTCAAAAGCAAAAAGTAGATAAAAAGCACTCAAAAGCGAGGTTATAAGCCCCCCAACAAAATAAAGCAAAGCAAATTTCACACTTCCCATATAGCTTTCTAAAATCCTACCAAAGCTAAAAAGCACTATCATATTAAGCACAAGATGAGTGAAATTTCCGTGTAAAAACATAGAGCTTAAAGGCTGCCATAAAAAATTTTCCTTAAAAAATAAAAGATTAAGAGAAAAATACAAATCAAAAAGATCCGTATCAAAAAACCAAGTTTGCAAGATAAAAATAAGCCCGTTTAAGATGATTAAAGCCCAAGTTATCACCCTATAACTCCTTTAAAATATATTATTTTCTCAAATTTCACATAAAATTCACTCAAAAGCACTATAATTTTCCTTAAATTCTAAGGAAAATTAATGAAAATTATAATTCTTATTTTAACACTTTTTTTAAATTTAAAAGCTGATATCATACTTTCTCCTCAAAATTTACCAAATACCATAAAAGAATTTTTGCAAAAAAATTTCAAAGCCCAAGTTAGCTTAGCACAAAAAGATGATGATGTTTATGAAATAGCATTAAATGACGGCACGGAGCTTGAATTTGATATAAGTGGCGAGTGGAAAGAAATCGAAGCAAGAGGCACGGCGATAAGCTATGAAGTGTTACCGCCTCACATCGCTAGCATTTTAAAAAATGAATTTAAAGAAAATGCAATTAAAGAAATTGAACGCAAAATTAATTATTATAAAATCAAATTTTACAATAATTTCGAAATCATCATAGACTTTAACGGCACGATTTTAAGGCGTGAATATGATGATTAAAGCATTTTTAAAGACTTTATCCAGTCCTCACCCTTCTCACTTAACTTTTTGCCTCTAAAAGCTACTTTACCAAAGGCTATGATTAAAGCGTGATAAATTTGATAAAGCTCGTAAAGCTCGTATTTTCTTCCTAAAATTTGACATAAATTCCGTCTCTCTTGCTCGATACCATTTTGAAAAAATTCTCTTAAATCCTCATAATTTTCTAACTCGTAGCCCAAATGCAAAGCCAAGCGGTAAGTGTAATTATCCACGACTAAAATTTCTCGTTTGCAAAGATAATTTAATATCCCATCTACACTCTCATATCCAAGCCCCTTAATGCCTAAAAGCCACTCTCTACTTACATTTTCTTTAAAGCTTTTCATATTATCAAATTCCTGCAAAATAGCCTCCGCCAAGCCCTTTAATCTCTTAGCCTTAGTATTGTAAAAACCACTTGGCTTTATAAGTTCTGCTAAGGCTTTGCTATCTAAATTTACCACTTGATTTAAAGTTGAAATTTGGGCTTTTTTGCAGTTTTCTAGGGCTTTTAAAACATTATTCCAATTTGTATTTTGCGTCAAAATTACAGAAATTAAAAGCTCAAATTCGTTAAGCCCCCTGCCCTCAAGCCAGTCAAAATCCTGCCATTTCAAATCAAAACTTAAAAGTTTTTTAAAAATTTCTGCCGAATTCATCATTAAGACTTTCTTAAATATACCAAAATAGCCTCTAAAATATCATCTTCATCTTTGCTTTTAGCCTTGATGACTTCTTTTTCATCATTTATTTTAATAAGCTGGATATTTTGCATATAATTGCTAATCGCCTTAAATTTCCCACTGGCTAGAATTTTAATGCGAATGAGTGCTAGAAATTGCTTAGTATAAACATCAAGTTTGCCAAATCTATCCTCAATTTCCGCTTCAATCTCATAAAGCCTAGAATTATCCTCACACTTGCTAAGACGGCGATAAAGCTCTAGTCTTAAGCTATCTTCGTTAATAAGCTCAGGATTTAAAAAGGCGTTGATATTAAGCTTTAATTCAAGCTTATTTTCAGACACGCTTTCATTTTTACTTAAGGCATTTAACTCATCTTCAAGCATTTTAAGATAAAGGCTATAACCAATTTGCTCTATATGTCCGCTTTGGTCAAGCCCTAGCAAATTCCCACCCCCTCTTATCTCAAGGTCGTGATAAGCCAGTAAAGAACCCGCCCCAAGAAAAGAATTACTCTCCAAAGAAACAAGCCTTTTTAACGCCGCCTCGCTCAAATTTGCCTTATCCTCCACTAAAAAATAACAATAACCCTGCTTATTACTTCTACCGACTCTTCCTCTAAGCTGATGTAAATCAGCCATTCCAAAACGCTCACTTTTTTCAATGATGATAGTATTGACATTGGGCAGGTCTATCCCGCTCTCCACTATAGAGGTGCATAAAAGTAAATCATAAGCCTTATTTTCAAATTTAAGCATCTCTTCTTCTGTGGTTTTAGCGTCTATTTTAGAATGTAAAATGAGAATTCTTAAGTCTTTAAAAAGGCTTTTTAGGTGTTTTTCACACTGCTTAATGCTTGCGATATGATTATGAATATAAAAAATTTGCCCACCCCTTCTAAGCTCTCTTAAAATAGCCTCTTTAAGAAGTGCGTCCTCGCTTTCTCTTACAAAACTTCTTACATCAAGCCTATCTTCTGGTGGGGTTTGTAAAATGCTATAAGATTTAATGGAGCTTAAAGCTTGATTTAAGCTTCTTGGTATAGGCGTAGCAGACATTGAAAGAAGATGGGAATTTTGCGAAAATTCCTTAAGTTTTTCTTTTTGCTTAACGCCAAATTTATGCTCCTCATCGATAATCACCAAAGCGACATTTTCACACTCAACGCTCAAAAGCGCATGTGTGCCGACAACGACACAAGGCGTATTATTTTTAAGCTCTTCTAGCAAATATTTTTTTTCTTTAGCACTTGTAAAGCGATCAAGCTTAAAAACTTTAAGGTCAAATTCCTCAAAACGCTTTTTAAGACTTTGATAATGCTGGTGCGATAAAAGCGTGGTTGGCACGAAAAAAAAGACACTAAAGCCACTTTTTAACACAGGAAAAATGGCGTTCATCGCTACTTCTGTTTTACCAAAACCCACATCTCCGCTTAAAAGCCTATCCATAACCCTAGAGCTTTTAAAATCCTCCAAAATATCCTCACAAGCCTTAACTTGATCTTCCGTGTAAGAAAACCCCGCCCTTTGGACGAAATTTGCTTGTGCCTCTAGGTCAATCATTATTTTTTTGGGCTTAATGAGTGCCCTTTTTGCCGCCATAGCAATGATTTGCGAAGCAAGGGCTAAAAGCTTGGTTTTAAGCCTTTCTTTTAGCTTAATAAAGGTGCTTTTTCCAAGTTTATCAAGTAAGGGTATAGCACCCCCAACGCCCAAATATTTATCAATCATATAAAGATTTTCCACAGGTAAGAGTAATTTATCATTATTTTGATATGAAAGTGCAACAAATTCCTTTTTAGCACCCGAAATATTTAGCAATTCAAGCCCTAAAAATTTTCCCACTCCATAATCTTCATGCACGATAAAATCACCAATTTTAAGCTCATCTAAAATTAAATTTGCCTTGCGTTTTTGCCTTTTTTTATCTTTTTTATTTAAAGAAAGTATAATCTCATCACTACTAATAACATTAAGCCTTAAAGTGCTTTGTTTAAAAATAATATTTGACATATCAAGCTCAAGCTGCTTAAAAAGGGCTTCATTTTGTGCTAAAATGGTAATTTTTTTATTTTGATGTAAGGCGAAAAAGTCTTGATTATAAATGCTTTGTAAATCTCTATAAATACTAGCTTCTGGTAAAATTCTTGCATTAATAAAATCAACATTTTCAAAGCTTGCGTCAAATTTTTTAATACTTTTAAAATCAAGCTTTAAATAATCCTCAAAATCATCAACGCACCAAAAACCCAAAGAATTAATATCCTTAATCAAAGCCTTACTTTCAAAGCCTTCCAACTTTTCCTCAAATTCCTCATAAGCACTTTTAGAAAAATGGCTCAAAAATGGGCAAATTTCAAGCTTGTCAAGCTCACTTGGGATAGATTTTTGCGTGGCTAAATCAAAATATCTTATGCTTTCAATTTCTTCTCCAAAAAACAAAATTCGCACAGGATTTTCTTCATTAATACAAAAAATATCAAGCACCTCTCCCCTTAAAGAAAGCTCTCCCTTATCTTGCACCATATCGACAAATTCATAACCCAAACGCAAAAATTCATCTTTTAAAAGCTCCACATTAAAAGGCTTGGTTTTATCCAATATAAAGCCTTGCAAATGCCTTTTTGATGGAAGTTTTTTAAGAACACTTGCTAGAGGGGAGATGAGAATTTTTTGAGTGTTTTCTTTATGATAGGCGTTTAAAACCTTACAAAGCTCAAAAAGCTCTTTAGAAAAAGCGCGTAAGTCATCGCCAAATTCCGCCCTAAAATCGGGCAAAACGAAAGTTTTTATCCCAAAAAAGGCACTTACTTGGGCAAGTAAGTCTGCTTCTTTTTCATTTTCACAAAGTAATAATTCGCAAAAATTACCCTTTTTGAGATATTCAAAAAAAGACGCTTGCATTAATCAATGGTATTTTCTATCATTCTCACAGGCTCATCTTCTTTAATCTTAGAACTACCATTAAAACGCCCTCCGCTTTCTATGGAAATTTCTTTAATGACTATATTTCCGCTTACAAATCCACCCGCTAAGATTTCAAGACTATTTGCCTCAAGCTCACCCTCAAAAACGCCATTGACGACTATTTTATCGGATTTTAATTCGCCTTTTAAATTTCCATTTTTACCGATGACAACTATGCTTTCTGAATGGATAATGCCATTTAACTCCCCATCAACATGAAGCATAGAAGCGAAATAAAACTTACCCTCAATTTTAGCACCAGATGAAATTACTGTTGTTTCCGAGCTTGGATTTGCTGGGCTGACACTGCCTTTATTAAAGATTGCCATGGAACTCTCCTTTCTTGATTAAAAAATTCGTTCATATTTTTTCTTTTGAGATTGAGAAAATATAAAGGTTCTAAGGTTTTATTGATAAAACGCACTTCATAGTGTAAATGCGGACCAGTCGAAAGCCCCGTATTACCAGTATAACCTATCAAATCCCCCTTATTGACAAAATCTCCTGCCTTAACCACATCTTTACGCATCATATGCGCAAAAACGCTCTTAAAGCCAAAATTATGAAGTAAAATGACATTATAACCATAGCCATTATTACTATATCCTGAAAACTCAACCACCCCACTAGCCGGTGCATAAATAGGCGTGCCAATGCTTGCAGCTAGATCAATGCCTGGATGAAATTCCTTGCGTTTTAAAATAGGATGTTCTCTCCAGCCAAATTTACCAGTAACGCCCTTATTAGTAATAGGCCAGCCATTTGGAATTTGATTTAAAATGCCTTGTTGCTGGTCATTTGTAAGATTAAGATTTTCAAGTCTTGCACTAATAGTAAGATTATTTTCATTTTCAAGCCCTAAAGCCTCTTCAAAAGAAGCGATTTTATCCTCTATAACGGCATATTGTGCAGCTTTTTCATCGAGACTTTGTTGCATTGTCATATTAAGCGTTTCAAGTTCCTTGCTTTTCTTAAGCAATTCTTCTCTTTTGGCATCTAACGCATCGACTTTACTATCTAAATATTTAATATAAAAACCGCTAGAGATTAAAAATAAAAACACAAAAGCGATAATATATAAGACAATTTTTTTAATAATTTGATTAAGATAAAAATGTCTTGAACCATTAATATCCGAAATGGTAATGGTAAATTTATTTTTAAGCACCATAATCCTTTAAAAACTTTTCCACTAAGATAAAAGAGCCAAAAACAAGAGTTTTTTTATCTTTATCAAGCTCTTTAAATTCTTCACATTTTATATTAAGCTTTTCGCAAAGGTCAAAAATTTGCTCATTTGCCAAAGCTCTAGTTTCATTTTCACATTTAAAAACCATAATTTTAGCACTGATAGGCTTTAATATTTTTAAAATTTCAAAAATTTTTTTATCTAAAAAGCTATTATAAACAATTTCCAATTTTTCGCCTTTAAAATATTCACACAAAGCTCTAGCTGCTAAGACATTGTGCCCCACATCAATATAAAGATTTTCCTTTAATTTTTCAAGGCGTCCCCTCAAATTTAAGCTAGTTAAATTTTGCAAAGCTTTGATTGTCTGCGATTTTGAAAGTAAAATTTCGCAAGCTTTTAAGGCAAGTTTAAGATTATTTTCCAAAAAAAGAGGCAATTTAAATTTATTTTTATAAAGCTCTAAATTTTCCAGCAAATCAGGACTTAAATCTCTCAAAACACACAATTTAGCTCCCTTTAAAAGGGCGATTTTTTGAGCCATTTTAAGAATACTTTCATTTTGATTTGTGCTAATTAAGGCTTTTTTTGCCATAGTTTTCAATTTCGTTCTTGCGATTTTTTCTAAAGTATTTCCTAAAAACTGCTCGTGGTCATAATCAATTTGCGTAAAAATACTTAAACGCTTCTTAAAAACAGAAGTTGCATCATACTCCCCACCAAGTCCCGCTTCAAAAATGATAAAATCGCATTTTTCAAAAAGCAAAGCGGCTAAAAAAGTGGCGTATTCGAAATAGCTTAATTTTTCCAAATCCTCTTGCAAAATAAGACTTAATTTTTGATGCGTTTTTTCGAGTAAATCCTCATCAACTATACCTTTTTTAAGGTAAAATCTCTCTTTAAAATCAAATAAATGTGGGCTGCTATAATGTCCCACTTCATAACCTAAAATTTCTAAAAGTTGGGCTAAAAAACGCCCTGTGCTACCCTTGCCATTAGTGCCGACAATGTGAATAATGGGTGGCATTTTAAAATATTTTTGATATTTTTCCAAAATTCTAAAAGCGACAAAGGGGTCTATTTTACTATAAAATTCACCCTTTTTTGCTAAAAATTCACTCAAGCTCATCGTTCATTTGCTTTGACAATTCTTCCAAAATACACGCTTCAGGCTTACTTGCTTTATCCATAAAAGAAACGCTAATTTTAGGGCGTATCACATCTTGCTTATAAATAAATCTAAAATTTTCAATAGTTTTTAAATTTTGCTCCACCAAATTTGCAATTTCCGCTTTATCTCTTCCGGGAGCTATGATAAGATAACTTTTTTCATCCATCATCCATAGCTCATCAAAGTCCCCACAACTTTCTTTTAAAATTTTCTTAAATCTGACAAAAATCTCATTTAAATTCCCCATTCCATACTTTTCCATTATGAAGCGGTAATTGCTAATTCTAAAAAGTGCTAAAGAGTAATTGACCTTGTATTTTATAAAATTTTCATCAAGCTTTTCAAGTTCTTTTACGACACTCCAGCTTTCTCTCTCTTCTAAATTTTGTGCAAATTGAATTTGTGAATTAAGGCTTGAAATTTTTTCATTTAACTCACTAAATTTAGCTTTTAAATCTTCAAAGCTAAGTTTTACCTCGCCTTTTTCATCAGGGTAAAGTCCATCGACAAAATCTAAATTTTGCTTATTTTGCTTACTTAAAAGAAGATAAAGCTCATTAATTTTTTTAAGATTTTCATCGAAAAAATTAAGATTTTTTTGCACATACATATTATCAACAACAATGCGTCTATTCACAAATTCGCCAAGTTCATTTTTAAAATTTGTCTCGTTTAAAATGCTAGGCTTAGAATTTAAATTTGCAACAAAACCCTGAATTTTTAAGTCTTCAACTAAGCTTGGATTTAGACACATTGCAATAAGTTCGGCAAAACGCTCGAAGGTTCTTTGATTTAGCTTTTCAACAAGCTTTTTGATTATAAGCTCATAATCATCATAACGACCAATATTTAAAGAGCGAAGCTCTTTATCCACGCCTTCATCTTCATAAATGCGTTCTAATTCCTTCCATTTTTTATCAAGCAAATAAATACTCTCACTATCCATCGTTTTAGAAATTCTTATCGATGTGATTTTAGCTAGGTCCTTGATTTTCTTATCTTTGCTGACTTGCAAAGCTTTAGAAATCGTGCTTAAAAGCTCAAAAAATTCGCTAAATTGCTTACCACTTTGACGATTTAATACAGAAATCAAAAAGCTAATAAACTCCTCCAAAGTGCGAATAGGCTTTTTCATAAGCTCACTTTGAAAATGCGGCAAAAGCAAGGCTTGATATTTTTCTATCTTTGCCTTACTTGCACTTTTAAAGCCTCTTTTTTGAGAAAGCTCTTCGAAAATTTCACTATAATTTTCAGGAGTTGGCTTAAGCCCCCTTTCTTTGAGAGCTATAAGCGTCTCTTTGGCTAATTCATTGATATTTATCATTATTTTTAGCACCCCTAATTGCGATTACAGAAATAAATTCATCGAAAGCCTCTTTTGAAGCTTCCCTTATAGCCATTTGCCTTGCAGTATCACTTATGATGCTATTGGGCGAAATATCAAAATTATAACTTCCGCTTGTATTAAAATTTTCTTCACCGCCATCTTTAAAAAGCACATAAAAATTTAAATTAAGTCTAGCTTTATATTTAATCACATAACCATTTTTATCATAAATGAGTGGGATAAATTCCAAATGATTCATCGAGACATTGATAATATCATCAGCCTCGTGCTTAAGGGCTAATTTTCTACCAAGTTTAGAGATGACCATTTCCTTTAGGGTATCAGCGACAAAAATGCTATTTTTAGGATCATAAGGACTAAGCTCAACATTAACATAAACTTTTTCATCAAATATATTATTCGCAAGTTTTGAAGTCGGCACATATCCACAAGCGGCTATAAAAAGGGTGATAAATGAAATTAAAATTTTCATTTGACCACCAAATTGACAAGAGAATTTGGCACATAAATTTCTTTAATCACACTTTTTCCCTCAAGCCATTTTGCGACCTTTTCTTTAGCTAGTTGAATAATCTCATCTTGTTTTAAAGAAGCACTAACTTCGATTTCAGCGCGTTTTTTACCATTAACGCTTACACCTAAATTCAAGCTATCTTTCACAAAAACTTCAGATTTTAATTCTAACTTTTTGAAATTTTCAAAATGAAATAATTTTTCGCTTAATTCAAAGCAAATATGAGGGATAATAGGCTCTAAAATATTTAAGAGTATATAAAAAGCCTCCCTTTCTAAAGCTTGATTTTTACAAGCTCCAATAGCATTTAAAGCCTCCATACAAGCAGCAATTAAGGTGTTAAAAGCAAAACTTTTAGTATAAACTTCTTGCGATTTTTTCAAAGCTTCATAAACTTTTAATCTTGCATATTTTTCTTCCTTACTTAAAGCCACTTGTGAAATTTCTTCTAATGCTCCACCTTCAAGCTTTAAAGCCCTATCATAAAGACGCACTATAAAACGATACGCACCCTCTAACGCATCATCATTCCACTCAAGCTCTTTTACAGGCGGTGCGGCAAAAAGTATGAAAAGTCTAGCCGTATCTGCACCATATTTTTTAATAATATCATCAGGATCGACAACATTACCTCTTGACTTACTCATCTTCATTCCTTTTTTTAAAACCATGCCCTGAGTCAAAAGCCTAGTAAAAGGCTCATCACCCTCCAAATAGCCAAGATCTCTTAAAGCCTTTTGAAAAAATCTCGCGTAAAGTAAATGCAAAATAGCGTGCTCAATCCCACCAATGTATTCATCAACACCTAGCCAATATTTTACACTTTCTTTATCAATGCCAACTTCCTGCCAAGTCCTCTCATCACTCGCAAAACGCGCATAATACCAAGAGCTTTCAAAAAAAGTATCCAAAGTATCACTTTCTTTTTGTGCCTTTCCTCCACACTTAGGACACACACAATCTTTCCAAGTAGGATGCTTATCTAAAGGATTACCCTCACCTGTAATTTCTACATCATCAGGTAATAAAATAGGTAAATTTTCTAATTTTTGCGGCACTATACCACACTTTTCACATCTTACCATAGGCACAGGCGCACCCCAATATCTCTGCCTTGAAACGCCCCAATCGCGAATTTTATAGTTAATAACTCTTTTCCCTAACTTTTCTTTTTCAAAAAATTCTATGATTTTATCTCTAGCTTCATTACAATCTAAGCCACTAAATTCCGCACTTTCTAAAAGCTTTCCCTCTTTTTGAGCATGAGGTAAAGTCATTGCCTCAATGACCTGTTTGATAGCTAAATCATACTTTTTAGCAAAGTCAAAATCTCTTTCATCATGTGCTGGCACAGCCATTACAGCTCCACTTCCATAATCCGCTAAAACAAAATTTGCCACCCATACAGGAATTTTTTCTTTCGTTAAAGGATGCAAAGCATAAATTCCTAAAAAGCACCCCTCTTTTTCAGCACTTTGCCTTTCTTTTGGGCTTTGATTTTGCATTTTTTGAATTTGACTAATCATTTTTTCATCTAAAAGCCTTTTGCGAAGTAAATTTTGCACGATTTTATGCTCGGGTGCTAAAGCCACATAAGAAACACCATAAATAGTATCAGCCCTTGTGGTAAAGACCTCAAAACTAGCTTCATCAGCCTTTTTAAAACTTTCTTCATCGAGCCAAAAAGCAAATTCCAAGCCCTCACTTCGCCCTATCCAATTTTCTTGCATTGTTAAAACTTGCGTAGGCCATTTTCCCTTCAAGCTTTCAAGCTCTTTTAAAAGCTCCTCCGCATAAGCAGTGATTTTAACATAATAGCCGGGCATGACCTTTTGCACGACTTCATGCCCACAACGCCAACATTTACCATCTTCAACCTGCTCATTTGCTAAAACGGTTTGGTCATTTTCACACCAATTCACTCTAGCTTCTTTAGTATAAATCAAGCCTTTTTCATACATCTTAATGAAAAATTCTTGCTCAAATTTCGTATAAATAGGGTCAGAAGTAGCCAAAATTCTCTTTTTAGAAAAAGAAAATCCCAAAGAAAAAAGTTCTTTTTTCATATAGGCTATATTTTCATAAGTCCAAGTTTTAGGGTGAATTTTGTGCTTAATCGCAGCATTTTCAGCAGGCATACCAAAGCTATCAAAGCCTATAGGATGCAAGACATTAAAGCCCATTTTCCTATAATACCTAGCTAAAGCATCTCCTATGGCATAATTTCTCACATGCCCCATATGAATACGCCCACTAGGATATGGAAACATAGAAAGTATATATTTTTTAGGCAGAGTAAAATCATCCTTTGGCTCAAAAGCTTCACTTTCTTGCCAAATTTTTTGCCATTTTTGCTCTATCACACTTGCTTCATAAGCCATTTGTTCTCCTTAAATCGTCCCTTTTTCATACATAGCACGGTTTTTTTCTTTTTCCTGCTTTCTTTTAAGTTTTTCTAATTCTTTCATTTTAAAATGCTCTACGCTAAATTTAAACCACATCAAAGTAGGACTTGCCACAAAAACAGAGCTAAAAGTCCCAGCCACTAAGCCCACAAGCAAGGCTAAAGAAAAGCCCTCTATCATCGACCCACCAAAGAAATATAAAATCACAACCGTGGCTATGGTAAGTCCAGAAGTTAAAATGGTGCGTGAAAGCGTAGCCGAAACACTTTCATTAATAATAGGCGCAAGTTCATTTTTCTTACTTGTTTTAATGCCATCTCTAATGCGGTCAAAAATGATAATAGTATCATTAAGCGAGTAACCAAGCACAGTTAAAATCGCAGCAAGCGTGTCTAAATTTACATCAATTTTAAACAAGCAAATCGCTCCAAGTGTAATTACCACATCGTGAATTTCACTGATAATCGCCGCAATAGCAAAACGCCACTCAAAACGAAACGCAATATAAATCAGTATAGCCACCAAAGATACTGCCAATGCCATTAAGCCCTTATTTCTAAGCTCATCGCCCACCTTAGGACCCACCACATCAACGCGTCTTAATTCAAATTTTCCCGTATCTTTTAATAAAGAGGAGATATAAGAACCCGTATCATCGCCTAAGTTCTCATTGCTTCCTAGAAATCTTATAGTGATTTCTTCCGCACTTCCAAATTCCGTAACGCTTAGATTTTGAAACTGCCCACTTTGACTTAAAATTTCTCTAATTTGAGGGATAGGAGCGGCATTTTCATAACGAAGCTGCACCAAAGTCCCTCCACTAAAATCAATGCCAAATTGCAAACCCCTTTCAAAAAGCAAATAAATTGAACCAAAAAATAAAATAAAAGAAAGAGAAATCGCCGCAAAACGCATTTTCATAAAATCATAAATCTTTTTTTCACTAAAAAATTGCATTAAATTTTCCTTTTGTAGCCAAACCAAAATCTTGTATTATTGCTTTTTTCCATTTTATTCATAAAATAATCAAACATTCCGTGTGTTCCCCAAATCGCCGTTATCATACTCACAACAATACCTATACCAAGCGTTACAGCAAAGCCCTTCACCGCACCTGTGCCATAAGCATAAAGTGCGACAGAAGTTACTAAAGAAGTGATATTCGCATCAATAATCGCACTCATAGCATTTTTATAACCTTGCTCTACACTAGCACGGATTTTTACCCCATCGCGTAAAAGCTCTCTAATGCGTTCATTAATAATCACATTAGCATCCACAGCCATACCCACAGTTAGCACAAGTCCAGCCATACCGGGCAGGGTTAAAGTCGCTCCAAACATCGCCATTACAGCCACGACAACAAGAACATTTACAAGCATAGCAATGTTTGCAAACACCCCTGCCACACCATAATAAAGCATCATAAAAACGATGATAAACACGGAAGCACCGATGAGAGCTATCATACTCATTTTAATACTATCAGCTCCTAAAGATGGACCTATACTTCTTTGCTCCAAAAGTTTCACAGGAGCTAGCAAAGCCCCACTTCTTAAAGCCACAGCCACATCGCGAGCTTCTTCTTGAGTAAAAGCACCACTTATTTGCCCACTACCCCCACCTATGCGTTCATTAATGGACGGAGCCGAATAGACCTTATTATCAAGCACTATGGCAAGGCGTTTGCCGACATTTGCCCCCGTATAGTCTGCAAATTTCTTAGCACCCTCGCTATTTAAGGTAAAATTAATCACAGGATAAGTGCTAGTATCACTAAAGCCAACTCTAGCGTCTGTAAGCATAGAGCCGTCTAAAATAGGGATATTTTTAAGGGTGTATTTAAGATTTTCATTACGCGAATCGCTCATCACAACAAGCCCGTAACTAGCGGCTTCTGCTTCACTCATCGCGAAAGCTTTAGACATTTTAGACTCATCAACCTCCATTAATTGCAAATGTGCAGCTTTTGTAATCCTCTCCTTAGCTCTAAGCTCATCTTCTTTTGTTTTAATCCCTGCTAATTCAACGAGAATTTTATCCTCTCCTTGTTTAGCTACGGTAGGCTCAGCCAAGCCAAATTCATCAAGGCGGTTTCTAATCGTCTCAACAGCTTGCAAAAGAGCGAAATTTTCGATATTTTTAAGTTCTTCTTGCGTAAAAGATACTGCAAAATGCAAATTGTCTTTTTGGACATTTAAGCCCTTGATTTCATCAAGTAAGGCTTGCATTTTTGTCATATCGCCCTCGTCTAAGAGGCTAAATTCCAAGCCTTCATCTTTGACGATGAGCTGGTCTATGAGTATGTTTTCTTTATTAATAGAATAATGAAGCGAAGAGGCGACTGATTTCATTTTAGATTTTATCGCCTCTTTATTATCTACGCCTAAAAGCATATAAAGTCCGCCTTGCAAATCAAGACCTAAATTAATCTTTGCTCCACGCTCAGACTGCAAAAAAGACGGCAAAGAAAACGCTATACCAAAAATAAAAACCGCAATGAAAACAAGCAAACGATAAGTGATTTTCACATTACTCATTAATTTTCTTTGCTACAAATTCTCGCGAAATTCTTGCTGTAATGTTTTCTTCATTAAGCTTAACTTTGATAAAATCCTCCTCAGGTTTTATCACCTCGCAAATCAGTCCTCCATTAGTGATGATTTTATCACCTTTTTGTAGGGATTCAAGCATTTGCTTATGTGCTTTTGCTTGTTTTTGCTGGGGTCTTATGACTAAAAAATAAAAAATCGCAAAAAGAACGATTAGAGGTAACAATGAAGTTAAGATTGAATTTTCTGCCATATTTTTTTCCTTTTTCTAAAAAATTTGACCCTAATTCTACCATTTTTAAAATAATAAAAACTTTTTTTTGTGCTTTTTTACTCTCAAATCCTATCTATTTTTCCTTTTTTGAAAATATCTTTTTAGAAACTTTAAGTCCATTTTTAGCTATTTGGGGGCTCATTTTACTTTTACGAACAAAAAGTGCAAAGGGCTATTTTTGGACAGGTTTTTTGATGGGGCTTTTTTGGTTTTGGTGGGTAGGGCTTTCGGCGATTTATTTTAATTTAAATTATTTGGTGCCTGTGATTGCTCTTATAATGGGGCTTGTTTATGGGGTGCTTTTTAGAATTTGTTTTCTTTTTAAATTTGATTTTTTAAGACTTTGTGCGATTTTTGCCCTTAGTTTTATCCATCCGCTTGGTTTTGACTGGCTTGAGTGGGGAATTTATACAACTTATGGCTTTTTTGATAGCTCTTTGCGTGGGATTATTTGTTTATTTTTAATTGCTTATTTTATTTATGAGGGTTATATTTCAAGGTATTATAAAATAGCCATTGTGTTAATTTTATTTTTTACAGGTTTTCACTACGAGGAAAAAACAGCTACAACTTTACCTTTTTCTTACAAACTTATTAACACAAACATTTCTCAAGATCAAAAATTTCTACAAGAAAAGCTTATTTTAAATTCCAACACTCTCTTAAGTGAAATTTCTCGTGCTATTTTAGAAAAAAAAGAATTAGTTATCCTACCAGAAACAGCCTTTGCATTTAATCTTCAAGGCACAAAATACGAAGAATTTTTAAAAGAACTCTCTCATAAAATCATCATCATAACAGGGGCTTTTTACACTAAAGATGAAAAAACTTACAATAGCACTTATGTCTTTAGACAGGGCAAAAGCTACATTTTCAACAAGCATTTTCTCGTGCCTTTTGGAGAGGAGATACCATTTTTTAAAGAGCTTGTTAAAAAATATTTCTTACCTAATATGGAAGAATTTACAAGAGGTCCCGTGCAAAGTCAATATAAGCTTAACGATGTCTTAATCACAAATGCCATCTGTTATGAAGCAACTAAGGAGCAAAATTATAAAAACTCAAAAATCATCATCGCTCTTTCAAACAATGCTTGGTTTAAGCACTCAAGCGAATATAAGCTTCAAAAACTTTTAATGCAATTTTACGCCAACAAATACGGCGTAAGCGTTTATCACGCGACAAATGGTAAGGAAAATGCGGTGATTTTACCTAAGAAAAGGCTGGATTTAAGGTGGCTTGAGGAAATTAAAAGCTGGAATAAAAGCTTATTTGAAAGCTAAAAAAGTCTCAAAATTCGCCCATTTAAAGATACTTTGCACCCTTTTAAAGCCCACCTTTTCAAGTAAGGCTATATTTTCTTTTTCTGTGTAAGGCACAAGGACATTTTCCAAAGCCTCCCTTTTTGCCGCGATTTCAAAGAGAGAATAACCCTGCGTTTGCTTATATTCTGCATAAATTTCTATCATATTTTTAGCTAAAAATGGCTCTTCGTAAAGGATTTTCTCACTCATTAAAAACACGCCATTTTCTTTTAAATTCACATAAATTTGACGCAACAAATCCTCTCTTTTAGGCGGTCTAATAAATTGTAATGTGTAATTTGCCACAAAGGCATCATTTTCCTCAAATTCCCACAAATCCAAACTTTGCTCATAAAATTTTATCTCCGCCCCAAAAGCCTTAGCCTTATGCCTAGCAAGTTCTATCATAGCCTTAGAATTATCTACGCCACTTAGCTCTACATCTTTTCTTAACTCAAAAAATTTCAGTAAAAAATTCGCACTCGAACAGCCCAAATCACAAAGCCTCGCCTCTTTTTTTAAAAATTTGCTTAAAATTTTTACACCAAGCTCCAGATTTTCCTTATAAAAAGGCACAGAACGCTCTATCATATCGTCAAAAACGCTCGCCACACTTGCATCAAATTCAAATTGCTTTTTAGGATTTTGCTTAAAAAGTTCATCTTTCATCGCTTAATATTTCCTTTGCTTGCTCTATATCTTGTTTAATTTTTTCTTTTAAAGCTTTTAAATCGCTAAATTTCTCATTTTCTCTTAAAAATTCTACAAAAAAAAGCTCCACTTCCTCGCCTACTCGCACTTCTTTTTGAAATTCCTCTATAATATGCGTTTCTATACTAAAGGCTAAATCTGTGCTTCTCACACCCAAAAAACTCACGCTTTTGAAGCATTTTTGCCCTATCTTTATCATACTTGCATACACGCCATTTTTGGGTAAAAAATAATCTAAATTTTCTAAATTAAGCGTAGCAAAAAGCTCTTTTTTACCAAGTCCTTGACCCCTAATAACCCTTGCTTTAATGCTATATTTGCGTCCTAAAAAACGCTCAGCTTTTTTCACCTCACCCCTCGCTAAAAAATCCTTAATCAAACTCGCATGCACACTCAAACCATCAAGTTTAAATTCTGGCACAATACTTGTTTTAATCCCACTTAATCTTTCTATATCAAAAGCTTTAGCTTCTTTATTATGCCCAAAAACAAAGTCATAACCCACCACAATATGTTCTAAAAATTTAAATTCTTGCCTTAATAAATGTAAAAAATCTTGCGCTTTTAAATGGCGTATCTTCTCAAATTCAAGTGTAAAAATAGCCCTTTTGCTTAATTCTTGCTTTTGTTTAAAATCGCTTAAAATTTCGCCTTTAAATTTATTAATGACAAGCAAAGCTCCATTTAAATCTAATCTTTTAATGAGTTCTAAATGCCCCAAATGAATCCCATCAAAACAGCCTATGGCAAGGGTTTTGACCTCATTTTTTTCTAAAATAGTAAAAAAACTCATCATTACCCTCCTTTCCCTTAAGGCTTGAAATTTCACATTTTTCCAAAAGCCAAGCATGAGAAAAACAAGCTTTTTCAAAATTTATCCTTGCTCTTTTCACACTTTTTTCATCTTTTAAAACACCTTTTTTATCGCGTTTTGCTTCCTTTCCTACTTCAAATTGTGGTTTAAAAAGCAAGATAATATCTCTCTTAGCCAAGCTATCGATATAAGAGAGTAAATTTAAAAGCGAGATAAAGCTCACATCACAAGTGATTAAATCAAATTTTTCCTCGCTCTTAAATTCTCTTAAATCCACACCCTCAAGGCTTTTAACTCTCGCATCGTGCCTTAAGCTTTGATGAAGCTGATTATTACCTACATCAAGTGCTACGATATTTTTAACTCCCTTTTCTAATAAAACTTGCACAAAGCCTCCCGTGCTAGAGCCTATATCAAGGCAATTTAAGCCCTCAAGTCCTAAAGATAATTGTGCCAAAAAGCCCTTAAGCTTTAGTGCTGCACGACTGACATAAATTTCGCTCAAAAGCTCTAAATTTAGCTCCCCATTTGTCTCATCAAGCTCAAAAGAAGGTTTTAAAAAATTTCCATTTAAAGTGATTTTTTTATTTTCTATTAATTCAAGTGCCTTATTTCTACTGATTTTAAGGCGTTTTGCGACAAAAATATCATATCTCATATCTTAACCAAAGCATTAAACTGAATTTCATCAATGCACTTCACTCCCAGCTCTCTTGCCTTCTCTAACTTAGAGCCAGCCTCTTCGCCAAAAAGCACAAAATCCGTTTTTTTTGACACAGAGGAGCTTACCTTGCCTCCAAGCCTTTCTACAAGTGCCTTAAATTCGTCTCTAGGGCGTGAAAGTGTGCCTGTGATAACAAAGGTTTTTTCATAAAATGGGCTTTGTGTAGATATTTCTTGCTTTTCATTTTCTAAATTTAAAAGCTTATAAAAAGCTTCAATTCTAGCTTGATTAACCCTTGTAAATTCTACCAAGCTTAAAGCCATTTGTTCGCCAAAACCCTCCAAATTTTTATATTCTTCAAAACTTTTTTGATACCACTCTTTATCAAAACTTAAAGCCAATTTTTTTGCCGCTACCTCGCCTATATGCTCAATACCAAGTGCGGTAATGAAGCGATAAAGAGGACAGATTTTCGCACTTTCTATGGCATTTAAAAGTTTAGTGATTTTCTTTTCTTTAAAGCCCTCAAGTCCCTCAAAATCTTGAAATTTAAGGCGAAAGATACTCTCAATGGAAGTGATTTTTTGCTTTTCATATAAAAGCTCTACGATGCTCTCTCCAAGTCCGTCTATATTAAGACATTTTTTAGAGACAAAATAAATAATGGAATTAACAAGCCTCGCTTTACAATCTAAATTTTGACACTTAATCAAAGCCCCCTCATCTAAAAGCTCACTTTCGCACACTGGACAAAGCTTAGGGCGTTCTATTTTAAGGGCGTTTTCCCCCCTTCTATCTTTAAAAACCTTAGTGATTTTAGGGATCACATCGCCACTTCTTATAACGCTTACAAAGTCATTAAGACGCAAATTAAGCCTTTCTATCTCGTCAAAATTATGCAAGGAGGCTGATTTCACCACGACCCCGTCTAAATTCACAGGCTTTAAAACTGCCACAGGAGTTACCACCCCACTACGCCCCACTTGCAAGCTCACTCCCACTAAACGCGTGCTTTTTTCAAGGGCAGGGAATTTAAAAGCTGCCATAAATTTAGGATATTTTATCGTGTAGCCAAGCTCCTTGCAAAGTGCTATATCATCGACCCTTACAACCATACCATCCATCATCATAGGTTTTAAATCTCTTAAAGATAAAAGCTCCTTATAATGCGTCAAAACCTCATCTAAGTTTTTACAAACTCTTACAAATTCATCTTTTAAAAAGCCAAGTTCTCTAATAAAGTGCATAAGCTCACTATGTTTTGTAAAAGCTAAAGTATGCTCTCCCACGCCCCAAGGATAAAATTTCAAATTTCTTTCTTTAGTAATACTTGTATCAAGCTGCCTTAAACTTCCACTTGCTGCGTTTCTAGGATTTGCAAAAAGGCTAAGATTTTCTTTCGCTCTTTTTTCATTAAGCCTTTCAAAATCTTCTTTTAAAATCACAACCTCGCCGCGAATTTCTATCTCGCCCTCATAATTAATTATTTGCGGGATATTTGCTATCTCTTTGACATTGAGCGTTACATCCTCGCCTATCTCGCCATCTCCTCTAGTCGCCGCACTCACTAAACGACCCTTTTGATAAAGTAAATTTAAACTAGCCCCATCAAACTTAGGCTCGATGAAAAAGCCATCTTCGCACTTAGCCCTTTTCGCCCACGCCCTAAGCTCCTCTTCATCAAACACATCCTCCATAGACCACATTTTACTTAAATGCCTACTTTTTTTAAATTTACTTTGTATGGTAGGGGCGATTTTTTGTGTGGGGGAGTCTTTTGAAATTAATTTTGGATTTTGCTCCTCAAAGGCTCTTATTTCTCTTATTAAAAGGTCATACTCCTCATCACTAGCTAAAGGCTCATCTTCTTCATAATAAGCCCTCATCCATAAATTTGCCAACGCAACTTTTTTTAAATATTCACTCACAGCACCACCTCCTCATAAGCCTTATGAAGTGCAAAAAGCTGCTTATGCTCGTATAAATCGTGCGTTCTTATAATACTAGCCCCATTTTCATAAGCCTTTAAGTGTAAATATAAACTCCCAGCCAAACGCTTCTCAACTTCACTTTCAAAATAAAAATTAATCGTGCTTTTGCGACTTGCACCTACAAGCAAAGGTTTGTTAAACTGCAAAAAATGCTCCAAATTTTTGAGTAAAATCATATTATGCTCCGCACTTTTACCAAAGCCAAAGCCTATATCTAAAATGCTTTTTTTAACTCCATAAGTCTCTAAAATTTCAAGCTTTGAAGCAAAAAAACGCTCAAGCTCTAGGATAAGATTTTCATAATTTGGATTTTCTTGCATATTGTGCGGTTCATTTTGCATATGCATAAGACAATAAAAAGCGTCATATTTTTTTGCTAATTTAGCTAAATTTTCATTTCTAAGCCCTGTAATGTCATTAATCAATCTAAAGCCCTTATTTAAGGCATATTCAAGGCAGTATTCATCAAAGCTATCTAAACTAAAAATAGTCTTTGTGTGATAATTTTTCGCATAAATTAAATCAAGGCAATTTTTAAGACGCGTAAATTCCTCCTCCCTCCCACAATAAAAACTCCCCGGTCTTGAACTGACCGCACCTATATCGATAAATTCGGGCTTTAATTTTAAAAGTGCGTTAAGCCTTGCTTCAAAGTCCTTTTCACTTACACGGCTACTAGGATTAAAACTATCTTCATTAATGTTTAAAATCGCCATCAAATTCACGCTTTTAGGCTTGATGAATTCTTTTTGCAAAAAATTCGCCAAAATTTTAAGCTTAAAATCTTGCTTTTTTTCTTTTGCAATTAGGCTTAAAATTTGCTTTTTAGTGGCGATTAAAAGGGCATTTGAATACTTTTGTTTTATGATAATTTCTTCATTTGTAACCAATTCAGCCCCTATACTTAGGGCATCTTGCTTTAAAATATTTGCCGCAGGAGAGGAGATATTTTCTATAAAAATAAAATGTAAATTTGCCTTTTCTTGCATGATCTTCTGTCCCATTTTATGCGGTTTAATAAGGGTGCAAATTCTCTCAAAATCGCTATTTATATTGAGTTTAATGCAATTCATTTCATATTCTTTTCATATAAATTAAGCAAAAGCGTGGCTAATAAAATTTGTGCCTTAGAATTGAGTTTGCTAAGCTCATAAGCCTCATAAAAAAACTCCAGCTCCTTTTCATCAAAAGCTTTTATTTTAAGACTTTCCTTACTAAGCTTGATGATAAGCTCACTCAAGGCGTTTTTGTCTAAACTTTCATTTTCTTTTAAAAATTCATAAAGGGCTTTTAAGTCAAGTTTTTCAAGCTCTAAATTTAATTTCACCTCTTCTTTTTTTCCTTTTCTTTTTTCGCAAATAAGTCGCGATTTTATCGTAGGTAAAAGCAAATTTTTAGAAGGAACAACGATGAGAAATTTAATATTTTTAGGTGGCTCTTCAAGAAGCTTAAGCAAGAAATTTTGTGCTTCGTGGCGAAAAGAATATGCCATTAAAACAATGATTTTTTCACTACTTTCTGCAATATAGCTTTCTTTTTCCACCGCTCTTGCATCTTCTAATAAAAATTCATTTGGCACATTTTTAGGGATAAATCTTAAAGTATTAATGCCAAATTCGGCGATCAATTCCTCCCTCACGCCCTCAAAATCATCGCTAATTAAAATTTTGCTAATAAACATTAAAGGCTAACTTTAGAAAACAAAATCGCATCTAAGCTCTTGTCAAAAAGCTTATAAAGACTGATAAGCTTAAAATCCAAATCTCTATCGTTAGAATCTAAATAAAAGCTATTTTGTAATTGCTCATCAAAAAGCCACAAAAGGCTATCATTTTTAGACCTTGCGATAAGAGACCTTTTGTCCCTTGCCGTGCCAATGTAAAAATAAACAAAGCCATTTGGAAAGGCGATTTCTAACATATCGTTGAGTAAGATAATATCTTCATTATTTTGAATTTTACGCTCAAATAAAAAAGACTTAAGCGAAAAAAAAGGCAGCAAAGGACGCGCACGATTTGCATTAATGTGCTGAAAAAAATAATGCTCATACCAGCTTCTTGCCTCATCGCAAATTAAAATAAAAGCCCTGCCCTCTAGCAAATATTTAAGTCTTGAAGCGACCAAAGGCGACCACTCCAAACGGCGACTTTCCATCCACGCCATAGAAGCACCGCCACTTCTTATATTTTCTAAACTCCAGCTTAAAAAATCGCTCATTTATCGAGTCCATAAACCTCATGCAAAGCACGAACGGCTAATTCTCCATATTTTTCATGCACTATCATTGAAATTTTAATCTCACTTGTGGAGATCATACCTATATTAATCCCCTCATTTGCTAAAGCCTTAAACGCCGTAGAAGCCACGCCAGAGTGCGACTTCATACCCACACCCACGACAGAAACTTTTACCACAGCACTATCGCTTTCTAACAATACTTGATTGCCTAAAACCTCTTTCATCGTATTTTTAGCTTGGTCAAGTTCATTTTCAGGCACGGTAAAGCCCAAATTTGTCGCACCATTTGTGCCGACATTTTGAATAATCATATCAACATTAATGTTTGCCCTAGCAAGACTTGAAAAAATCTCAGCCGCAATGCCTGGTTTATCCTCGATATTTCTTAAAGTGATTCTTGCTTGATTTTTATCTAGTGCTATGCCACTAACTAAGGCTTGTTCCATTCCATCTTCTTTTGTTATCATTGTTCCCTCATTGTTATTAAAACTACTTCTTGTAACTAAATTGACATTTAATTTTTTAGCAAGCTCCACAGAGCGATTTTGCAAGACTTTCGCACCCAAACTAGCAAGCTCTAACATCTCCTCGTATGAAATTTTATCAAGCTTTTTAGCCTTAGGCTCTATGCGAGGATCAGTCGTATAAACCCCATCAACATCAGTATAAATTTCACACAAATCAGCACTCAAAGCTCCCGCCACAGCCACCGCACTTAAATCGCTTCCCCCGCGTCCTAAAGTTGTTACATTACCCTCCTCATCAACTCCTTGAAAACCAGCGATGATGACGATTTTCCCTTCTTTTAGGGCTGCTTTTATCGCACTTGTATCAATGTGCTTAATTCTAGCCTTAGTAAAAACGCTATTTGTGATAATGCCCGCCTTCCTCCCAGAAAAAGAAACAGCCTTATACCCTAGCTCATTTAAAGCTATGGATAAAAGTGCCGAAGTAACCCTCTCCCCACTGCTTAAAAGCATATCCATATCCGCACCATTAGGATTTTTACTAAAATACTCGGCTTGCTCGATGAGAGAATTTGTAACCCCACTCATAGCAGAGACAACGACTACAAGCTCATTTCCAGCCTTTACGCTCTCTATCACACGCAAAGCCACAGCCTTAATGCGCTCTAAATCCCCAACGCTCGTTCCGCCATATTTTTGAACTATTAGCATTAGATATAACCTTTCTCCTCAAAATATTTAATCACCTTCACATAAATCCCCTTTTTAAAATGATTAACCAGCTCAAAAAGCTCCTTTTTACTCACAAAACGATAATCATCAAATTCAGGGTGCTTGGTATTTAAATCAATCTTAGCACTTGGCTTTAAACGCACTAAAAAATATTTTTGAATTTGCCCATCATAAGGATACATCTTAGAAGCGACCTTACTAGGAAAGTCGTAACTTAGCCACTTAGGATACTCTGCTATAAGCTCAAGCTCCTTCGTGCCTATCTCCTCTTTAAGCTCCCTAAATAAAGCCTCTTTTGCGTTCTCTCCCTCATCAATGCCACCTTGTGGAAATTGCCAAATATCCTCCATATCACTTCTTTTTCCCACAAAAAGCCTACACTCAAAAGGATAAGCAGGAGAAAGGACAATTGCAGCGACATTAGGACGATATTTTTTAGATTTTTGCACACATTTTCCTTAAAAATTGAATTTTAACAAAAATAAATTACAATTAGAAAATAAAAAATCAAATTTGAAAGTTTTAATGCATTTTTACATCCATATCCCTTTTTGCGAAAGCAAGTGCCACTACTGCTCCTTTACCTCTTTAAAAAAGAAAGACTATGAAGAAGCATATTTTAACGCTTTGATAAAAGATATCAAATTTCAAATTTCTCAATTTAATCTTAGCAAAAACTCTATCAAAACGCTTTTTATAGGCGGTGGAACGCCAAGCGTTGTGGAGGCAAAATATTATGAAAAGCTTTTTCAAGTCCTAACGCCTTTTTTAAAAGAAAAAGCCGAAATCAGCTGCGAAGCAAACCCAAATTCAAGCAATTTTAACTGGCTTAAAGCTATGAAGGAACTAGGCATCAACCGCCTTTCTTTTGGTGCGCAAAGTTTTGATGAAAAAAAACTCAAATTTTTAGGACGCTCCCACTCTCAAAAAGCTATCCTAAAAAGCCTCGAAGTTGCTAAAAAGGCAGGGTTTAACAATGTGAATTTAGATTTGATTTACGATACAAAACTAGACACCAAAAAAATGCTTGAATATGAGCTTTTACATTTAGAAAAAATTAAGCCTCTTATTAAGCATTTAAGTGCTTATCATCTTAGCATAGAGGAAAATACAGCATTTTCTAAGCTTTTTCACTATAAAAAAAATGCACCTAATTTAATGCGTTTTTTCATAAAAGGCATTGAAAATTTAGGCTTTAAACAATATGAAATTAGTAATTTTTCTAAAAACAAACCCTGCCGCCACAATCTTTCCTACTGGCAAGGTAAAAACTACCTTGGTGCTGGACTTAGTAGCGTAGGTTTTTATGAAAATCAAAGATTTTACACATATCAAAATTTGCAAGCTTACATCAAAGAGCCTTGCTTTAGAAAAATAGAAAAGCTTAGTTTCAATGATTTAAATTTAGAACGGCTATTTTTAGGGCTTAGAAGCGTTGTAGGTGTGAAAGAAAAAGATTTAAGCCCCACTCAAAAAGCAAGAGCAAATTTACTTTTAAAAGCAAAAAAACTTCAATTTGAAAAGGGGAGGTATTTTAATACAAATTTTCTCTTAAGCGATGAATTAGCCCTTTTTATCAGCTCTTAATGTTTGTAATATGTATCTTAAAATCTTTAATTGACAAGAAGTCTTTTAATAAGAAAAATATAGCACATTAAAATAAGAACGAAACGATAGCTTAACCCTAAACCTAGCCTAAAATGATAAGAACTTTAACTCCATCTCTCCCATTTTTACACATTTTACAAAAAAAAAAAAAAACGATTTTTCGAATTTATCTTTACTTTTTGTTAATTTTATTTTATAATTGAGGGTAATTTTTATCTTATTTAGAAAGGATTTAGTTATGAAAAAACATCTTATTAACTCTCTCACGGGGGGGGGGGGGGGGTAACTCATATGAGTTCTAAAAAGCCTCTTTTATCTTTAGCCTGTATCCTTGCTCTAAGCACGACTATAAACGCTCAAAAACCATCTGATGCTCTCATACGATTTGGCACTACCCACCCTAATAATTTTTTCTCAACATATAGGGATAGTAGTAAGAGTATGCAGAATTTTTGGATATATGAAGCTTATAACGATACCGGGGGAGCAGGTGGCAGAGGGCAACATATAACATCTGGTGCTAGAACAAATAATGGACACACCCTACAACTCAGTTCCGTAGGTATAAATAGTAATTCTTCCTCTTATGTGCGTCTCATTACAAAGGGAACTCTCAATGTAAATGAAGACCTTAGCAACAAAACTATACAAGTCCATTATAGCTTTAGAGAAGGTAACAGCGGCTGGACGAACCATATGTTAAATAACACTACGATAAAGTATGCTAAAGTAGATAATAAAGCCCAAAGTGAGTATAAAGCTAACGGTGGCACTAGCACCATTGATGAATTACATAATGAAGCTACAAGAGTAGTTTTAAAAAAAGCTAACGGCGGCACTATCAATGTAACTACTCTTAATCAAAATTCTAATGGTTCTACTGAAATTTATGACGGCGTAAATGTAACAAATGCAAATGTAAATAGTGGTAAGTTTTACCAACAAGGCGGAACCATTGCAACTCTTACTATAAAAAATGGAGAATTCAAACAAGGGTATCAAGCAAATAATAATGCTATAAGCAATGACGGAGACGGAGGCACCATTACCAATCTTACCATTGATAATGGCACCTTTACCAAAGCTAAAGGAAGTGTAACTGGCACTATCACTAATACCAATGGTAATATTAATAATATGGGAAATTCCTCTATCAACACTATCACTAGCACAAATGGTAACATCACCAACGCAGGAACTATCACTTCCCTAACCTACACAGCAGCCCCTACTACAAAAGCTATCCAAACAAAGGCTAGCACAGATAGTATTACTAACACAGGCACGATTACCACCCTTACAAATGATGGAGGTCATATCACTAATAGTGGAAATGGAAACATTACTAATCTTACTAATAGTAATGGTAATGTTAATAATAGTGCTAATATCCAAACCTACACTCAAGAAAGTGGAAACACAATGCAAAGTGGAGGCACTATACAAACTCTTACTCAAAAAGGAGGAAGCTTTACTTATCAAGGTGGAACGATAGGCTCTTTAAAACAAGAAGGCGGAAGCTTTAATAACCTTCAACAAAACATTAGCCTCTTTACCACTCAAGGTGGCTCCCTAAACAACATACAAGGCACTATTGAAAATCTTAAAATTACTTCAGGTGATTTTGAACTAAATAATATGCAGCAAGGTAGAATTGCTAATATAGAAATAGGTGGAAATGGTAAGATTAATATTAATGATAATATGAATATAGGCTATAATAATGGAATTTCTACCTTTAGAATAGCAAATGGTGCTGCTCCTACTTTAAATTTTGGTGAAGTAAGAACAGCCACCACAGCACAAGAAACCTATGCAACTGTTAAGCTTGTAGATAGCACAAGTAATGCTAATACCACTCAAGCAAGAGTAGCCATAGATAAACTTACCATAGCCTTAGTGAGTGAGGATACACAAATTGGTAAAAGTGTTTCTTTAGCTAATTCAGTATCAGGTGCTGCTAATACTGGAGTTGGAAATGTTTATGTTAAAAGTGCAGACTTTTCACAAGATCTTAAACAAAGTGGCTTTTATGGGAAATTTAATGCACAAACTCAAACCATAGACACCCGTTTTAATGCTAATCTTGGTGCGGCAGGTTTATTCTCTCAAGCCTTTATTAATCAATTAGGGCGTCGTTCTTTATTATTTGATTCTTTCTTAAATGAAGCAAGTCGTGCTTCTTTAAGATATAAAAGAACCCAACCTGATACAAATTTTGATATCTTTGTGCGTCCTTATTATTCTAAGATTAAAACAGACTTAGCAGATATACCAGAAAAAGCAGATGGAACAAGCTCTGGTATCTTAGCAGGAGGACATACATATTTTGATAATAGCTTATTAATGCTTTATGGAGCAGTAGAGAAAAATAAGACTCATTTAGCTGATGATGTCTTTAATTTTGATAGTGATACTTTCTTACTTGGTTCAAAATATAGCATAGAACTAGCTCAAAGTCATATAGGACAACTTTTTGGTGGAGTGGATATAAGAGGCTCTTATACTAAAGCAGATCTTGAAAGAGAACCAGTAAGTGGTTTTAAATCTCAAGGAGATGCAAAAAACTATGCTTATGATGCTAGAGTATTTTTAGCTTCTATTATTTATTATAACTTACAAGATCATAGCCAATATCTCACTCCTCAAATAGGCATAGGTCATACAGGAGCTAAGTTAAAAGGCTTTGATATGAAAGGGAATAAATTAGCCTATAAAGAAAGCTTAGATGATATGACTTATGGTATCACTTATGCAACAGCAAGTTTGAATTGGTTTAAAAGAAAAGATAATGTTGCTATTCAGCTTGATGGAGGTGTAAGGGTCAATCTTAATAATGAAATAGATACCCAAACTAGAATCAATGGTCAAAACTTTACCAATCATTTTGAAACATCAAAATACTATTCACAATTAGGGGGAGCTTTTATGTGGATAAATCCTTATGGAGTAGATGTAAGCTTAGGCTATAAATTCCTCTTTGGAGAAAGTGCAACATCACATACTGCTAGTTTAAGACTGCATAAGACTTTTTAAGACTTTTTAAAGGATATAAGCTAAGGCTTGTGTCCTTATGAGTTTTTATTTGCTTTTTGACTTTTTTTATTATTATTTTTACTTAGAGTATGAACGGTATTTTGAAATTCGCTAAATAAGCCATAGTTTGTGTCAAAATTAGAATTTAAATTATTGTCTAAAAATTCACTTTTTATTAGAGTTTGTGAATTGGCACTTTGAATTTCATTTAATTTACTAGCATTTTGTTTTAAAAAAGCATTAGCAAAACTTATTTTAGAATTCTCTTTACTAGCTTTTGCTTGTGAAAGTATAGAACTATAGCTTGAGTTATCGTTGATACTAAAGATACTCATAATTCAAAGAAATACAAGCAAGATGTGTTCCATTTTGGGGTAAATGGAACAGGGAGTGTGGTTAGTATTGATATAAAGGTTTAAAGCCACCTTTATACTTGCTTAATTCCGCTAAATTGTTAATTTTAGCCTTTTAAATGCTCCATAATTCTAAAAGCGTCATTTAAACCCGTAACTATGCTAGCACCATTTTTAGTCGCTATATCCCCGGCTACGAAAATTCCACTCACATTGCTTTGTTTATTTTCGTCCATTAAAGGAACACCCTTTTCATCGACATTGATACCACATTTTTGTAAAAAATCAAGAGGGGTTGAACCACCAATCGCATAAATTATCCTATCATAAAGCTCACTAGAATTATCATTAAAATTAACCCTAGCCTTGCCCTCTTCATCAAGCACCTCATTAATATCCACGCCCAGTTTCAGCTCAACCTTACCAGAATTTCCAGCCTCCATAATATCTTTTAGGTTAATATCATTAAGCCTTGTAAATTCTTTTTTGCGGTAGCAAAGTGTGATTTTATTATGATTTGCTAAATCCACAGCATATTCAGCAGCCGAATTTCCTCCGCCAACAACTAGAATTTTTTCATTTCCCGCAACAGAATTTGCATTGAAATTAATCTTCTTGGTTAAGCTCATAGGAAGCTTATAATCAGGCTTATTAGGCTTACCCATACGCCCTATGGCTATGATGATATTATCACACAAATAAGCCTCTTTAGCCGTTTGGACGATGAAGCCTTTTTCTTGCTTTTTCACGCTTTCAACCTCGCTATTAAACTCCACTTCTATATTGTGCGTTTTTAAAGCCTCCTCAAAACACGCTATGGTGCTTTCTTTCGTGCCGTCCTCAAAAGGGATATGTCCATAATTTGTCCCCTCGCAACCCTTATAAGCCTTATCTACGCGTTTGCCATCTTTATAATACTGCACTAAGGTTTGGCAAATTGAATTTGTCTTTTCTAAAAGCAAAAGCTCTTTATTTTTAAGCTTTGCCTCCACAGCACAGCCTATACCAGCTGGACCAGCACCGATGATGATTAGATCTAATTTTTTCATAATTTTCCTTCATAATTTAATTTTTAAATTTAACAAATTTTTTGCAAATAAAGAGTTAAAACATCAAATTCTCAATCCAAAAAACGCACAACTTCATCAAATTCAAAACGACTCTTAGCTGGAATTTCTTCATCATCACTATAACCAAGTGCTATCATTAGGGTAGAAAGCTCTTTTTTAGTATCCAAATTTAAATAAGCATTTAATTTAGCACTATCAAAGCCTCCTATGGTGCAAGTAGCGATATTTAGGGTATTTGCGGCGTATAAAATCCCAGCCAAAGCAATGTGTGCTTGCTCTCTTGAATAGGCTATTTTAGCTCTTTCATCCATACTCTGCAAAAAAGGCTTATAAAGCATAATGCGTTTTTGAATTTCCTCTTCGCTCATCTTTCTTTTTCTTAGTTTTTCTTCAAAATACTCCGCAAAATCAAGCCTAGAAACGACAATAACAATAGCCGCAGCGTTTTTTACATGGCTTTGATGATTTGCTATGAGGCTTAATTCTTCTCTTTTTTTAGCGTCCTTAATGACTAAAAATTTCCAAGGCTCAAGCCCCAAAGAGCTAGGACTTAGCCTAGCCACCTCTAAAATTTCTTTCAAAATTTCATCTTCAATCGTTTCTTTTTTAAAATTCCTACAAGAATATCTTGTTTTAAAAAGCTCCAAACTCATAAATACTCCACCACCTCATCAAATTTTAAGCGAATTTTAGCATATTTTGGCTCATTTTTTTTATAGCCCAAAGACAAAATGACAGCACTTTCAAAAGGCTCTTTAAGTTTTAAAAATGCATCAACTTTTTCTTTTTCAAAACCCCCTATCATACAGCTATCTACACCTATACTAATGGCAGCTAAACTCATTTGCATTAAGGCTAAATAGCACTGCAAAGAAGCATAATGGTAAAGCTCTTTATCGCTCATTTGATTTGTTTTATGTGTGTAAATTTGTAAAATTTTTTGAAAATTTTCCTCACTACTTCCGCTAAAACGGCGAATTTGCGACCTTGCAAAGGCGTCTTTTTCTTGTAAATCTTTTCTAGCAACTAAAATGATATTATGACTAGCCGTAGCGACATTTTGCTGATTAAAGCAAAGTTTGGAAAGCTCTTCTTGCCTATCTTTTAAAACAAAAAATTTCCAAGGCTCAAAGCCGTGAGAGCTAGGAGCTAAAACTCCGCTTTCTAAGATAAATCTCAAATCCTCTTCGGGGATTTTCCTACCATCAAAAAGCTTACACGCGTGGCGTTTTTCTAGCATTTCTTTAAAATTCATTTTCTTCTCCTTTTAAACTTGTGATTTGATAATATAAATTAATGGTTTCAAAAAGATTATATCTAGCTCTTAAAAGCTCTTGTTCTGCGTTAATAAGGGCATTTGAAGAGTCTAAATAATCTTTTAACTCACTCTTTCCAAGCTCATATTTTTGCAAATAGGCTCTTGTGATAAATTCCTGTTTATCCTTAATCAAGCTTAAATTTGACAAAAGCTTTAAATCGCTCTCATAGTCCTTAAACACTAAATGAAATTCATTAAAAGCACCTTGCAAGTTCTGCTCATATTCAAAGAGTAAAGCCTCGTAGGCAAATTGCGAAATTTTGATATTTTGCCTTACCCTACCATAATCTAAAAAAGGCAAAGAAATTTGGACATTACCGCTTAGAATTTCTAGCTTAAAACTCTCTTTAAATTCCTCAGCCTCTCCCCTTAAAGCACCACCTAAAGAAATGCTAGGCAAAATGGACTTTTGGACACTATTATAATCCTTAAAAGCAGCCTTTAAAGCGTTTAATTTTGCTCTCACATCAGGACGATAAGCTAAACTTTGTAGAGGTATATCAAAATTAGGCTCTAAAATTTTAAAATCTTTCAAACTTGCCTTTTCAAAATGCTTTAAATAAAAAAAGCCCTCCTTTTTACCCAATAAATCCTGTAAATTTTTAAGGATTAAATTACGATTTTGCTCGTTTGTTAGCAAATTTTGACGCGCTTTTAATAAACTTTGCTCCACATTTAAAAAGTCAAGTTTCTCTATCTTTCCAAGCTCGTATTTTAGAGCATAAAGCTCACTCATTTTTTCCAAATTGCTCACATAATTTTCTAGCATTATTTTCACATCATTAAAATAAGCCAATTCAAAAACGCTATTTAAGCTTGTATTAATAACGCTTAGTTTTAAACTCGCTAAGTCATAAGCACTAGCCTTAGCTCTTAATTCCTCCGCCCTCACACTATCTAAAATCTTACCATAAATATCAAGCTCATAATTCAAATTTAAGCCATTAGAATAGCCTTTATTATTAGTGCCTTTGTGCAAATTTTTCATTCGATTAAAGCCTAAAGTGCCGGCTAAACTAGGATATAAATCATAATCAATCAAATCCGCCCTAGCCAAAGCACTCAAAAGCGAAGTTCTAGCGACTTTAATGTCTTTATTATTTTCCAAAACAAAGGCTAAAAATTCTTGTAAATTTGCATTTTCATAGGCTTGCCACCACTGGGATTTTACATTTGCTTTTTTTAGCTCCTCTTCGCTTAAAAATACCTCTTTTACAGGCTCTATCTTAGCTCCGCACCCACTTAAAAACAAAAGTATTAAAAACAAAAAACTTATTTTTTTCATCTTATTCCTTTGACAGAGCGTTAATGGGATTTAAATTTGCTGCATTTTTTGCAGGAAAAAAACCAAAAATAAGCCCGATTAAAACAGAGCTTAAAAGCCCAGTTAGCACAGCACTCCCTGAAAATATCATCAAAAAATCACTCGCAAAAAGATTAAAAACAAAAATCACTCCAAAAGAAAGCGCCACCCCCATAAAAGCACCGATAACGCATATCATCACAGCTTCGATTAAAAACTGCATTAAAATATCCTCTCTTCTTGCTCCTACTGCCATTCTTATGCCAATTTCCCTCGTTCTCTCACTCACAGACACTAGCATAATATTCATCACGCCTATACCACCCACGACTAAAGCAATAAGTGCTACGCAAATGGTTAAAATGGTCGTTGTGCGTTTATTCGCCGTGATGGCTTCTTTAAAACTATCGATATTAAAAGTGAAAAAGTCCCTTTGCCCTCTTTTAAGCTCCAAAACCCTTATAATAGCATTTTCAGCCAAGCTAGAACTCACATCATCTTTTACTTTTACGATGATTTCTCTTAATTTTCTATCTCCTGTTAATTTATTCATCAAAGTCGTATAAGGGATATAAAGGCGGACTATATTATCACTAATAGGACGCCTTGTGTCCTTTTGTAAAATGCCTATGATTTTAAAAGGCGTAGAATTAAAAATCACAATCTTACCCAAAAGCTCCTCACTTTTTACATTAGGGAAAATGTTTTTCTTCGCGTTAAAATCAAGCACAGCCACATTAGCACTCTCACTTAAATCCTTCTCGTCTAAAATTCGCCCCACTTCAAGCTTTAAGCCGTCCATATTAAAGCTATTTACCCCCACACCCTCAGCCCTTGCGTTTAAAGACTTGTTTGTGTAGGTTAGCACCCCAGAAGTCCCCTCACTCGCTTCCACTGCCTCTAAGTATTCTAAACTTCTTAGTGTTTCTAAATCGCTAAAATTAAGCCTTGTTCTTCCCGAACGCAAATCTCCAAAACCCCGTCCGGGTCTTATTTCTATGGTATTTGTGCCTAGAGATGAAGTCGTTTGTAAAACCTTAGCTTGTGAGCCAAGTCCAAGTGCGACTACACAAACCACAGAGGCTATGCCTATGATAATACCAAGCATAGTCAAAAGCGATCTTAACTTATGTGCTATAATGGAAGAATAGGCGATTTTAAAGCATTCAAAGACTTGATTTTTAAGCAAATTGAAACTCTTTTTTTCTTTTAACATCGTTTTAATTTCAAATTCTCTCATATTTGAATTTTGCTTAGTATCGCTTAAAATTTCGCCGTCTTTTATCTCTATCACACGCCCTGCCTTTGCGGCGATTTTTGGGTCGTGCGTTACTAGTATAATGGTGTGTCCTTGAGCGTTGAGCTTTTGTAAAATTTCAAGCACCATTACCCCACTTTTACTATCAAGTGCTCCCGTTGGCTCATCAGCTAAAATTAACTCTCCGCCGTTCATCAAAGCCCTTGCTATGCTGACTCTTTGCTGCTGTCCGCCGCTTAATTCATTAGGCTTAGAATTGATTTTGTGAGAAAGTTCCAAATTTTCAAGCAAGTTTGTGGCTCTTTGATTTCTCTCTTCGCTTTTTTTACCCGCATAAACGCTTGGCAAAGCGACATTTTCTTTCGCACTTAAAAGAGGTAATAAATTATAACGCTGAAAGATAAAGCCTATTTTCTCACGCCTTAATCTTGCCTTTTCGTCCTTGTTTAAATTTGTTAGCTCATAATTTTCAAAGAAAAAACGCCCTCCACTTGGCTCATCAAGCGTTCCTATAATGTTTAAAAGCGAGGTTTTTCCACTCCCACTTTGCCCGATAATAGCGACAAATTCGCCCTTTTCTATTTGTAAATTAATCTGCTTTAAAATAGTATTTTGCCCTATTTTTTTGCTGATATTTTCAAGCTTTATCATTAAAATCCAAATTTCATCGCTGGAGCTAAGGCTTCAAGACTTGAAGAGATGATTAAATTCTCTCCCTCACTCACGCCGTCTAAAATTTCGGTATTTAACGCATCTTTTATACCAAGCTTGACATAAGCCTTACGCACCCTATCCTTTTCTAAAATTTCGACAAAATAGCCCCCATGATCGCTTTTAATCGCATAAGTTGGCACAGCAAGGACATTTTGTGCGTGAGCGACCACAATCTCATTTTGTATGCTCATACCTATACGCAATAAATCGTTCTTATTATCCACAAAAAATTTCGCATAATAATAAATGGCATTACTCGTGGAATTTGAACTATTGGAGCTATTTTGCTGCGAATTTGAATCGCTAATTTGCGTATCGGCTGGGTCTATGCTAGCAATTTGTGCTTCATAAGTTTTTTCAGGATTACTTAGCAAAGAAAACTCAAGCTTAGTGCCGATTTTAATTTTACTCACATCAGCTTCTGCGATTTCCATTTTCACTTCCATTTGTTCTAAATTGGCAATTCTTACAAGGGTCGGTGTATTTTGATTCGCATTAACGGTTTGCCCCTCATCAACCGCGACATTGATTATCACTCCATCCATAGGAGCGGTGATAATGGTATAATCCAAATCTTTTTGCGCGTTTTTAAGTGTGATTTCAAGCTCAATCACCTCCGCATTTAAAGCCGCCACAGACGCCTTAAGGGCAAAATAATTATCCTTAAGTGTTTCAAGGCTTTCAAGCGAAGTCGCATTTTTAGCATAAAGCTTTTGCTCTCTTACATACTGCTTAGAGGCGATATTTAGGGCGACTTTTTTACTCTCCAAATTCGCCCTTGCACTCTCAAGTCTAGCCTTAGTGATGTCAAGGTCATTTTGCTGCTTATCCTTATCAATTTGAGCAATCAAATCTCCCTGCTTAACCCTATCCCCCACATCAACATAAAGTTTTATGATTTGTCCGCTAACTTGCGCACCGACATCAACTTGCTCTTTAGCATAGACCTTACCCACAGCCTCTATGGTTTGAGAGATATTTTTGCGTGAAATTTTTTGCGTGAGATACTCCACTTTTTCCGCAGAAAAATAAAAATAAACCCAAATTCCAAAACACAGCACGATACAAATAAGCAAACTAGCAATTAATTTTTTCTTCATTATTCCACCTTGATGTGTCTATTCTACTTGGCTAAAGTGAATTTTTTGTGAATTTAAAACAATTCTCCGTGCGTTTCATAATGGCTTATTTTAGTAATGGCGTTATTTTCATCGACAAAAACAACCTTTGGCTTATGCTCTTTTAATTCTTTCTCCTCTAAATTCGCATACGCCATAATGATAATTTTATCACCCACTTGCACCTGTCTAGCCGCAGCACCATTAAGACAAATCGCTCCTTTTTCTTTAGTCGCTATGGTATAGGTCTCAAACCTTGCGCCGTTATTGACATTAACCACTTGCACCTTTTCATACTCAAGCATTCCACTTGCTTTAAGAAGCTCCTCATCTATGCTAATACTCCCCACATAATCAAGTCTCGCCTCACTCACAGTGGCTCTGTGAATTTTAGATTTTAATATTGTAATTTGCATTATTTTCCTTTCGTTTTTAATATTTTAGCTAAATTAAGTCCTTTTTGCGACAAAAGCCCTATCAAAGCCATTTTCATCTTTAAAAAATTCAGCCTTAAAATTGTATTTTTCTAAAATTTGACTTAAAATTTCTTTTTGATCGTAGCCAAATTCACAAGCTAGAAATTTCGCTTCTTTTTGATAAGCAAAGATGATGATTTTTTCTAAAATTTCATAACCCTTCTCTCCCCCCAAAAGAGCGTTTTTAGGCTCATTTTGCACCCATTTATCAAGAGGATAGGAATTTTTAATATAGGGAGGATTTGAAAAAATCAAGTCAAACTCATCCTCCTTTACATCAAGCTTTTCAAAATCACTTAAAACAAAATCGATTAAAACTTCGTGTTTTTTAGCATTTTTAAGGGCGATTTTTAAAGCCTTTTCATTAATATCACAAGCCTTAATATTAAACTTTAAATTCTTCGCTAAAATAATGCTTAAAACACCACTTCCAAAGCCTATTTCAAGGGCATTTTGTAATTTTTCTTTTTGGACTAATTCCAAAAGCTTAACAAGTAAAATTTCACTATCATAACGCGGGATTAAAACGCCCTTTTCGATGTAAAATTCCAAGCCGTAAAAATCTGCTTTTTTAAAAAGATATTCATAAGGCTCACCCTCCTTAAAACGCCTTATAAGCTCAAAATACTCACTCTCATCAAAGTCCAAATTTTCATTTAAAAAAAGCCAAGTTCTGTCCTTTTGCAAAAGCTCACATAAGATAAATAAAGCCTCATTAGCCTTTTCTTTAAGCTCTATTTTAGCAAGACTTAAAGCCTCTTTAATTTTCAAGAAAGTGCCTTAAGTCTCTCGCTAATGCTAGGATGTGAAAGATGAAAAATAGTATAAATTTTACTTGTTTTCACAAAGGCTTTATTTTCCTTCGCAAGGGCGATGAGAGCATTTTTCATATCTTCTTTTGAGCTTAATTTTGCTCCGTGTAAATCAGCCGCAAATTCATTTTTACGGCTTAAAAGATTGAGTAAAGGAGACACAAGAGAAGTAAAAATAGAGCCAAAAATAAGCAAAAGAGCAAAAATGCCTGCATTAACGCCCTCTAAACCACTTTGAGTGTAAAAAAATTCAGGCAAATTAGCAAAAAGAAAGAAAAGTATAAAAAGCATCAAAGCTCCACTTATAAGGGCTTTTAAAATATCCTTATGCACAAAATGTCCAAGCTCGTGTCCCAAAACGGCTAAAAGCTCTTTTTCACCCAAAGCCTTTAAAAGCGTGTCAAAAAGCACCACTCTTTTGCTCTTAAAAAGTCCGCCAAAATAAGCATTAAGCCTCTTATCTCTCTTACTTGCATCGATGACATAAACGCCGTTTGCACTAAAGCCACATTGTTTCATTAAATTTTCAATTTTACTTAATAAATTTTCATCATCAAGCTTTTGCATTTTATTAAAAAGTGGGGCGATTAAAGTGGGATAGATAAGATTGATCACTAAAATCACACAAAAAGAAAAAGCAAAAGCCCCAAGCCACCATAAAGCTCCCAAAAATTCATAGCATAAAAGCAAAACATAAATAATTGCAAAACCAAAGATAAGAAGCAAGGCTAAAGATTTCAAACTATCTTTTATAAAAAGGCTCACGCTCATATTTGAAAAGCCTTGTGCTTTATTTTTCACAAAATCTTTATAAATGCTTAAAGGCAAATTAAATAAAGCCATTAGCACCAAAAAAGCTAATAAAAATAAGGTATTTTCAAGCTTTGAATTTTCGCTAATCAAAAGACTTTTAAGATAGGCAAAGCCAAAGCCAAGCCAAGCTATATTGATGATAAGGCTATAAAAATTAGAAAAAAGTTCAAATTTTTCATTTTCAATGGCAATATCTGCCGCCCTTTTATACTCTTCCTCATTTAAAATTTCTGCCTTTTTCTCTCTTTCTTGCTCCAAAAAACGAATTTGTAGATAAGAAATCAAAGCAAAAAAAGCCGTATAAAGACATAAAATCGCAATTAATAACATCTATTTTCCTTAAAATAATTTCACTAATCAAAAAATTTTCTAAGCTCATCAAGCATTTTTTTCGCCATAAGCTCATAACCTTTAACGCTTAAATGCACATCTTTTAAAGAAAGTTTTTTTTCTATCCAAAGGGCTTTAGTGCCACTTTCTTGCATAAATTCGTGCATATCAAACAAAAGCGTTTTTTCCTCCTTAGCTAATTCATAAATAGCCTTTTTAACAGCGTGAAAATTAGGGCTTAAGATATAGTTTTTACCCTTTTTTTGCGTTACGGTTGGAGGGGATATAAGTATAAAAATGGCATTTTTATTTTCCCTTCTTAAAATTTTAAAAAAATCTTTATAATTTTTCTTAAATTCCACCGCATTAAAGTCCTTTAATAAGGCATCATTTGAGCCATAAGCAAGAATAATTAAGTCATTTTTTAAAACGCCTAATTCTTTTTTCACAACATCTAAATTCCAGTCTTTCCACAAATCGCTTCTTGCACCATTAATCGCTATGGTATCTAAGAAGATATTACGCTCATTTTTATCCATTATGAAATAGCCTCCAAGCTCGGCTTTTTCTTGTAAGGCAGTAATTTTTAAGGGAAAAGTGGAAATGACTTCTTTATACGACCATTTATCCTTAGCATTTGAGCGTAGAATAAAGCTTTTATCTTTCGCATCTTTTACGCTAAAAGCATTTTGAGAAAATGGAGCTTTAAAAAGAAAGCCAACCTTAAATTCCTTTGTTTCTAACTTAGTATTTAATTTAATTATGGCACCCTTTTTATCGGCTCTTGCAATGATACCTCCTAAGGGGTAATTATGCTGCTTATCATTTTTAGAATTTAAAAGGCTAAAATTTTTAAATTCATAAGTTAAATTAAGATTTTGCTGGTATTTAGGCTGTAAAGCATAGGCAAAACCAACGGCATTTGAGCGTAATAAATAATCCCTTATCACTCTAGGGAAAAAATCCGCCGCCATATGAGAATCGCCGTAAATTCGTATGCCAAAGTCCTTTTTTGCTTTGTATTTTTTCTCAAGTTTTTTAAGATCTTTTTTTGCAACATAATTTTTAAAAGCCTTAGAATCCGTACTTTGCTTTAAAATGCTTTCAATTTCTTCATTTAAATCCGCCTTAAGACTTAAGCTAAGGCTTAAAATAAGAATCAAAAGCCTAAAAACTCGCATTATTATCCTTTAATTTGATATATTCAAGCAGAAGTTTTGACATTTCTTTTGCTCCACTTGGCGTAAAATGCACCCCATCATCACTTCTTACTTTAATGCTTTTATTATTTTCATTTTTGATATAGGCTGAATAAGCGTCATTTTTACTAAAAAAGAGCTTAGTATTAATAAAAATGCCCTTATTTTTTAAGATTTCTTGGCTATAAATTTGATTTAAAATACTAAGTTTTTTATTTAAATCCTCCTTTTTTACAGGGGGGATTTCATACCATAAAACTTTTATATTGTGTTCTGTGGCGATTTTTAAAATTTCATCAACCCTTTGGGTGTAAATTTCAAGCCACGATTTAGAATTAAAACGATGATAAATTCCGCCCTTTTTAATGTCCCAAGGGTCATTCGCCCCAAGCAAAACAACCAAATATTTAATATTTTTATTATTTTGCAAGGTCTTAGTCGTCTCCTTAGCCCAGTCAAAATAAGACTTATAAGAAAGTCCTGTATTTTGCTTACTTAAATCCACAACCTTTAAGCCTAATTTTTTCAAGTCCTTATTTAACGCCACCGCAACGCCTTGCATTAAAGAATCGCCTATGAGTAAAAATTCCTCATTAAGGCTAATTTCAAATTTGGTATTATCAATAAAACTAATATTTGCTTCAGGCTCTATGATAGCTTCAGGCTTTTCTAAAGCTAGGCTTAAATTCTGCTCTTCTTTGACATTTAAATTTTCTTCTTTTTCCGTTTCAAATTCTGTGTTTATGCTTTCATTACTCAAAATCATACGCACCTGCTCGAGCTTAACTTTTAAGGCATTTGCTTCGTTTAAAATGTCATTTTGTGGATAAAAAATAATGTGATATTTTTGCTCTAAATAAGAACTAATGCTTTTATTCATCACCAAAACGACCAAAACAAAAACCACAATCAAGATAAATAAAAATTTAATAACTTGCATTAAAAACTCGAATAAATAAATTCAGGCATTCCGCTTGGCATAAAAGCAAACACCAAAAGTAAAATAAAAGCGATGATGAAAGGCTTTAGCAAAAACGGCGTAAGATTTAAAATTCTCACACAATAATCCTTAAAATTAATAAACAAAGGATAGGTGATGAAAAGCACTACAAAGGCAATTAAAATATAAATATCCTCATATTTTAAAGGTAAGAAAAAATTCTCATAGCAAGAATTAAGATAATCAAGAGCTTCATTTAAGTCCTTATAATAAAAAAAGATCCACGCAAAACAAACAAAATGAAAGGTTATAAAACGCCCCACAAAGGCAAATTTTTTAAGACTAAAAGGCGTGAGAGCTACCAAATGTAAAAACACAACTCCAAAGCCGTGCAAAATACCCCAAATGAGAAAATTAATCGTATTTCCGTGCCAAATTCCAGAAAGTATAAAAGCGATAAGTATATTAACATTTGTCCTAACCAAGCCCTTTTTATTACCCCCTAAAGGAATATAAATATAATCTCTTATAAAAGTCGAAAGACTAATGTGCCACCTCGCCCAAAAATCCTTAAGATTTCTCGCAAGATAAGGCATATTAAAATTAATCGGTAAAATAAAGCCTAACATCAAAGCAAAAGCACAAACTAAATCCACATAACCGCTAAAATCACAATAAATTTGCACCGCATAAGCGTAAATCGCACTTAAAAGCTCGGCAAAATTATAAGAGCTTGGATCATTAAGAATTTTTTTCGCATAAATCCCCAAATAATTCGCAATCAAAACCTTCTTAACAATCCCAAAAAGTAGCAAAACGATGATAAGATTTGCATTTTTAAATTCACGCGTTTGATGGGCTTGAGAGAAGAAATAATCGCTCCTCATAATAGGACCTAAAAGCAATGTTGGGAAAAAAGAAAGATAAAAAGCAAGGTCAAAAAAGCTTACCAGCTTATGATTTTTATAAACGCTGACAAGATAGGTTATAGAATTAAACACATAAAAACTTATACCGATAGGAAAAATAATATCAAAATTAATAAAATCCAAACCAAGATAAAATAAAAGCGTATCCAAATCGCCCTTAATACTAGGGAAATACTTAAACACGCAAAGATTTAAAATTACAAAAAATAGACAAGTTAAAAAAATGTATTTTTTACGCCTCACAAAAATTAAAAGAGCAAAATAATGAATAAAAAAGGTATAAACAAGTAAAATCAGCGAAAAAAGCGGATTAATCAAACTATAAACACAATAAGAAAAACACAAAATCATAGCATTTTGCAGTCTAAAGCTATCTTTAAAAAACCAATAGCAGGCAAAAAACACTATCATTAAAATGCTGAATTCTAAAGAAAAATAAATCATAAAAAATCTGATAAGTCCTAAATTTAGGACTTATCAGCTATTAAAGTTTTAATGTATTGATCGGCTAGGTAAAGTCCATTGCCATTATCACTCATAAGCTTGATTTTATCGACTATCCCACGAAAAAGAGCCTCCTCCTCGTGCTGCTCACTCACATACCACTGCAAGAAATTAAAAGTCGCATAATCCTTGTGCGCCAACATATGGTCGACTAGATTATTGATAGACTTAGTGATACCTTGCTCGTGTGCGAAAGTTTTTTCAAAAACATCAAGCAAAGAGGCAAAATTTTGTTCAGGCTTTCCTACAGCCTCAAGCTCGACCTTAGAATCTGTCTCATTAAGATAAGTAATAAGGCGTTTAGCATGCTCACTCTCCTCACTCGCGTGGGCAAACAAAAACGCTCCCGCACCTTCAAAACTATTTTCATAGCACCAAGAACTCATAGCAAGATACAAATTTGCAGCATACATTTCTTTGTTAATTTGCTCATTTAAAAGCTTCACCACTTCACTTGATAACATTAATTCTCCTTTATGCAAAATAATTTTGCAATGATACTTTAAGATTATTTAAATTTGTTTTAAAGCTTGATTGAAATACGATTTTTCACAAATTCATAATAAAACTTAAAAAACAATAAATTTTTTTTCATATTTTTCAAAACTTAAAGCTCTATTTTATAGTATCTTAAGGCAATTTTCACAGCGTGAAAAGCCTGTGAATAAAATATGATTTTTTTTAAACTTAAACAGCATTGATTTCATTTTTTTTTTGATATAATCCCCTCTCATTTATCTTAAAAACAAGGAAGCATTATGATCACCAATCCAAACTCAGCCATACAAAGAATCAAAAATCATCTTTCTTATAAACTTGGTCAAGAATTAATCAAATATAACACGGGGGGGGGGGGGGGGTATAATATCCTTACTCTTTAAACTCTACCATATCAAAAAAACTCATCATAAACTCACTCAATTTAGAAAAACACTTGAGCTTGCAAGAGCAGATCTAGCCTATCCTCCCCTTAGACAATGTTTTGATTTTAATGAAGCTTTATGGGTAAAAACACATTTAAGCTATCGTTTAGGAAAAATTCTATTAAGCAAGGCATCCTATTTTAATCTTTATGGCAAAATCAAACAAGCTAAAAAAGAATTTAAAGCCTTAAAAGAAAGTAGGGTTTATAGGCTCAAAGATAAACTGAAATTTAAAAATGAAGAAGATTTTGATTTTTTTATTAAAAACTATGCTTTGATAGAAAATTTACTTACACATTATGAGGCTTTAAATGAAGTCATTGTGTTAAATAAGGCTTTTGTATTAGAGCATTTTGATGAAGTTTCTTTATGGCTTAATTCTAAAGAATTTAAAGAAAAATATGAAGATATTAATCACCCTTATCCTCCTTTATTAAACCCTGACAAGCTTAATGATGAAAATTATATTTTAAATTATGAGAAAATTCCTGCTGAAAAAGCTTGGGAGATGAATTTGCCTTTGCCGAGGAGGTATGAGTTTGTGTTGATGTTTTCACACGGAGCTGGAGCTTTAGCGATGAATCATTTTTTATTTTGGTCAGCACAATTTAATTTAATTGAATATTTTTATGGAGGGGTAGCTGAAGTAAGATATGATAATTTTTATCAAAGATTACTTAAAGAAAATAATAATATAGTAGGCATTAGCGATACTTCCGAACTTTTATATGGTAGCATAGAAAATAGAAATAAATTATGGTCTTTAATGGATAAAAAGGTCAAAGCTTTAGTTTTAGTGCGAGACCCCATTGAGCTTATTAAGCATTGCTATGGTAGAAAATGGGGAACTTCGTGGGCTAAACTTAAGGAATTTACTTTGAAGCATAATTTTGAAGATGTGATTAAAGCTCCAGAGCCTTACAACTATGACTTTCCATCAACTTATAAACATTTAGAAAATCAATGCTTTTTATGGAACACCTTTAAAGAGCATTTTCCTTATCTTGATTTTAAATACTTAGATGTAAAAGAATTTACGGGTCAAAATACCATAAAAACTATGCAAAAATTAGCCTTAGAATTTGGTTTTAACATTAAGCTCTCAACAGAAGAACAAGAAAATATGTTTGTCAAAAATATGTTTGCAGGAAATTTACACTTTTTACTGCCTCTAACTTTGAAAATTGGTAAGATTAAAATAGAATTTAGTATTTTAAAAAAAGATGAAAATTTGCTTGATCTTCGCAAAGAATTCGAACTAAAAGAAAGTCAAAATCAATTAGGCATTTATATTTTAAAGAGCGATTATAAAAAGCTTTTAAAGAATCATAAGCTTTATGAAAAAACCTTTCATTATATCCAAAATTTTTATGAAAAATTGCTTGAAAGAATTAAGCTAGAAGATGAGCTAATGCTAAAACCAGAGGATATTTTAGAGCATTTGAAAAAAAATGAAGCGTGTTGCAAAGAGTTAAAAGGAGTGCTTGATTATGAAAGTAAAGATTTAAAAGCCACGCGTCCTGACATCGTAGATTCGTGGAAGTATTATAAGGAATTTGAAAAAATGTGTGAGGAGTTTGAAAACCAAAATTAGTGTATAATTGCAAAAATACATTAAATTTAGGACAAAAATGGGCGTTTTTCTTGTCGTTTTGGGAGGGATTTTTTGGGCTGTAAGTGGGGTGTTAGCGGAATATCTTTTTGAAAATCATTATAGTGTTGAGTGGGTAAGTTTTTACCGCCTTTTTTGCACAGGAATTTTGCTGATTATCGTAAGTTTAAAGCGTTTTGAGTGGCAAATTTTCACGCAAAAAAGCCATTTACTCTCTCTTTTAATCTACGCTTTTTTTGGACTTTTGCTAACGCAATATGGCTATTTTAAGGCTATTTTCTACACGGATGCTGGCACAGCTACGATGATACAATATAGCGCACCTCTAATGATTATGCTTTTTCTTTGCTTTAAAAACAAAATCTTGCCTAAAACACTTGAAATATTTGCCCTTATTCTCATCTTAAGCGCACTTTTTTTAATCGCCACAGGAGGGAATTTAAGTGAATTTAAAATAAGCTTTTGGGGACTTTTTTGGGCTTTGGGTGCTGCTTTGGGGATAGCATTTTACTCACTTTGTGCGAGAAATATCATAGAAAAATATGGCATTTTTTTACTTATGGGTTGGGCAAGTTTAATTGCTAGTGGAATTTTACTCATTTTACTGCTTGGTAAAATTCCTTCTTATGACTTTGATTTAAAGGGCTATTTAGCCTTGGCTGGGATCATTTTTATAGGCACGATAGGAGCATTTTGTCTTTATTTAAAGGGAGTTGAGTATATCGGTGCATTAAGGGCTAGTATGATAGCGTGTATTGAGCCAGTAGCGGCGGCTTTTATGTCGTATTTCTTTCTTAAAACACAATATAGCTTTCTAGAGCTTTTCGCTTTTAGCCTCATTATCGTTAGTGTCTTTTTAAATGCGATGAAAGTAAAACCAAAAATTGACTAAAGCTTGTTATAATTTGCTTTTTAGACAAGGAAAAAAATGCAAGTAGAAGTAAAAGTCAAAAATCCTTATAAAGTCTTCATTGATGAGGGTTTGAATTTAAATTTTAAAGGTAAAGTTGCCATTTTAACTAATCCAAAAATCGCAGGACTTCATCTTAAAAGTTTGCTTGAAAAAATCAAGTGCGAAGAGCTTTTTATCATCAGTGTTAAAGACGGCGAAGAGTATAAAAATTTAAGCACCATTGAAGAAATTTTAAATCAAATGTGTAATATTAAGCTTGATAGAAAAAGCCTTTTAATTAGCTTTGGTGGGGGCGTGATAAGCGATATGGGGGGTTTTGCAGCTAGCATTTATCAAAGGGGCATTGAATTTATAAATATCCCTACCACTCTTTTAGCTTGCGTAGATGCGGCTGTGGGCGGTAAAACGGGAGTTAATAATCATTTTGGTAAAAATCTCATCGGCACTTTTTATCAACCTAAGGCTGTATATTGTGAAAGTGCGTTTTTAAGGACTTTAGGGCAAAGGGAGCTTAGTGCTGGTTTGGCAGAATTTATCAAAATGGCAATTATGTTTGAGGCAGATTTGCTCGATTTTATAGAAAAAATTGACGCACAAGAATTTTTACAAGCAAAATGTGCTGATGCGATTTTAGTCAAAATCATCGCAAAAAGCATAGAATTAAAATCCAAAATAGTCGCCGAAGATGAAAAAGAAGGTGGAGTTAGAATGCTACTTAATTACGGACACACTTTCGCTCATATCATAGAAAATGAGACATATTATAAAAGCTATCTTCACGGAGAAGCCGTAGCCATAGGTATAAATATGGCTAATCATTTAAGCTATGAACTTGGTCTTTTAAGTCAAAAAGAGTGTGAAAGAATAGAGCAAATTCTGCAAAAATTCGCCCTACCTACACATTATAAAATTCAAAACATACACGAATTTTATAATGCCTTCTTTTTGGATAAAAAAAGTGCAAATCACAAAATTCGCTTCATCTTAGCCGCACCACTTGGCAGGGGCGTTATAAAAGAAGATATACCAAAAGCAATACTTTTAAAAAGCTTGGAGCATTTTATATGAAAAAAATCATTTTCTTAGCTTTTTTAGCCACGCTTTGCTTTGCTGAGCTTAATACAAGCTTAATTTTAGAAAGCAAAACTAAAATCAATACGCTTAATACCATTATCGATGCTAGTATTTATAATATACGCTATAACAATTTCATCAAATATCAGCAAATCAGTGATGAGCTTATCATTTTAAGAGAGGAGCTAGACAAAGAGCATTTAAGCTACGAACAAAAAGACGCTACGCAGAGTAAAATAGCAAATTTAGAAGAACAACTCAAACTTTTAAAAGATTATAAAAATCTCAATTTTACCCAAAGTCTAAGCATTAATGAAAATATAGAAATTCTCCCCAAGCTCACAAATCCACTCGCCATCATCGGTGCTTTTTCTCACATTAAAAAATTAAAAGATGAAAGAGATGAACATATTTTAAAGATCCAAGAATTTGAAAATTTAGTTTTAAAAATTAAAGAAAAAAATATCGAGCTTAAGGAACTACTCAAGCTTGATAATAATAAAGCAAATTTAAACGCTCTTAAAGAATCAAACAAAAAATTAAGCGAATTTGAAAATGCTTTACAATTTACGCAAGTGTCTTTTTCTGTGTATGAGAAGAAGATCGAAGATGAGATTGCACGCGTTAATGCTGAAATTAAGGTGCAAACGCTAAGAGCGGTCAATATCCTCATCGCCATTATCCTAGTTATCATCGCCTCTTTTTCTTTAAAATTCATCGCTAAAAAATACATTAAGGACAATGAGCGTTATTACACTGCTACAAAGGTGATTAATTTCATTAATATCAACATCATCTTTTTAATTCTCCTTTTTGCTTATATAGAAAATATCACTTATCTTGTTACTATACTAGGCTTTGCATCGGCTGGACTTGCCATCGCTATGAAGGATATGTTTATGTCTATGCTCGGGTGGTGCGTGATTATTTTTGGCGGAAGTATGAGAGTGGGAGACCGCATTAAAGTGATACAAAATGACATCACTTATATAGGCGATATTATTGACATTTCTTTTTTAAGAATTACCATTTATGAGACCCTGACCTTAGAAACTTATATGAAAAATCGCCGCAGTGGGCGGATTATCTTTATCCCAAACAATTATGTTTTTACGCAATTAATCGCAAATTATACCCATCACGGAATGAAAACCGTGCTAGATGGCATTGATATTACCATAAGTTTTGACTCAAATTTAGAAAAGGCTAAGGACATTATGGAGCAAATCGTTACCAAACAAGCCAAACCCTATACCGAACTTGCCAAAAAAGCGATGTATAGATTACAAAATGAATATAGCATTAAAAATCCCAAAGTCGAGCCTAAAATTTACATTTTTTTCGAACACTGGGGGATAAGGCTTTCTGCTTGGTATATGACAAATTCTTATGCCGCATTAAATTTAAGAAGCGTGATAAGCAAAGAATTAATTACCGAACTAGTCAAACACGAGGATATTAAAATCGCCTATCCAAGTCAAAATCTCTATTTAGACAAAAGGCAAAATGCTATGCCAAAAGAGCTTTTAAAGGATTTTGATGTCTAAAATTTTTTTAAAAACCTTTGGTTGCAGGACAAATATTTATGATAGTGAGCTAATAAAGGGCTATATTAAAGACTTTGAGCTGACAAATGATGAAAAAGAAGCCGACATTGTCCTTATTAATTCTTGCACGGTAACAAATGGTGCTGATAGCGGCTTAAAAACTTATATCAATCATCTTAAGAAAAACAATATTAAAGTAATTTTAACAGGCTGTGCGGCAGTTAGCAAGGGGAAGGAACTTTTAGATGGTGGGGCGATTTTTGGTGTTTTGGGTGCGTCAAATAAAGCTAAAATCAATGAATTTTTAAAAGAAAAAAAGCGTTTTTATGAACTTGGCAATTTAAATTTCATCGATAAGGACATTGTTAAAGATTATGAAAATCACACAAAAGCCTTTGTGAAAATTCAAGAAGGCTGCGATTTTAACTGCTCTTATTGCATAATACCTAGTGTTCGCGGCAGGTCAAGAAGCGTCAAAGAAAGCGATTTATTAGAACAAATTAAAATTTTAATTCAAAATGGCTACACAGAAATCGTCCTAACAGGCACAAATATAGGCTCTTACGGCTTAAAAGACGGCACAAGCTTAGGCAAACTTTTACAAAAAATGATGCAAATTTCAGGGCTAAAACGCATTCGTTTAGGGAGCTTAGAGCCTGCACAAATTGACGAAAGTTTTATGGAAATTTTAGATGAAAAATTGCTTGAAAGACATCTTCATATAGCTTTGCAACACACAAGCGAGACGATGTTACGCATTATGCGGCGTAGAAGTCATACAAAAGATGACTTAAAGCTTTTTCAAACCCTTGCTTTTAAGGGCTTTGCTTTGGGGACGGATTTTATCGTAGGGCATCCCGGAGAAAGCGAGGAGCTTTGGCAAGAAGCTTTGAGAAATTTTACAGAATTTAAGCTCACTCATCTTCACGCTTTTATCTTTTCTCCGCGTAATAATACCCACTCCGCCACCCTTAAAAATACCATAAAAGGCGACCTTGCTAAAGAAAGGCTTAACACCCTTAAAGCCATAGTGCAAAAAAATAATTTTGAATTTAGAAAGGCAAATAAAGTCAAACTTGAAGTGCTAATAGAAAGCGAAAAAAACGGCTTTTATGAAGGCTATGATCAATTTTTTAATAAAATCAAAATCAAAAGTGAAAAAGAATTAAGCAAAATGTGGCTAAATATCGAAAATTACGAAGTCAAAGAGGAATTTAACGAAACGAGGATATAATGAAAAATAACAAAATCATACTTTTTTCTTTTGGGATTTTATGTGTGCTTTTAGCCATAGTGTATTTTAAAAATGAGCCCAAATTCATAGATAAAGCTCTATATCAAAGCCTTTTGGAGCAAAAGCTTATCCAAAAAGCCATTATTGATGGAGATGAAATTTTACTCAAAGCCGCAGGAGATCATTATGTCATCATAAAAGACGGCGTAGATCTTAAAGAGCTTTTAGCAAATGTGCCTGTGGAGGTGAAAAGAGATTATAGCGCTTGGATACTATTCATCTTTTTAGTGTTTTTATTAGCCTTGTTAATAAGCTTTAATCTTTTTCGCCGCAAAAAAGAAATGCAAAAATTTCCCATAAATCCTACCCAAACTTCCTCTTTACAAGAACCACTTAACTCCATAAAGCCCGTCATTTCAGGCGTTACCTTTAATGATGTCGCAGGAGTTAATGAAGTCAAAATGGAACTTAATGAGCTTGTCGATTTTCTTAAAAATCCTCAAAAATACAAAGAATTTGGCGTCAAAATGCCAAAAGGCGTTTTAATGATAGGTCCACCAGGAGTTGGTAAAACACTCATCGCAAAAGCTGTGGCTGGTGAGGCTGGAGTGCCCTTTTTTTATCAATCAGGCTCAAGTTTTGTCGAAATTTATGTAGGAATGGGTGCAAAAAGGGTGAGAGAACTTTTCTCTCGTGCTAAGATGATGGCGCCAAGCATCATTTTTATCGATGAGATTGACGCAGTGGGTAAGGCTAGAAATGAGCTTTCAAACGGCGAAAGAGATAGCACGCTTAATCAACTCTTAACCCAAATGGACGGCTTTGAGGACAATAGCGGCGTCATCGTCATCGCCGCGACAAATAAAATCGAACTAATGGACGAAGCACTGCTGCGTTCAGGACGCTTTGATAGACGCATTTTTCTTTCTTTACCAGACTTTAAAGACCGCTTTAAAATTTTAGAAATTTATATGAAAAATAAGAAAAATCAAGTTGATTTAGAAAAAATAGCTAAATTAAGCGTAGGCTTTAGTGGTGCAGGACTTGAAACCCTTGTCAATGAAGCCGCTATTAATGCGTTAAGACGGGGGAGCGATTTAGTCGAGGATAATGATTTTTACGCGGTTTTAAATAAGGTGCTTTTAGGCAAGAGAAAAATTCTAAATTTAAGCGAAAAAGAAAAACAAATTCAAGCCCATTACCAAGCGGCAAAAGCCTTATGTGCGTATTATTTTGATGTGAAATTTGATAAAATCACGCTCATTGAGGACCGCTTTAAAGAATATGAATCCAACATCAAATCAAAATCCGAGCTTTTAAATAAAATCAAAACACACCTTGCAGGCTTTATGGCGATGAAACTTTTATATAATGAAAGCTACACAAATTCACAACAAGACTTTATGAAAATCAAAGAACTTGTCGAATTTATGTTAAGCTTTAATATGATAGAAGAGAAAAATTTAGAAAAAGAAAAAAGTGAAGTGAAGGAATTTCTAAAAACACGAAAAGAACTCATTGCAAATTTAGCTAAACTTTTACTAGAAAAAGAAAGTTTAACTTACGAAGATGTCAAACAAATAAGTTTATAAAGGATATATAATGAAAGCAAAAGGAAGTGAGTTAATCCCTATTTTAACCATAGCAGGAAGCGATTGTAGCGGAGGGGCTGGTGTGCAAGCAGATTTAAAAACCTTTAGTGCGTATAAGCTTTTTGGTATGAGTGTGATTTTAAGCGTAGTAGCGGAAAATACCGCAAGAGTGATTAGCGTGCATAATGTGCCTATTAAATGCGTTGAAGAGCAATTTTTAGCAGTGTTTGAGGATATCCCTCCTAAGGCTGTTAAAATCGGTATGATAGGGAGCAAGGAGCTAATGCTTTGCGTAAGGGAAAATTTAGAGCGTTTTAAGCCTGAAAATGTCGTGATTGACCCTGTGATGTTTGCTAAAAATGGCTTTGCCTTAATGCCTAGTGAGTGCTGCGAATTTTTTAAAGAAAATATCCTGCAATTTGCCGATATACTCACGCCAAATATCCCAGAAGCGCAGTTTTTAAGTGGCTTTAAAATCCAAAATGAAGAAGAGATGATAAAAGCGGCTAAATATCTTCACACTAAGGGTGCTAAAGCCGTTTTAATCAAGGGCGGACATAGTGAAACAAATGCCAACGATGTTTTTTTTGACGGAGAGCAAATTCACATTTTAAAAGGCGAACGCATAGAAACCAAAAATACGCACGGCACAGGCTGCACACTAAGCTCTGCCATAGCTTCAAATCTAGCACTTGGTAAAACAGAGCTTGAGAGTGTAAGAGAGGCTAAGAACTATGTGAGGGGGGCGATTGATTATAGTTTGAATTTGGGTAAGGGTTGCGGACCGACAAATCATTTTTGGGCTTTTAATGCTTGATTTAAGCTTATATCTTGTCGCAAGCCGTGGAAATTTAAGCGATGAAAAATTTTTAAATGTGCTTGAAAGTGCGATAAAAGGAGGGGTTAGCCTTATACAACTTAGAGAAAAAAATCTTAATGCAAGAGATTTTTTTACTCTAGGTTTAAAAGCTCAAAAACTCTGCCAAAAATACCAAATTCCTCTCATCATCAACGATAGAATCGACCTTGCTCTAGCCTTAGATGCTGATGGAGTGCATTTGGGACAAGAGGATTTACCCCTACAAATCGCAAGAAAAATTCTAGGAAAAGATAAAATCATAGGCTTAAGTCTTAAAAGCTTAAAGAAACTTGAAAGCATTGAGGGGGCGGATTATTTAGGCTGTGGGGCGATTAAGAAAACGCCGACTAAAGAAAGTAGCGTTTTAAGTCTTCAAAATTTGCGTGAAATTTGTGAAAACTCACCCATAAGTGTCGTGGCAATCGGTGGTATTGATGAGGCGGTTATTAAGGATTTAAGAGGCATTAAGCTTGGTGGGGTGGCGGTGGTAAGGGCGATTATGAACGCTAAAAATCCTTATCAAGCCGCAAAAACTTTAAAAAAGGCTGTGTGTGAAAATTTATCTCTTAAATGAAGCGAAATTTAAGGGCGTGGAAAATCTTATCTTAAATGAGATAAATTTTTTCGATTTTAATGTCAATTTAAAAGATTTTAATGCTCTTATTTTAACATCAAAAAACGCCGTCAAAGCCTTAGAAAGAGCAAAAATAAAGCTTAATTTTACCTTACAAATTTATGCCGTGGGAGAAAAAACGGCAAAAGAAGCAAAAAAACTCGGCTTCACAAAGATAAAAATTCCATCACTTGCTTATGGAAAAACACTCTTTGACGAATTTAAGGACGAATTAAAAGGACAAAAATGTCTTTATCTTAGGGGCAAAAATATCGCCTCAAAGCTCAACGAAGATTTACAAAACTACGGCGTAAAGCTAAAAGAAGTAATTGTTTATGAAAATGTCTTTAAAGCCTGCAAAATAGAGCTAAAACAACCCGCTATTTTTATCTTAACCTCTCCACATAGTGTCTTAAATTTTTTAAAAACTTACAAAGCACACCCAAAAGATCACTTCATCGCCATAGGACAAAGCACAGCGAAAAATCTTAAAGGCTTGCAATTTAGTCTAGCCAAAGAAGCAACGATAAAAGCTTGTGTTGATTTAGCTAGGCTTTATAAAACTTCACTCCAGCAAGATTAACGCTTTTTATTTGTCCTTTTTCAAGCAAAGTTTGCAAATTTCTCTTACTCTTTGTATCAAAACACTCCACATCAAGCTCACTTTGAGGACGCAAACGCAAAGTTTTTAAAAGCTCTTCCTCACTAAAGCTTAAAATGGCTTTATGTCTTTTTGCTATAAAAACAGGCACAGAGCTAATAAGCTCACTAAGCTCCAAAAGCCTCATTTCATCGACCCCACTCACCGCATAAGCAGGAGGTCTATCTATGCTACTTAAATCCACTCTCATAGGTGCGATTTTAGTTAGAGCATCGTTAAGCAAGATAAATTCCTCCTCATTATCATTAAAGCCCTTAACTATCAAAATTTCCATTACCAAAGCACCGCTAAACTTAGCCCTAAATTCCGCCATTTTTTCTATCATCTTGCTTAAATCAATCCCTTTTAAAGCTCTATCTATCTTATAAAAAGTTTTTTCATTTGCACTATCTAAGCTAAATTTAACAATGTCGCATAGCACTAAAGCTTGTATTTTTTCCTCATCTAAAACCGCCGTGCCATTGCTTAAGATGAGAATTTTCTTATCTTTAATAAGCTTTTTAAGCTCTAAAATTAACTCTTTTAAATACGGATAAAGACTAGGTTCGCCATTAGCAGTCAGGGTCAAAACATCAAATTTCACATCTTTTTTTAAAACAGCTTTAAGTTCTGTTAGAATTTCCTCCACACTCAAAACACTCTCTTGCTCTTTCATAGGCTTTGCCGCTTCAAGCTCACAATACACGCAGTCAAAATTACACTGCTTTTTCGCTCCGCTTAAATCCACCCCCAAAGAAAGTCCAAAACGCCTTGAATTCACAGGACCAAAAATCATCATTTTTTAGAGCTTTCTTGCACAAGTTTAATGAAGTATTTCGCATTTTCCACAGGGATATCAGGGAGAATTCCATGACCTAAATTAAAAATATGCGCCTTGCCCTGCATTATTTGCAAAATTTGCTCTACGCCCTTTTTTATGGCATTTTTATCATAAAGCCTACAAGGCTCCATATTGCCTTGCAAAGTAAATTTATGAGAAAGTTTATCCCTTGCTAAATCAAGCGGAGTGCTCCAATCCACCCCAAATACATCAAATTCCCCCTCAATTTTATCCAAATACCCACTCACACCCTTTGGAAAAACTATCACAGGGATATGCGGATATTTTCGTTTAAGATACGCACTAAGCTCACACATATAAGAAAAAGAAAATTCAAAAAACGCCCCCTCCTCTAAAGCCCCAGCCCAGCTGTCAAAAATTTGCACTGCATTTGCTCCAGCTTTAATTTGCTCCTCCAAATATAATTTCAATACTTCGTTTAATTTTCTTAAAATTTGATGTAAAAGCTCAGGATTTTGATAAAGCATTTTTTTGCATTTTGCATAATTTTTACTCCCCCTACCCTCTATCATATAAGTAGCGATAGTCCAAGCACTCCCGCAAAATCCTATCAAAGCTTTATCTTTTGGGAGTTTTTCCCTTGTCAAAGAAAGAGCGTCATAGACATAATGAAGCTTTTTAACCGCACTTAAATCATCAAGTTTATCTAAATCTTCTTTATTTTGGAGTGGAGTGCTAAAAACGGGTCCCTCGCCTTTTTCAAAACGCAGCTCAAGCCCCATTTCTAAAGGCACGACCAAAATATCAGAAAAAATAATTGCCGCATCCACGCCCAAAATATCCACAGGCTGCAAACTTACCTCACTAGCCTTTTTATAATCCTTACAAAGCGAAAGAAAATCCCCCGCACTCTTTCTAACTGCCATATATTCGCTTAAATATCTTCCTGCTTGACGCATCATCCACACAGGAGTATAGGGCGTTTGTCTCTTAAAACACGCATCGATAAAAATCATTTTTCGTCCTTTTTAAATTATTCATTTCTTAAAGTATCTAAAATATTCACTTCAGTCGCCTTTTTTGCAGGGTAAAATGAAGAAAGAGCAATGATAAATAAAGCTCCCATTAAGGTTAAAATAAAATCTAAAATAGATAAATCAAGCGGTAATTTTGAAGTGCCATATACATCAGCAGGTAAGGACACAAGGTCAAAATTCCCCAAAAGCCACAAAGCTACAAAGGCTAAAATCACCCCACACACCATACCACTACCCCCTATTAGCATACCAAGAGCAAAAAAGCTTTTTTTAATCTCCTTTTTACTTGCACCAAGTGCGAGTAAAAGGGCTATTTCACTGCGGCGGTTCATCACTATCATTAAAAGCGAACTTACTATATTAAGCCCAGCAACAAGGATAATGAGCATTAAAACGATAAATAAAGCCCTTTTTTCAAGCTCTAGGGCGGAGAAGAAATTTTGATTTTGCTCCCACCAGCCTATGGTGGCATAATCCTGCCCCAAATAAGCCCTAAGTTTTTCTATATCTTCAAAAGCATTTTCACTATAAATATGCACACCATCATAGCCCTCTTTCACGCCTAAAACCTTTCTAAGCGCCTCTGCCTTAACATACATATAAGCCTTATCGTAAAAAATAAGCCCGGAATTAAACTTAGCCTTCACATCAAAACGCTTAGTCGTAGGAGTGAGAGAAAAGCCACTAGGATTTAAATTTGAAAAGATTAAGGAAAGTTTATCATTTTTTTTAAGGCGAAATTCCTCCGCTAAAGCCCCACCTATGAGTATGTCATAGGAGCTTAAATTCGTATCTTTGAGGGCATCTTTAACAACCTCATTAATCTTCTTCTCCTCTTCAAAATTCACACCAAAAACAACCCCACCCTCAAAACGATTATCCCCCTTAGCGATGACTTGAGTGCTAAGATAGGGACTAAAAAGCAAATGTGGAAATTCACGCCTTAACTCCGCTACAAATTCATCATCAACGGGTGCGTAAAATTTCGGCATTATGGTAATGGGATAATTCATCACAAAAAAGCGTTTTTGAAATTCCTTATCAAAGCCGTTCATTATCGCCATAGCGACCAAAAGCACACAAAGCCCCACGCACACACCCAAAAACGCCAAAAGCATAGAAAGATTGATAAAAGGTTGCTCTTTATCAAAACGAAGGTATTTAAAAAGTAGATAACGCGTCATATAAACTCACTATATTTTAAAGTTTTGATATACGCACTCATAAAAGCAAAGTCAGGCTTCATCTCGCCTTTTTCTTTAAGGGCGGGCAATTTAATAAACTCATTTTCAAATTTGTTAAAAAAAGCTTTTCTGCCAAAGCGGTAACGATATTTGTTTTGAGAAATGATTGTAGCAATAAAAAGAGCTGAGTATTTATCCATTTTAGAATGTTTAAAGATATTAATCTCATCACTAGCACTAAATTCACCTTCCACATAAAAACAATCTCCAAAGGTCGTATAGATTAAAGCGTTTTTCTCCACAAAAACGGGATTTGTAATTTTATCTGTCAAGCCATTATCAAGCTCTGATGCCGAAAAATAAAGCGTTTGTTTTTCATTTAAATCGTGTTCTCTGTCCTCGCTTTTAAGCCTCTTGCCTCTTATGATTTTTTCAAAAATATCTACCATTTTAAATTCACGCCAAGTGGAAAGCTCTAAATCAAATTGTGTTCTAGTTTTTGAAATAAATTTTTTCTTCAAATCACTAATATTTAAATTATAAACCCACAGAGGAATTTTACTTGGCAGTAATAAATCCGCCAATTTATCAGCAGACGACTTACGCCCATAAGCAAAACGGAATGAATTTTGATTTAAGCAAGTGCAATAAAATAGCTTTTCACTTAGAAGCATATTTGAATTTTTAGGGATTAAAATTTTAACTCTGCCCCTCACATAAAAATCCCTTTCTTGCACAAACGCTTTTAAACCGCCAGCCCAACCAGCCACTGTAATAGAGCCTTTTGGGTAGAGCTTGTGCTTTGTATTTTTTTTTATAAAACCAACAATGCCATTATCCTCAAAACCAAGTGCTACAACAGGAATTTCTCCCTTTGTTTCCTTTTCAATCCACAAATCCCCACCCGTTTTAATATCAAATAAATCTTTAACCTTTATCATTTAAATTCCATTTTATAAGATGTGCCAAATAATCCCTCACGGTCTTTTCAAAATCTTCCCTAGTAAGCTTAGAATAATCCGTTTTAATATAAGCCTCAGCTAACCACTCATCTAAATGCGTTACTTTTTTAATTATGCTTAAGCCGTCAATTTGCTTTTTAAGTTGATAATTTTCTATCCACTCTTTTTTAATTTTTTGCCATCTATTATATTTATCAATCCTTCCCAGCTTTTTAGCCTTCACAAAACCATCGTCTTTATAAAAACCAAAATAGGTAAAATTTCTTATATTTTCCTCGTCCAAAAGCTCTTTTTCTCTTAAATTAACATTGATATAATGAGGCGTGTGGGCTTGCCAAAGCATAACGCAGGTATTTGTGTTGGCATTATTAGAATAAAAAATATCATCTGGCATTGAAAACACCGCTAAAAGAGAATGCTTTTTAAAAAGTCTTTCCCTTTCAAGTTTAAATTTATTCCCAATAGCACAAGATAAAGGCACAACAACGCAAACCAACCCCCCAGGAACAATCAACTCGCAAAGCCTCTCCACAAATTCCAGCTCGCTTTTATCTTTTTGAGAATAAGGAGGATTTAAAATCCCCACATTACAAACGCCCTTTAGCTTGTCAAATTCCTCATTAAAGCAATCGCCTTGATAAATATTACTCTTACCATCACGCCGCATAATCATATTGGTATTAGCCAAAGTATAAAGATCAGGGTCAAGCTCTATGCCATAAATTTGCTCTTTTTTTATCTGCGAAGCTTCTTTTTCGTTTGCTTGTTTTATCATCAAAACCATAGCCGAAACAAGAAAAGAAGCCGAACCGCAACAAATATCTAAAACTTTACTTTTCTTATTGACCCCAGCTATTTCACACATAAATTCACTCAAATGCGCAGGGGTTAGCACTATGCCAAGCCCCTTACCATCGCCACCTGTGTATTTGATAAATTCGTGATAAAAAATACCTAGTGCGTCTAAATTTGAATTCGCGTGATTAATCATAGGTCTAATTTTCATATCAAGCTCTTTAAGATACCAAAAAATAGAGCCTTTTTCAATCAAATGCTTTTCTTTAAGCTTGACATTATTTTCCACTTCATTAATGGCGTTTTCTATATTTTTTATTTTTTTATTTGTCAAATCTGCCTTATTTAACACTTCATTTAAAGCAAGTCTAAGGCTAGAATAAAGCGTATTAAAAGAATTAAAAGCATAATAATCCCTCCTAAAATCATCATTTTCTAAAGCAAGTAAAAGTCCTGCAATAAAAATAGGCTTATGTCTTTCGCTAATCTTAATCTCTCTTAAAGTATCGTGAAATTCCAAAGCTAACAAGCTCACCTTAGAAAGAGAAAATTCCCTGCTTAATCTCTCGCCTTTTAAAAGCTTTAGATAGTTTAAGGGATTTAAAATGATATTTTCTGTCTTTAAAAATACCTTTTCATCATAGCTTAAATTAGCACTTTTGGGAAAATATAAAGCCGTGCTTTTAAGCTCTTTCGTTCCGCTGACAGCTAGGGCTATAACATTAAAATACTTTTGTAAAAACTTAGCATAGTAAATCACCCCATCAAGTGCGTAAGATTTGGGTTTATTCAAATTCGCACTCCTATGAAAATTTGCTCCCTTTTTACACTCACAAATAAAAATTGTATCCTTATCCCTATCAAAAAGCGCTATAAAATCAGGCTGTGCTATACCATTTCCACCTTTTGAAAAATCCTCTATATCACAAAGATCAGGCTTACCACCCGCTTCCTTAAAAGCCTTTATAAGAGCTGAAATTTCTTTATCTACACTTTGCATAAAAAGCGAAAAATCTTCATTTTTACCAAGCTTTGCCTCAAAAGCATTAAGTATTAAATTTTCCGTATGTTTTTCATTTGCCATTTTGTTTAACCTTTCGAAATCTTAAAGAAGTTTAAGCTAAAAACCCCCTCTTAGGACCACTTTTTCCGTGGCATTCTTTAAATTTCTTTCCGCTTCCGCAAGGGCAAGGAGCATTTCTAGGCACTTTTTTAAATTCCGCTTCGCCTAAATTATCCTCACTCGCACCTATTTGTGCGGTATTTTCCAAAAATTCCTCATTTTCCTTGCTTACCTTTTGCTCTAAATTTTCCACCTCTTTTTGTGAAAACTGCACACTAAAAAGTAGCTTAATGCTATCAAATTTAATGCGCTCAACAAGCTCTAAGAAAAGATTGTAGCTTTCTTTTTTATATTCCACCAAAGGATCCTTTTGATTATACCCTCTAAGTCCTATGCCCGTTTTTAAAATATCCATTTGATATAAATGCTCTCTCCAAGCATTATCCAAAACTTGCAAATACAAAATTCTCTCGATATTTCTCAACTGCTCCTTCGCAACTTGTGCCATTTTTTCTTCATAAGAGCGTTCCAAAATTTCGCTTAATTTCTCCTCCAAAGCGACCAAATCAAGCTCCTTAAAATCCGCCTCATTAATCTCAGTCGCAAAATCGTGAGCTATTTTTTGCTTTAAGGCTTCAAAATCGTCCAAACTCTCACCCATCATCATGGAATTTAGGGTATTTTGTGCGTATTCTTTAATATTTTGCGAGATTTTTGCCCTAATGTCATAATTTTCATCTAAAAGCTCATTGCGGTAACGATAAATCGTCTTTCTTTGCTCATTTGCCACATCATCATATTCTAATAAGTGCTTACGGCTTTCAAAATGCAAACTTTCCACCTTTTTTTGTGCATTTTCCACCGCCCTTGTAACAATGCGACTTTCAATACTCTCGCCCTCTTTAATGCCAAGTCTTTCCATAATGCTCTTAATCTTATCGCCCCCAAAAATTCGCAAAAGATTATCCTCAAGGCTTAAATAAAAACGACTCGTCCCAGGGTCCCCTTGACGACCAGAACGCCCACGAAGTTGATTGTCTATCCTACGGCTCTCGTGCCTTTCCGTGCCGATGATGTAAAGCCCCCCAAGCTCTCTAACCTCATCATTGATTTTTATATCCACTCCACGCCCTGCCATATTAGTCGCTATGGTAACCGCACCTTTTTTACCTGCATCGGCGATGATTAGGGCTTCTTGCTCGTGATTTTTAGCATTTAAAACATAATGGGGGATTTTTTCTTTTGCCAACATAGAGTGAAAAACTTCACTTCTTTCTATACTTGCCGTCCCCACAAGCACAGGCTGTCCCTTAGCATTTGCTTTTTTAATCTCATCAATCACGGCTTTAAATTTTTCCTCTTGAGTTTTATAAATTAAATCGTCCCTATCCTGCCTTTTAATAGGGATATTTGTGGGGATAGAAACAACATCTAAATTATAAATTTGTGAAAATTCTGTCGCTTCTGTTTGAGCTGTGCCTGTCATACCTGCTAATTTATCATACATTCTAAAATAATTTTGAAAGGTAATGTCAGCTAAAGTTTGACTTTCTTCTTGGATTTTCACGCCCTCTTTCGCTTCTAAAGCCTGATGAAGCCCCTCGCTAAAACGCCTCCCCTCACTAAGTCTGCCCGTAAATTCATCGACAATAACAACTTCATTACCCCTTAAAACATAATGCACATCTTTTTCAAAAAGATTATGTGCCTTTAAGGCTTGATCAAGCTGATGTGCTAAAATCGCATTATCAAGGCTGTATAAATTCTCCACGCCAAAAAGCTTTTCCGCCTTTGCTATACCCTCCTCTGTGATTAAAATATTACGATTTTTCTCATCGACTATAAAATCGCCACTAGCCTTAACGCCCTTAGCCAAATCTTTAGCCTCTAATGACTCGCCTCTTTTAAGGGTTTTTGCCACTTCATTTGCTTTAATATAGCCATCAAGTGTGCGGTTCGTAGGACCTGAGATAATCAAAGGCGTCCTCGCCTCATCAATCAAAATGCTATCGACCTCATCGACAATAACAAAATGATGTCCCCTTTGCACCTTTTCTGCTTTAGAAAATTTCATATTATCGCGTAAATAATCAAAGCCAAATTCATTATTTGTGCCGTAAGTAATATCGCATTCATAGGCTTTTTTATGTTCTAAATCGCTATTTTGTGAAGACAGCACCACCCCTACGCTAAAGCCTAAAAAATGATAAATTGCACTCATTTGCTCAGCATCTCTTTTAGCAAGATAATCATTTACCGTTACTACATGCACACCCTTGCCACTCATCGCATTTAAAACCACAGGTAAAGTCGCCACTAAAGTTTTACCTTCGCCCGTTTTCATCTCGGCTATTTTACCCTCACAAAGCACCATACCACCGATGAGTTGCACATCAAAATGACGCATATTAAGCGTTCTCTTTCCCACCTCTCTTACTATGGCAAATACATCGTTTAAAAGCTCATCTAAGCTTTTCTTTTCGCTCAAAAGCTCCTCTTTAAAACTCGCAAATTTAGCCTTTAATTCCTCATCACTCAAATTTTCATAAACACTCTCTAGAGCATTGATTTGCGTTACTCTTTTAAGATATTTTTTAACCTCACGCTCATTTTTCGTGCCAAAGATATTTTTTAGGGTATTTAAAAGCATTTGAAACCTTTTTATTATTTTATTTTAAAGCGTAATTATAACGATTAATTGTTAAATTTAACGCACATCATAAGGCAAACTTAAAGCATATTTTAAATAATTGCCAAAGGCTTTTATTAACCAAGTTTCATTAAAATCGCCTAAAAATTAAGGAGGTAAGATGAAATTTTTTATCCTTTTAAGTCTAATTTGCGGTTTCGTTTTTGCTTATGATTTAAATTATGAAAATTACACAAGCAAATTTACTCAAAGTGTGAGTTCTAAAAATAGTCAATTTGACTATAAGGGACATTTTGTTTTAGAAAAGGATAGAGCCTTTTGGTCGTATGAAAGTCCAAGTAAAAAAGAAATTTATATTAATAAAAATGAAATTGTCATAGTCGAGCACGATTTGGAGCAAGTGAGCTTTGCAAGACTTGAAAAAATCCCAAATTTAAATGCCATTTTTAAACAAGCCAAAGAAATAACGCCTAATAAACTTAAGGCTAATTATGAAAATGTCGATTATTTTATCACGCTTTTTAATGATGAAGTCAAAAGCATACAATACACCGATGAATTTGAAAATAAAGTGCTTATCACACTTCATAAGCCTCAAAAAAATACCAAAATCAATTCTCAAATTTTCAAACCAAAATTTCCGCAAAATTACGATATCTTACGCTAATTTTGCGTAGTATTTTCATCGAGTTTTAGCTCAAAACCTGTCGTATTATTATCAAGGCTTAAGCCTTTTTTTATCTCTTCCTCGATGCTTTTAGAAAGCTCAAAAAGCTTAGGGTCAATCCTTTCATCTTCTTGCTTTTCTTCATCTTCATTTAAATTTTCAAAGAGTTTTGGCAGAGATAAATTATCATTTTGCTGACTCAAATTTGTTTCAATTTGTGGCACTTGCACCTTAGGAATTTCAAGCTTTGGTGCATTTTGCAAATCTTTCACACTTTCCTTAACCTCTTCTTTTAAATTCTTTGTATCTGTGCTTTCTAAAAAACGCTTAAATTCTTCAATGTCAAATTTCTCCACCCCACTCAAAGATAAAATATAAATGTCATTAAGTTTAATTTTATATTTTTTATCCGCAAATTTACTTAAAGTTTTTTTAAAATTATTCTTACCAAGTTCCGTGAAAATATCTTCGTAAAAAAAGCCGGAAATGACCGTATTAACACTATCGATAAGTTTTTTTTCATTTGCCTTAAGATTTTTCCCCTCAAATTCTAGGCTTATTTCTATTTTTTTAAGCACATTTGCCCCACTTTTTGAGTAAAGTTCTGTTCTTAATTTCTCAAGTTCTACCACTTCAGCCTTTAAAAATAAAAATGAAATTAAAAGCAATATGAATTTTTTCATTTTAACTCCTCTTTACAATTCCAAATCAATAAAATCATTTTCTTTATAAAAACAACTTACATTTTCATCAAATTTTAACGCTTTTTCAAAATAGCTTCTAAAATCCCAATTTTTAGAATATAAAATTTTAAGACTTTGAGGATTAGTCGCTCTTGAAAGTGCCACATAAAGCTGTCCATTTTCAAAAATATGGTCAATATCACACACAAGCTTTTCTATACTCATTCCTTGCGATTTGTGAATTGTAATCGCATAAGCTAATTTTATGGGATACTGCACCACACTAGCTCTAATGTTTAAATCAAGATCCTCGCCCTCCTCTTTAAATTCGCTAAGCTCAAAAATATAAGGCTCTAAAAGTATCATTTGTCCGTTATTTTTCATAATTTGCAATAAAATTCCTCGCTCATCTTCCACAATATCTTCGATAATTCCTTGCTCGCCATTATAATAATTTTGCTCAAAATTATTCATACAAAAAATAATTCTAGCACCCACTTTTATCTTAAGCTCCTCCAAAATCCCAAGCCCACTCACCCACGCCATAAATTGTCCATCGCTTAAATTTTCATCTTTTTTTTCAAATTTAGCCTTGAAATTTAATAGGGGTGCGTTGATTTTGGCTAATTTTTGCTCATTGATTGCATTAACCCTCTTATTAATCCCGCAAAGCAAAGTAAAACCATCATCTAAAGTTTCTAAATCCCAAGTTTTAATAAGCATTTTTTCAAAATAATCAAGCGTTTGTTCGCTTAAATAACCCTCACGCAAGAGCGATAAATGCTCATAAAATTCGGCATTATCTGTTCGTTTTGGCACGGAAAGTTTGACATTTTTAAGCCTTAATTCCTCCCAAAAAAGCGAAGCAAAAGCGTAGTAAGTATTGACAAATAGAGAATTTTGCTTTTCTTTAACCACAGGGGGCAACTGGAAAAAATCGCCCACAAGCAAAATTTTCCCAGAAAAGCCTGAATTTTTAAGCCTTAACGCTACCATATCAAAAATAGTCGCACTTACCATAGAGATTTCATCAACAATAATTAAATCGAGTTTAGAAAGCACTTTTTCAAGCTTTTTTAGCTTATTTTTTTGCAATCTATCATAATTTTTCAAATCCTCAAAATTTTCCATTCGCCCTAAACAAAAAAAGCTATGCAAAGTAACTCCGCCTACATTAAAAGCACTCAAAGCACTAGAGCCTAAAGCTACGAGTTTTTTATTTTGTTTTCTATAAGAAAATTTGAGTTGATTTGTTAAAAAACTCTTGCCAACACCAGCCCCACCACTTAAAAAAACATTACGATCTTGTAAAATTTTTTCTAATTTATCAAGCATTATATTTCCTTAAAGTATAATTATAACTATTTTTTGTAAAAGGTTTATTATGCGTTATATTTTGTGTTTTGTAGCTTTTTTATTTATGGCTTGCTCCACTCACAAAGCCCCTCAAAAACCTTTAGAAAATCAAAGCTTACAAAAAGTCAATTCCCCTTATGCTACCCTAGAATTTGAACAAAATTTAAGTATGCTTCCCGCTCTAAATAGCACCATAAAAACTAATCCGCAAAAATTCAAAACAGCCTTTTTTGCCCCTTGGCATAGTCATTTTAAACAATTTAAAAATACGAATTTATTTTGGTCTTTTAGCGGATATAAAAGCGGAAATTATTATTTTTTCAATAAACAAAAAATCCCCCTTTCGTGGTTCAACACTCAAATCAAAAATGCCAACATCAAAGCCCTAAATTCACTCAATCAAAAAGCCCTAGTCGTGCAAAATAGCATTTTAAAAAATTTCCCCACTCAAAAAGCGATTTTGAAAAATCCTTTTTTACAAGGGGAGGGAATTCCCTTTGATTATGCAAGCGATTCTGTTTTAAATGCTGGAAGTGCCGTTTTGATCTCGCATTTGAGTTTAGATAAACGCTATGCTTTTGTGATGAGTGAAAGTGGCTTTGGCTTTGTGGAGAGAAAAAATTTAGAACTTTTTGACGATAGAAGAGCTAAAATTTATGAAAAGCTCAATTTCATCACCCCACTTAAAGAAAAAATGCCTATTTTAGATGAAAGAGGACAATTCTTTTTTGAAACGAGAATGGGAGCATTGTATCCTTATTACAAAAGCGATGCGACACATTATTATGGAAAAATAGGCGCTAGAAAATATAAAATCGCCAAAAAAATCGCTTCGCCTTTTCCGCTAAAATTAAATGAAGTCAATTTAAAAAACCAAGTCGCCGAGCTTTTGGCTTTACCTTATGGCTGGGGCGGGTATGATTATGAGCGTGATTGCTCCTTATTTTTAAGAGATATTTTCGCGGCTTTTGGAATTTATTTACCGCGAAATTCTTTAGCTCAAAATAAAAGCTTTAAAAATTTCGATATTAGTTTTTTAAGCAATGAAGAAAAAAAGGCGGTTTTAAAACGCTTCGCAAAGCCTTATGCAACGCTTCTTTATATGAGAGGACACATTATGCTTTATGCAGGAGAAATCGACCATAAAAGCGTAGCATTACATAGCATTTGGGGCTTGCGTTTAGATGAAAAGCAAAGACTTTTAATAGGACAAAGCGTCTTCACAAGCCTAGAAATAGGCAAAAATCAAATTCCAAAAGAAAATTTACTCCTTAGCAAACTCTCACACCTTAGCTTTTTAGAACTTAGCGATTATGAAGCTTTAGAGCTTAGCGATTATCTTACTGGGCTAAAGCCTCCTTTGTGATTTTTTCGATATATTTAGCTCTAAGTTTTGGGACATATTTGCCCACCTTTCCGCCATTTATAAGCTTTCCATCCGCTTTTACCACGCTAAGAAGCAAAAGTGTGGCTGCTGAGATAAAGACTTCATCAGCCTCATAGACTTCTTGCATACTAAAGGCTCTTTGTTCGATTTTTAAGCCAAGCTCTTTAGCAAATTTGAGGATATTTAATCGTCTAATACCCGGCAAAATAGCGTTTGAAAAAGGTTTAGTAATGAGAGTTTGATCTTTAATGATAAAAGCAGAAGCACTTGAAGCTTCATTAACCTTACCATCTTCTATCATAAAAGCCTCAAATGCCCCAGCCTCAACGGCTTGTTCTTTAGCATAGCACTGTGCTAAAAGGGATATGGCTTTTATATCACGCCTCTTCCAACGCAAATCAGGCACACTAATCACACTCACCCCCTCTTCAAATTCGCTCTTTAAAACACTGCACTCAAAAGCAAAAGCCATAATAGTAGGCTTAAGATTTTTCACAAAGCTAAATTCCCTAGACGCCACGCCTCTGGTTATTTGCATATAAACTCCGCCTTCTTTTAAGGAATTTTTAGCAATCAAATCTTTTAAAATATCTTCAAATTCCTCTTTTTTGTAAGGCAAACTAAGCTTAATCGCCCCCAAGCTTCTCTCAAATCTCTGCCAAAATTCCTCCTTATCGACCATTTTAGAAAAAACAATAGGCACAACTTCATAAATCCCATCGCCAAAAATAAAACCCCTATCAAAAATGCTAATTTTAGCCTGATCTTTGTGTAAAAATTCTCCATTTAAAAAAACAATCTCTTTTTCTTGCATCATTCAAAGCCTTTTTTGCTAAATTATACTCCAAATTTATGCTAAAATACGCCAAATTTAATATCAAAAAGAAGCAAAAATGAAAAAATTTAAAAATTTTAGTCTCAATTTTCTTTTTAAAATTTCTAAACATCCTGTGCTTTTGAGAGATTTACTAGAAGCAAATGTTTTATTTAATGAAGGTATGCTTATAGACCCTGCCAAACTCAATTTTAAAATTAAAACACTCAATGCTTATTTTTATTATGGAATTTTATGCCTTGTGATTTTACTGCCTCTACTTGTAATAACGCATTATTTTTTCACGCTTTTAGACTTTCATATCAGCATTATTAGTGCGGTTTTAGTAACAGCTTTTGTCTTTATAGGCTTTGACATTTTTAAACTTTACATAAGAAAAATAATGTCAAAAAAGCTCATTTTAAAAGCGTGGCAAAATCACTTCCCCTGCTTTAGCTATGAAAAATATTCCAAAATCGTAGAAGAAATTTATAAACAAGCCCTAGAAGAAGAAGTCTCTAAAAACGCCCTTGAGCAATATGTGCTTGAAAAAATCGTCCATTATCACTCTAAATAATCTAAAATTTGATTTTGAAAACGCCGATTTTCTAAGCGTCTTTTAAGCTCTTTATTTTCTTCATTTAACACACTTTCTTCCGCTTTTAATGTAGCGATTTCCCTGCTTAAATAATAAATTTGATTGCGTATATAAATTTGCGGAACAAACAAAAATAAAGCAAAACTTAAAAATAAACTCGCAAAAAGCAAATGATTTGCATTTAAATTTCTCTCCTCTTTTGTAGCCTTGCTAAAGCCTTCAAGTAGAGTATCTTTAGCCTCTATGCTTTCATTTTGTGGCTCTTTTAAAGGCTCTGTTTGTGGCTGAAAGGTTTTAATATCTAAGGGCTTTTTTTCCTCTTTAATTTCTAGCTTTTTGGGAGGATTTTCTTTTTCAAGTGGTATTTTTGACTGGGGCTTTTTGTCTTTAAGGAGAGGATTTTGACTTGAATTTAAAGTGGAAGTTTTTGTGGTAACAACTTGCTCTAAAGGCTTTTTTTTAAGCTCTTTCTCCGCTTTTTTAAATTTTTTAAAATTAAAAATAAGGCTTTTCTTTTTTTCGGGCTTTTCTTTTTTGCTTTCATTTTTTTGCTTCTTTTTTTGCTTAAAATAGACAAAAAATCGCGAGCTTAAAGGCTGTTTTTCCTCTAATCTTACATTAATTAAGTCTTCTTTAAGATAGATATTTGATTTTTTCGATGAATTTGTCTCAAACAATTCATCATCAAATAAATTTTGACACTTATTTTTCACACGCCTTCTTAAAATATCATCACTAGAAATTTCTTTTTTAAGCTCCTCATCCATAGGAATTCCCCGAGTCATAGCTCGTGAATATTTAAGCATTTTTTGGCGTATATTTTGCTTTTCTTTTAAAAAATCTTCCTCTAGCATCCTAACTCACTTAAAATAAAAGGCTCGCATTTTTGCACAAGATGAACGCGGATTAGCTTTTATCTCCTCTTTATCTGGCATAATGGGCTTTTTGCTTAAAATTTCGCCTAAATTATGATTTGCTCCGCACTCGCAACGAATCGCCCTTTCATCACAAATACAAGCTTTAGCCCATTTTTTAAAATAATTTTTTACTATCCTATCCTCTAAAGAATGAAAGCAAATTATAGCTAAAATACAATCTCTCAAATGTGCTTTTTCAAGCTTTTGTAAAAAAAGTTCCAAAACTTCAAGCTCTTTATTAACCTCTATTCTTAAAGCTTGAAAGGCTAAAATCGCACGAGAAATTTTTCGATTTTTAAGCCTTGTTTCACCTAAAATTTCACAAAGCTCCTTAGCACTTATAATTTGCTTTTTTACCCTAGCCTTAATGATTTTCTCCGCTAAAAAAGCTCCATCTTTTAGCTCTCCATAAATCTTAAAAATATCTGCAAGTTTTTCTTTTGAGTAGGTGTTAATCACATCAAAAGCACTTAAAGATTGGCTTTTATCCATTCTCATATCTAAAAAATTTGAACGCAATGAAAAGCCTCTTTCATCTTTATCTAAATGCAAAGAAGAAACACCTATGTCCGCTAAAATTCCTCTTAAATTTTTCAAATCAATCCGCTCTAAAATTTGCGAAAAATTTGAGTGATACAACTTTATTCTCGTGTCAAATTCTCTTAAACGCTCTTTAGAAAATTGTAATGCCTCCTCATCTTGATCGCAGGCGATTAAATGCAAATTAGGATGCATTTTAAGCAAATTTTCACTATGACCACCATAACCCAAAGTGCAGTCTAAAAAAAGTCCTTCATTGAGCTTTTCAAAAAGATGATTAACTTCTTTGGGTAAAACGGGAATATGTGGAATTTGCAAATTTTATCCTTAAGGTTTTTTGTCCTAATTTTAATATTCTATTCAAAATAAAATCTTAATTGCAAGCAAAAATTTAACAAAAAACTAAAAGCTTTTTAATTGATTTTTCTTAAAAATTCTCTCAATTATGCTTTAAATTCAATTTTAAATATTTAATAAAAAATATCAAAATATTCTACAATTAAAGCCTATTTAAAACTTAACTTGATAGAATAAAGGTTTTAAAAAAATGATAAGGAAAAATATGCTTACTTGGATGCAACACCATAAAAAGTATTTAGTCGTAACGATATGGATTAGCGTTATTGCCTTTGTTGGAGCAGGTGTTGTGGGCTGGGGGGCTTATGATTATAATCAAAATAGAAATAGTTCCGTTGCTATCGTAGGTAATGAAAAAATCTCTTTTGTGGAATTTAATCTAAGATATAATCAAATTTATGGCTACTACAATCAAATCAGCAATGGTGCCTTAAGTGAAGAAAATGCAGAAAAATTAGGTCTTAAAGATATAGCCCTTAATTCGCTTATCGAAGATAAACTTTTACTTAATTTTGCAAAAAATTTGGGACTTTGGGCTAATGAAAATGAAGTGATACAGGAGCTTTCTGCGGCAGAGGAATTTCAAAATGTCAATGGAATTTTTGATAAAAATATTTACTACGCCATTTTAAAGCAAAATAATATACTTTCCAAAAATTATGAGCAGATTTTAGGTGATAGAATTATTCTTAATAAACTTAATAAAATTTTTGAATTCCCTGCTAAGGAAAATGAATTGCAAATGTTAGCGGCAAGTTATTTTATGCAAGATGCCCTAGAAATTGCTAAAATCACTTTTGATAAAAAAGACTTAGCTGTCGATGAAAACGCTCTTAAACAACTTTGGGAAGCACACAAAAACGACTTTAAAACACAAAAAAGTTACGAGCTTTCTAGCTACTTTATCGAAGCGAAAAAGTCAAATTTTTCCCAAGATGAGCTTAGAGCTTTTTACCAAAATGAAAACAATAAATTTAAATATAAAGCCCAAGATGGTAAAATTTTAGACTTTGAATTAGCTAAAGAAATGGTCATAAAAGATCTTAGCCTTGAAAAGACAAAAAATTTAGCTAATGAAAAATTTGTCGCTTTAAGAAATCAAAAAGATGATTTTCAAAAAGATTTTAACATTAGCGAAGAAGATCAAAATTACCCTCTCGAACTCTTAGCAAAGGCTAAAAATAAGGATATTTTAAAGCCTATCATTTGGCAAAAATGTGAAAATAAAATTTGCAAAGATGGCTTTATAATCTTGCGTTTAAATCAAACAAATCCTGTGCGTGTTAAAAATTTCGAAGAAGCAAGAGCGGAAGTTTTGCCGATGTATTATAGTGAAGTAGCGCAAAAAGCCCTTGAAGAAAAAGCGCAAAAAGCCCTACCGACTTTTAAAGGTATAGAATTAGAATTTGTCGATAGAAATTCCATCAAAGACGCCAAAAAAGTTAGTGATGAAATTTTAAATAATGCTGAATTTAGCTTTTTCCTCTCGCAGGTTTTTAACACAGACCAAAATAGCTCTTATGTTTTAATCAATGACTCAAAAGCTATACTTTATCGTATTAAAAAGCAAAAATTAAATCCAAACAAGCAAGATTTTAATCAATATCAAACTATGCTAGAATCGAGTCTAAAAACTCTTAAAAGCAGTGAAATAAAACAGGAGCTTTTAGAAGAATTGAAAAAAACATATAAGATTAAAATTTATCACTAAAAGGAAAATTGTGAATATACTAGGAATCGACTTAGGCTCAACGCAAACTTGTGCTATTATCGCTCAAAAAGATGAAGATGGACTAAAAATCATAGGCTTTGCCAAAACAAAAACAAGCGGAGTTAAAAAGGGTGCCATTACAAATATAGAGCTTGCCTCTAAATCCATAGAAGAAGCGGTTAGCAGTGCTGAAATGATGAGTGGGGTGCATTATGATAAGGTTGTTGTGTCCATTTCTGGTGCTTATACTAAGAGTGTAGATAGTGTAGGCGTTGTCAATATCCCTAACCACGAAATAGGCATTAAAGAAATTCATAGAGCCGTTAGCACAGCAAAACACACCGCGAATTTACCGAGTGGATATGAGATTATCCATGTTTTACCTTATAATTTTAAGGTCAATGACTTAGAGCATATTGACGACCCTTTGGGAATGAGTGGGAACCGTCTTGAAGTCTCAACACACATTGTCATTTCACAAGAATCGCACATTAAAAATTTAAAAAAAGCCGTAGAATTAGCCGATTTACGCGTGGATAATATTGTCCTTTCTGGCTATGCTTCTTCCATAGCTTGTTTAGATGATAGCGAAAAAGAGTTGGGGGCTGTTTTGATTGATATGGGGGGAGCGATTTGTGATATTGTGATGCATATGGGAAATTCAATTCGCTACAATGATTGCTTACAAATCGGCTCAATTAATATTACTCAAGATTTATCTATGGCTTTGCATACCCCACTAAAAGAAGCGGAAAAAGTTAAGCTTAATTATGCTGCCTTTTCTATGCAGCCTAATACCCTCATACAAATTCCAAATATAGGCGATGAAAAGAAATTTACCGAATACTCGCCTGATGTTATTTCTAATATAATTTATGCAAGAGTAGAAGAAACCTTAATGATTTTAGCTAAAATTTTAAGTGATAATCGCCATGCTAATAGCGTAGGTGGAGGCGTTGTGCTAACGGGAGGTATGACAAAACTTGCAGGACTTGATGAGTTAGCATCTACCATTTTTGATAATAAATCCGTTCGCTTTGCAAGTGCTAGAAAAGATTTAATTAGTGGCTTTAGTGAGATCTTTAGCGATCCAGAAAATACTTGCGCAATAGGTCTTTGTCTCTATGGTGCTGGACATTTCACGCCTTATGAACTAGACTCTAATGAAAAATTAAGATATAAGGGTGAAATTGAAAATTTCAATCGTCAAATCAAGCAAGATTTAACTCCTCAAAAAGAAGAAGAGGAAATTCAAAATGAAATTTTTAATGAAGATTTGCAAGAAAACGACACAATAAGCATACAAGAGCAGTTAAATTTTAAAGAGCGAAAAGAAAAAAAGCCAAGTGTCCTTAGTAATATTTGGCATAAAATTATGAATCAATTCTAAAATCAATTTATAGCTTCACCCAAGAAGCTATAAATTTTCTAAAAATTCTTCTTCTAAGGCAATTAAATCTTCAAATTTTTCTCTTTTACGCACCATTTTAACAGCTCCATTTTCCAAAGCAAGCTCACAAATTCTAGGACGGGTATTATAATTACTACTCATACTAAAGCCATACGCCCCAGCTTCTTTAATCAAAACGATATCCCCGCTCTTACTTTTTGCAAGCCTACGATCTTTAGCAAAAAAATCCCCACTTTCACAAATTCCCCCAACAACATCACAAGGGCTTACCTCTCCTTTTGTGTAAGGTAAAACAATCTCGTGGTAAGCATCATACAAACTTGGGCGAATCAAATCGTTCATCGCCGCATCAACAATCATAAAGCGTTTTTTAGGCGTTATCTTTTCATACAAAACACTACACACAAGCACTCCACTTTGTGCCACCAAAAAGCGTCCCGGCTCTAAGCCTATTGTTACATCAAGTCCGCTCAAATTTGCCAAAATTCCTTGTGCATAATGATACAAACAAGGCTCTTCTTCCCCCTCATAGCCTACACCTAATCCCCCACCCACATCAAAGAATTTAAGCTCGATTTTCAAAGCCTTCAGTTCTCTTAATAATTTTGCCACAATCAAAGCTGCATCGTGGATAGGGCTAATGTCAAGTAATTGTGAGCCTATATGAAAATGCACCCCCACAGGCTCTAAAAATTCGCTTTTTGCAGCATATAAATACATCTTTCTCGCCACTTCAAGCTCTACACCAAATTTATTTTCATTAAGCCCTGTGGAGATGTAAGGATGCGTTTTGGCATCGACATTAGGATTGACTCTTATGGAAATTCTAGCCTTTAAATCAAGTCTTTTCGCTACATTTTCTAAAAGTAGCATTTCTTCTTCACTTTCTAAATTAATATACAAAATATCAAATTTTAAAGCCTGCTCTAGCTCTTCTTCGCTTTTTCCAACTCCACTAAATATGATTTTATAGGGTTTTACTCCTACCCTCAACGCTCTTTTAACCTCACCTATGCTAACACAATCAAAGCCACTATCAAGTCTTGTTAACATTTGCAATAAGCTTAAATTTGAATTTGCCTTCATAGCATAAAAAATTTGAGATTTCCTTGCCTTAAAGGCGTTTTTAAGCTGCAAAAAACGACTTTTTATCAAATCAAAATCATAAAGATAAAAAGGGGTTTTAAATTCTTCTTTTAATTTTATATAATCCACAAAATCTCTCCTTAACACTTTTTATATGATATAAATAAGGCAAAAAAAGCCAAAAGTAAATTCGGTAAAATAATGCCAAATTCTCCACTTATAACGCCATTTTCACTCAGTCTTAAAAATACAAATAATCCTCCCCAAACCACCAAAGTAACTACAAAGGCTACAAAGGCTACAAAGGCTAAATTAAAAAAACGCGCAATCACTGGAAAATAATAATACATTATAAGCATCAAAAAGGGTGCAAAAAAGGGTGCAAAAATGAGCTTGTATAGAGCGATTTTTACATTTCTTGTATTAAGCCCTTGAGAGTCAAACAAAATCAAACTTTGATAAGCATCATATATGGAATATTCCTTGCCACTTGCCACACTTTTAGCAAGCTTTGGCTTAAAACCCTCCAGTGTCTCTAAATTAGCAAAATTCTCACTCTTATAGCCATTTTCCCCTAAAGCAAATTCTTTCGGTATGTAAGTGATATTTCCCTCCTCTAAAAGCCAAGAATTTTCATTAAATAAAGCACGCTTTGCTTGAATCAAATGGCTCAAATTTCCATCTTTTAAAGAAAAAATTTTAAGCTCCTTAGCCAACCCTTCATCTAAGCTTTTGACATAAACAAATTCTTCATTAAATTTCAAAAAAATATCACTACTTTTTTTGTTTAAAACACCATTTTTAAGTATGCTTCTTTTATATTCATTTGCATACGCAAAAGATGTAAAATTCAGTCCAACATAAATAAAGCAAAATAATAAAGCCCACAAAAAAGGATAAATAATAACCCTATTTTTACTAAGTCCTAAAGCATAGAGGCTAACAAATTCATTATTTCTTATCATAGTTAAAAAAGATAAAACGAGTGCAAATATCAAAGAAATGGGTAAAATATAAGTAACAGCACTAAAACCAACAAATAAAATATAAAGTAAAATTAAATTTGCAGATGCGGGTAAATCTTTAAAATTTAAAAGCAAATCTATACCGCAATAAAATCCAATCAAGGCAAAAAATAAAATGAAAAAATTTTTAAGATAAATGGAAGAAATAAAATGAAAAAATATGCTCATTATCAAGTCCTAAAGCTATAAAGTGAAGAAATTTTTGACAAATCATCGCCTTGCATAAGCTCAAGCAAAGCCTCCTTAGCCCTTGGTAAAATCGTATCTAAAACCGCACTCTCCTCGCTTGTAAATTGACCTAAAACATGCGATATAGTATCTTTACTTCTTCCTACACCTATACGCACTCTTTCATAATTATTTCCACACAAATGATCTATGCTTTTAAGTCCATTATGTCCGCCACTAGAACCTCCTTTTTTAAAACGCAAAGTTCCCAAATTTAAGTCTATATCATCGTGAATGACAATCAAACGCTCACATTTGTAAAAATCACAAACAGCCTTAACGCTAATCCCAGAATGATTCATATAAGTATGAGGTTTAAGAAGTAGGGAGGAGTCTATCTTATAAAGCTCCCCCTTAAATTTCGAGTGAGATAAAATCTTAGCTTGGTTTTCCTCACTCAAAATCATATCGATAAGCATAAAGCCTACATTATGACGGGTATTTTCATACTCTCGCCCTATATTTCCAAGTCCTACGACTAAGGTCATCGTGCTTTTTCTACGCCGACAACCGCCACCCTATCTGCTTCAATAATGCTCACTCCCTGTGGCACAACAATGTCTTTAACAAGCAAAGCATCGCCAACATCAAGCTTACTGACATCAAGCTCAAAGAAATTTGGTAAATTTTCAGCCGCACATTTGACCTTTAAGCGTCTTTTAGACTGGATTAAAACGCCCTTATTTTTAAGACCTATAGCAGTGCCGACAACTTTCACTGGCACCATATATTTAGAAACTACACCCTTTTGTGCGACCTTTAAATCCACATGTTTTAAATCACTTGTAACAGGGTCCTTTTGATAATCCACCACCACAACACTCAAAGTCTTAGCACCAACTTTAACATCAAAAATAAGAGTGGTCTTTTTACGCACCTCTTTAATAAAATCATTCACCTTAAAAGCTGCGTGGATGTTCTCCAAACCCTTTCCATAGATGTTTGCAATTAGATAACCATCTCTTTTTAAAGCCTTAGCCGCTTTTCTACCGATACTCTCTCTAATAATACCTTCTAACATCTCTTTCCTTTCTAAAAAAATAAAGCGAAATTATAGCTTAAAATCATTTAAAAACGCTTAATTTGATAATTTTGCCAACAAATCATCAAATTCAAAACAAAAATTCTTCAAAGCTCCGTCAATTAAATAGCTGCAAGTTTCATCTAAAAGTTCTTTGGAGACTAGTTTGTCAAGTCTTTTTTGAAGCTCTTCATCGCTTAAAGTTTGCTTAAATTCACACTCTCCATTAAAAGCCCTAATAGCATCCAAAGGAGCAGTATTTAAGGCTCTATCTAAATAAAGCTCTCTAATATAATAATCTTTCGCCAAATCATCGCCTTTTACACCCGTGCTGGCAAATAAGGCACGGATATTTGGCTCATTTTGTGCCATAATGTAATTGTAGGCTAATTTCGCATTTAAAACGCCGATTTGATTTGGCTCATTTACTCTTTCATTTAAAATTCTATCCAAACGACTGACAAAAACGCTAATCACAGCTTGCGGCTCTTTCGCTTTAGAATAAATTTGCATCTTGCGAAAAGCTTTCAAGCCCTCATTTAAAGCTTCAAAACATTTTTTATTTTGTTCTCCAGAAAAAACAAGAGTTGCATTGACACTAATACCACTTTTCATCAATTCATACATAACCTCATAAGAAGCCTTAGTGGCTGGAATTTTCATCATAATATTTTGTCGCCCCATAGCACTATGCAATCTTTTCGCTTCGCCTATGCTAAGACTAGCATTATCGTAAATTCTAGGATCGATCTCAAGGCTAATAAAGCCGTCATCTCCTCTTTCAAATTTATAAGCAAGTCTATCTGCCGCCTTACAAATGTCGCTTATTGCTATATTTTCATAAATTTCCTTAGGCTTTTTTCCTTTTAAATTTGCAATTTTATTTTTATAAGCTGGAGTTAAAATCACATTTTTTAAAATAAGAGGGTTTGAAGTCGCACCATTAATTTTAGAGTGCAACAACTCGACAAATTCATTATCCAAAAAATTATCCTCAACAAAATCACACCATAAAGAAAATTGTTTCATCACATTACCTTTATAATTTCTCTCAAATCTTTCACATCAATACACACACTAGCATTTGCCCTTAGAATTTCCTTAGCACAAAAAGCGATTTTAAAGCCACTATGCTCAAACATCGCCAAGTCATTTGCTCCATCTCCAACGCACATCACTTCTTCTTGACTTAAATTTAAAAATTGCTTAAGTCTTTCTAGCATTAAACCTTTGGAATTTGAAAACATCATCTCTCCACCCACAAGTCCTGTGAGTTTGCCATTTTTATGATGAAGATAATTTGCAAAGCCGAGTTTAAAATTAAGCTTTTCCATAGCATAATCTACCCCCTCGTGAAAGCCTCCGCTAAAAACTACACAAATAATATTTTTAGAATTTAAAAATTCAATCAATTCAAAACTGCCTTTCATTAAAGGTAAATTTTGACTAACTCTTAAAACATCATCGCAAGACATACCCTTAAGCAAAGCCACTCTTTGATGCAAACTTTCGAAAAAATCAAGCTCTCCGTTCATAGCTTTTTGGGTGATGATCTTTACCTCATCACCCACGCCATAAGCATTTGCTAAAATATCTATGGTTTCTCCATCCATCAAAGTGGAATCAAAATCAAAAACACAAAGTTTTATCATTAAAATTCACGCTTTAATAGGGCTTCAACCTTTAAAATCGTAAGGATATTTTCATCTCTCTTTCCTATACCATAGATCATACCCTTTTCCTTAGCTAAAGTTTCAGGTGGTGGATCGATTTTATTTCTATGAATTTTAATCGCTTCTGTAAGTCTATCAATAACAAAGCCAGCATTACTACTAACCCCACTGCCATTTATATCACCACGAAGCACGATATAACGCGTTTGTGGGGTCATTTTAGAACTCCCCAAATTAAAACGCTGGGCAAGGTCGATAAGTGGCATTACATTACCCCTCATATTAAATACACCCAAAACATAATCAGGCACACTAGGCACCCTAGTAAATTCTATAGGCTTAATAATTTCTTGGATATTTAAAATGGGAATAGCATATTCCTCATCTCCAACCACGAAACCAACAAGCTGGATAATGTCATCTTCTTTCCTAATTTCATCGCGATCTACCATTTGAGATTGTTGTCTTTGTAAGACCTGATTTAATTTTTCATTACTCATTTCTTATCCTAGTTTCAAATTTTTACGCACCACATTTTCCAAATATTCAGGAGAATAAGGCTTAGTAATATACTCAGTCATACCGACTTCCACGCCTCTTAAGCGGTCCGTCTTACTTGTCCTTGAAGTGACGGCTATAAGAGGAAGTTGGCGGTATTTAGAATATTTACGAATCTCACCTGCTAAAGTATAACCATCCATTCTTGGCATCTCAATGTCAATTAACATAGCGTCAATCTCGTGTTCGCCCGATTTTACAATATTAAGTGCTTCCACCCCATTAGTTGCTTCAAGTAAGCTTATGCCTAGTGGCTCAAGGGCTTTTTGCATTAAAGTTCTATCCATTTTAGAATCATCAACGATTAAAACCTTATAATCGCTTGGTTGCTCCTTAGGCTTTTTAACGCTTGATTCAAGCTGGGCTTTAATATCGACTTTAATTTCTTTCGCCATATCCATCATAGCACCCACATCGATGATAAGTGTTACCCTACCATCGCCCCTTATGGTTGCACCCGCTATACCTTGTATGTTTTGCAAGTAATCGCCCATAGATTTGATAACTATCTCCTCTTGTCCTACAAGAGTATCCACGATGATGCCGAGCTTAGATTCAGCCACACCTATAATAACAACATAAGTCTGGTCCCCACTTTCAAGCACTTGCTTAACGCCAAAGACATCCGAAAGCCTCACTAAAGAAAGCACTTCTTCACGCAAACGCAAGACATTTTTACCCTCTATCGTGTAAATATTATCAATAGGCACTCTCACCGTTTCGAGCACCGAAGCAAGTGGGATAGCGTAAAATTCTTCTTGTGTTCCCACAAGTAAAGACTGGATAATCGCTAAGGTAAGCGGAATTTTAAGCTTAAAAGTGCTTCCTTTTCCAAGTTCGCTATCTATCTCTATTACACCATTGAGTTTTTCTATGTTAGTCTTAACGACATCCATACCCACGCCACGACCTGATACATTTGTAACCTTAGCAGCAGTTGAAAAGCCCGGCTTGAAAATCAAAGCAAAAGCTTCTTTATCTGTCATTTGCTCGGCTTCTTTTTCTGTAATGAGATTTTTCTCCAAAGCCTTCATTTTAAGTCCAGCAGCATCAAGACCTTTACCATCATCGGTAATTTCAATAACGATATGATTACCCTCATTATACGCTTTAAGTTGAACCACACCTCTTTCTGGCTTACCATTTGCCTTACGCGTAGCAGGATCTTCAACGCCGTGGTCGCACGAATTCCTAATCATATGCATAATAGGATCGCCTATTTCTTCAACTATGGATTTATCAAGTTCAGTTTCCTCGCCTGTAATCTCAAGCTCAATTTGTTTTCCAAGCTCACGACTTAGATCCCTAACAACACGCGGGAATTTATTGAAAACTTTAGCAATAGGCTGCATTCTTGTTTTCATCACAGCAAGTTGCACATCAGTTGTAATAATGCTCAGTTGAGAAACGACCTGATTTAATTCCTCAAGGAATTTTTCACCCTCATAACGCTCTTCAACATCATCATAAATTTTTAACAAGCGGTTTTTACCCAAAACAAGCTCACCAATTAAATTCATCAAATGATCAAGTCTCTTAACCTCAACGCGTATAGTTTGGTCCATACCTCCACTGCCTCCACCTGAAGCTGGGACCTTCTTTTCTCCGCCTGTTTCAGTTGCAGGTTTAGATGTAGTTGGAGCTGCACTTTTCTTTTTTTGAGCGCGTCTTGCTTGATCTTCCGCCTTACGCACTTTAAGCAATCTTTCAATCTCCGCTTCAACTTCAGAATCGCTAAGCTGATTCACATCAACATCAGGCTCAACACTTGGCTCAGGTGTAGCTGGGACGACTTCCTCCTTAGGTTCCACTTTAGGCTCTTCGCTTGCAGACGCAACTGCTGAAACATCGCCCTCCGAAATAGCTGTAAGTCTAGCACAAATAGGTTCTATATCCATACCTATGGCAGAATCATTGCCATTATCACGAATGGAATTTAACAAAGTTTTCATTCTATCGATAGACTCCAAAACCACATCCATAATATCAGGGGTGATCTTAAGCTCACCGTGTCTTGCCTTATTTAACACATCTTCCATATGATGTGTTAATTTTGTCAAAACATCAAAATTTAAAAAGCTTGATGAGCCTTTTATGGTATGAGCAACGCGAAAAATTCTATTAAGTAATTCCAAATCTTCAGGATTTGACTCAAGCTCTACTAAATCATGGTCGATTTGCTCGACAAGCTCAAAAGCCTCAACTAAAAAGTCTTCAAGTATTTCTTGCATATCTTCCATATCTTACTCCTCTCCTTGTGCTTTCTTCAAAACGCGTGTTACCTCAGAGAAGAAATCACTTGCATTAAATTTCACCAAATAACCCTCTCCGCCGGCTTCTTTTACGCCTTTTTCGTTCATAAATTCATTAGATAAAGAAGAGTTAAATATCAATGGAATTTTTCCAAATCTCTCATCTTCTTTTACGCGTGCGGCAAAACGGAAGCCGTCCATTTGTGGCATTTCAACATCGCTAACGATGATTTTAAGATGGTCAGCTAAATTATCTCCATAAACTTGAGCAATTTCTTCAAGTTTATTAAGTCCTTCAACGCCGTCTTTTGCCTCAATCACAGTAAAGCCCATTTGTTGCATCATATCTTTTACACGCCTTCTAGCTGTCATACTATCATCTAAAATAAGTGCAATTCCGCTAAATTTCTCCGCCTCTCCTATCTCAAGCTCAGTCTTAGGTGCATAAATTCCCAAATCCTCAACCACGCTTTCAAGGTCAAGTATTAATAAAACTTCATCATTTTCTATGCGCGTAACACCCGTAATTTTTCCCTTATCCAAAGCTCCAGAACCCGAGGAAAAACTTGCTGGCTCTATATCTTTCCAATTAATACGACGAATTCTTTTAGCTTCATGAACTATAAATCCAATAAGTATATTAGAAAACTCCGTAATAATAACCCTAGGCTTTAACAAAGCACTTTCTGGCTCAACAATTTGCATCCATTTAGCAAGATTAACCACAGGAATCACCACACCACGAAGGTCGAAAATCCCCTCAATATAATCAGGAACGCCGGGCAATTCTGTAAGGTTAGGGATTTTGATAATTTCCTTAACCTTAGAAACATTGACGCCATAAATTCCCTCATAAATTTTCTCGTGTCCTTGCTTGAAGATACGGAAATCGACAAGCTCCATTTCATTTGAGCCTGTTTTCACAATATTTTCATCAAACATTTTGACCTCTCAATTATTGTTTTTCGAATTTGACTTCTGGCGAAAATTTTACTACAAAAAAACTTCTCTTATATGCAAAACTTGGCAAATTAAAATATTTCACTCTCTCCTCCTTCAAAAACAAATTTTGATGATAATGCCCCTCTATCACCCAAGCGCCTTTAGCTTGATATTTCTCATATCTTTTATAGGCTAAATTTTTGAAATTTTCAATTTTATAAAAAAGATTTTTTCTCTTTTGTCTTGCCAAAATTTGCTTACTTATACTAGAAAAAGTTAAGAAATTTAGCACATTTAAAAAGCGAAGTAAAAATCTATTTCTCAAGCTTTTAAGTAAAAATTGTAAAAAAGGATTTAAAAAAATATCGCCGTGCGCTAAAAAAAATTTCTCATTTTTACCTTTACTTGTATGCAAAATTAAAGGTTGATTTTGCAGGGGTATCACACGCACTTTTTGAAAAAAACGACTTAAATTAAAATCGTGATTGCCCTCTAAATAATAAATTTCCATTTTTTCGCATAATTTTTCAAGCAAAACGATATAGGGCATAGCAAAGGAATGGCTAGCACTTACTTCCCAAACCAAAAGATCAAAAATATCCCCCATTAAAAAAAGCTGGGGCGTGTGAATTTCGCCCCTTTCTAAGGCTTGTAAAAAATCCCAAAAACCCCTCCTGTCCTCATTTTCGTGCGCATCGGCTATAAAAAATGCCCCCTCTTTAAGTGTAAGCATCAAAATTTCAAAGGCTCATAAGCTATACTAATAATCTCAAATTCGCTCTCCCCCTTAGGCAAACGCACCTTAAATTCATCGCCCTCTTTTTTCCCTAGCATAGCCCTAGCAAGTGGCGAAGCTATGGAGATATAGCCCTTTTCTAAGTCGCTCTCACAAGTGCCTACAAGGGTGTATTTACTCTCTTTTTCGCTTTCTAAGTCCATAATGACAACACTTGAGCCAAATTTCACACTATCGTGGGGATAACTTGCGGGGTCTATCACTTGCGCTCTTGAAAGTATGCCTCCAAGCTCTGCTATACGGCTTTCTATAAGAGCTTGTTTTTCTCTTGCGGCGTGGTATTCGGCATTTTCTTTTAAGTCGCCATGACTTCTTGCTACATCGATTTCTACGACAACGGCTGGGCGTTGATTATCTTTTAGGTCCTTTAATTCCGCACTTAATTTTTCAAAGCCAAAGCTACTCATCGCTTCTTTTTCCATACTATTTTCCTTTAAATTTCATAAAGTATTTTTGCCATATTTTTCGCACTGCCAAAGCCTAAATACTCTTTTAAAAAGCCCACTTTAGCAAAAAATGGCTTATAAGCAAATTTATTATAAGCACTTAAAAGATTTTCCACACTCACTTCATCTTGTAAAAATTCAGGATTTAGTGGCTCTTTCCCTGCAAAGTCGCAAAAAATATTTGCAAGTCCTATGTGTTTAAGCTTTACAAAAAGACGGGCTATGAAAATGTCAATCGCCTTTGCCTTATAGGCTAAAATAAAGGGCGTTCCCACCAAAGCCGCTTCTAAAGTCGCCGTCCCACTGCAAATAAAAGCAAAATCAGCTCTTTTAAGCAAATTTGGCGTATTGCTTTCTATTTTAAAGCCCTCCACATCGCCATAAAGGTGCATTTTTTCTAAATTAAAGGGCGGCACACAAAGCACCTTTTCGCCTTTAAAATGCGTAGCTAACTCCCTAAAAATAGGCATTAATCTTATAATCTCACTTTTTCTTGACCCAGGCAAAAAAGCTATGGTTTTTTCCTCCTCTTTTTTTGTGAGGATTTTTTGCATATTAAAGTTATCTTTAAATTCGCAAATTTCATCAAGCAAAGGATGCCCCACATAAATGCTTTTTGTAAAAAATTCCCTATCAAAAGGCAAAATAGAAGCTAAAACATCAAAATGCTCCTCCACCACAGGGATGCGACCCCTTTTCCACGCCCAAACCTGCGGTAAAATATAATAAATTCTCTTCGTTTTTAAATTTGCCTTTTTTAAAGCCTTAGCAAAAGGGATATTAAAGGCGGGTGAATCTATGCAAAGCACAGCATTAAAGCCTCCGCCCTCCTTTTCCCTTTCTAAAGTCAAATTGACAAGCTCTTTAATCGCCCTTTTAGCCTTAAAAATAAGCGGTAAAACCTCCACAAAACCCATAGCACTAAACTCGTGTGAGCTATAAAGAGGCTTAGAGCTTAAATTTAGCTCCTTACATAAATTTTCATCATATATCCCACAAAGTTCAAATTTTCCATACTCTTTTTGATAAGCCCTTAACACTTCTTTTAAATGTAAATTTGCTGAAGGCTCAAGCGCACAAACAATAAAGCTTTTCACAAAATTTCCTCAAAAAGCTCTTTTACACTTGATTTTGTATATTTTTTAAGCTTGGCATCGCTTTGTGCATTTTTATTATAGTAGTGTAAGATAACTTCGATTTTTTCATTATTATAAGTTAAAGTTTGAAAAAAAAGCTCCTCGAAAGCATTGATTTTAAATTTAGCATTTTCCTCATAATTTAAGCCTTTTGGGTCGATGAAAAAGATTTTAAAATACTTATTTTTCTTTAGCCAAAAAATAAAATCGAGGTAAAATTTCCTTTCTTTTTGCTCCCTTTCATCAAAATAAGGAATATAAATTTCATCTTTTTTTTCCACAAGTTTTGAAAAACACCATTTATAACCTTTTAAAAAAGCCTCATTTTGCAAATTTTTTTCCAAATCTTGTAAAAATTTCCTCTCACTTTTATGCGTAATGGCGAAATTAATCTCGCTTTTTCCGTCATCTTTATGATAAATCACCAAGGGCTTACAGGTGTAGTTTTCTTTAAATTGAACTTCGTTTAATCCTTGTTTAATTTGCCTTGTATATTCATCAATATCTATTTTACCGCTATTAAAATCTTCTTTTAATTCCACCTCACTTTTTGCCCTTACAACGCTTTTTATCACCTCATTGATTTTCCTTACTTTCTCCTCGCTAAAATTAGTTTGCATTTCTTTATAATGCTTAACTTCATCTTTTAAATCTTCAAATTTATTAAATTCCTTTAATTTCGCATTTAAACTAGCATTGATGATTTTAAGTGTTCTTTTTGCGTCAAATTTATCTTCATTTCCGCCTGATTTTTGAATTTGAGATTTTTCTCCCTCATTAAATTTCTTAATTTCCTCAAAAGTAGAGTATTTAAACCCCTCATATAAACACTGCTTTACCATCAATACATCTTCATCATAATCTTGCATAAATTCCCTTAAATCCTCCGCCTCTTTTGCAGAGATTTTATACTGCTGATGTAAGGTTGCTTTATTTTTATATTTTGGCACAGGTAGAGGGCTTAAAATTTTTGTTTTTTTAAAGCCTTGAAGGGGCTTTGTTCTCATTACCACATTTAAACCCTCGATAATGCTACTAATCGCCTTATTATCACTCGCCATTATAAAAAGCGTCTCCAAAGCAGGAGCGTATTTTAAACAAGCCTCCTTAAAGTCCATTTTCTCTTTTAAGGCACTTAAACGCTTTCTTTTGTTTAAAAAAGGCTCAATTCTCACCCCTCGCCCTATGGTTTGTAGGACATATTTTTTTGCCTTTTTGCTACCGATATTGATAAAGTTAATGAAATTCACACGATTACTATCCCACCCCTCGCTAAACACCTTGCTTCCCATCATAATTTGTATGGGCGATTCTTTGTGGTTTAGCTCTTCAAAATACCCCTTTGCCATATCCTCCCCACTCTCAATGCCTAGCCCATCAAGATAGCTTTTCTCCCACTCTTTAATGCTACCGATATTTAAAAGCAAAAAGGGCTTTGTCGCATTTTTACTTTTAAAGGCAAGCTCTTTATTATTCCCCTTAATCTTACAGCACTCTAGGCTTGAAGTCTCTTTAGCATAAAAGATTTGCTCTCTTAAGTCTTTAGAATCCACTTTTGCAAGTCGCTCTAAAAAGTCTTTATTCATCTCTTTTTCAGCAAAATATATATTGCTAGATTCTAGTTTTTTTGCTAAGTTTTTTGCAATCTCGCTTATATCTTTAGAATCTTGTAAGATTTTCATAATCGCTTCAAAATACAGCTTAATTCCCGCATCTTTGGTATTGACTTTATCCGCCACAGCGATGATTAAAGGATTATGATAATGCAAGTTTTCAAACCTTGCTTTTAAGCTTTTTAATTCCTGCTTTATCCCCACAAAAAGGATAAAACTCTCTAGTATCCGCTCTAGTTTTTCATCACTAGAATCCACCTTAGAATCTTTAAAGGCTTTGAGATTACTATCTAGCACCACGATATTTTTCCCATAGCCATCATTATTAAACTTCTCTAAATTGTAGTTAAAAGCACAAGTAAAAAGCTCTATATCATTATCAAAAGTCGCAGAAAAGTTAAAGATAAATCCGTGTGGATACTCCTGCCTTTCTCGCCCTTTTGCTAAGTCTCTTATATAGCTTTTTCTTATAGAATCTTTGCTATCACCCTTATGTGCTTCATCAAGCAAGATATACCAGCCCTTTTCACGCATTAAATCATCATAATTTAGTCTTTTAGCCTTAGAATCTTTGCCGACATTTTCCTTTATATCTAGCAAATCACTTCTACCAAGAAACACGACATTTTCAAAGCCTAGCAAACTTTGATTATCATAAGCTTTTATCTCTTTGCAAGTGATTTGTATCGGCTGATACGCATTAAAGCTTTGTATATGCGTTTTAAACTGATCTAAAATCTTATCATTTGGCACAAGTAGCATTATGGGCTTAGATTCTATCTCGCCATTTTTCATAAGTTTTTGCATAAGGCTTATAAGCTTTATCATCACAATACTTTTGCCACTGCCTGTTGCCATCCAAAAGCTTGCCATATTGCAAAACTCTTTTATATCTAAGCCTTTTTTAGAATCTAATTTTATAGCGTTGTATTTAAAAGCCTGTTTGTATTCATAGCATAGCTCTTTTGTATCATCTCTATATAGTTTTAAACTACATAATGCCTTTTGCAATGCCGCTACTTGATATTCTTGCAGACTAATACTGCCATTAAAGCTTATTAAATCAAGGCTTTCAAAAAGATCGCTGAAAGATTGAATCTTTTTGTCTGTAATGTCCTTTAAAATCAGTGATTGTTTTTTGGTCATTTTCCTGCTCTCGTGTTAAGTGTTTTATAGGTAGATTCTAATATCTCTTCATCTTCTTGTTCTGCCTTTAGCAATGCTTCCTTTTTGCGTTGTGTAGCAAATAACTCATATTGTTTATAAGCGATTTGCTCCATTTGTGCGTTAGAGATACTGCCATTATCTTTTAAAATTTGCATTCCTTGAAAGGTCAGCAAAGAATCCACATTTTGTCTCCAAAAGTCCATAGTCAAAGTTTGCTTATCTTTCACTCTAAGTTCTGCGGATTCTAAAAACACATTAACCAAACGATTTAAACTATCTAGCTCCTCTTTTTTTAGATAATTTTTCGCCACAATCACATCGCCTTTACGCACAACGCTACCTTTCCAGCTTGTAAGCCCCATATTCAGCTTTTTTGCGTTTGCTCTCTCGCAAATCAGCTCCGCAGCAGTTTTGTGCGTGATAGCGTATAAAAGCTTGTTTTGCGTCTGTGCGAAAAACATTTGCGTTGCTTTATCGCTAGAATCATAATCTACACTCAAAGCAAAAAGCTCTCGCACTTTTTGATAAAACCTTTTTTCACTCGCTCTTATATCTCTAATCTGCTCTAACAGCTCATCAAAGTAATCGCTTCTGCCATTTGGATTTTTAAGTCTATCGCTATCTATTAAAAAGCCCTTTTGCAAATAGGTTTTTAAATGCTCATTTGCCCAGATTCTAAACTGCACTCCCCTTTTACTACGCACACGAAAGCCCACAGCCAAAATCATCTCTAAGGCATAAAATTTCACTTTGTATGATTTGCCATCACTAGCAGTTGTCAAGTATTCCTTGACAACTGAATCCTCTTGCAATTCCCCTTCCTGCAAGATATTTCTTATATGCAAACTTATATTTTGTTTTGAGGTGTCAAAAAGTTTTGCCATAGAATCTTGGGCTAAAAATACACTCTCCCCAAGCTCATATAGCTCTACTTTTATTTTTTTATCTTGTGTGGTGTAGAGAAAGATATTTGGCATATTAGTTGTCATAAATATTTTCCTCTTAAAATATCTAAAAATAACTGATTTCTATTTTCCGCATCGTGAATTAAAGAACTATAATCCATAAAATTAACTATCGTATTATTAGCCTGATTATATTTATAACAAATTGGAAAATTACTATTTGTATATATTTGATTATAATCGTCTCTAATGATACTTTGCAAAACCTCATCATTAAATTTTAAAAATCCATAAGCCCAAATTCTTACTTTTTTTTGAGAATAAACTTCATTGATCATTGCAGCATAGCTAAGAATTTGTTGGTGTGCTAATGCAAAATATTCTTTCTTTGCTTCAGGTTTTTTAAATTCTATAAGCAAAATATCAGTTATCTTATCTTTTTCATAAGTATTAGAAATAATGCTTAACAAATCAGGTCTTTCTATATTCTTGTGTAACTCTGGAAAAATATCCTTAATCTGCATATCGCTAAAAATTTTATCATAGCACATAAACCTATCATCGAATAGCCAAACATTATTGCTCCTATAATCTTGCTTATCATCGGATGTTTTCTTAGGCATAAACAAATTATGGATTTCAGCTTCTACACTCCCTTTATCAACAGAGTTTTTTAATTTTTGGATTAATTTATCCCTATCAAACACATATTCAGCCAATTCCGTTTGTGTTACTTTAGCTAATTTAGCTTCATAATTTGTTTTTACCTTATTATTATCATCTCTTAAAAAATCCTTATCATCATTAAATTCTTTTTTTGCATTTTCTAACATATCATTTACATTTAATTCATTCCTATTTTCAAAATATACTCCGAGATAAGGTGATTCTTTAATTGATTTTTTTCTATTTTCTTTAATTGTATTTTCTACATCAAAATTATGTTCCACATAAATTGCTTTGAGTTGATTTTCTAATTCATCGTGTATATCATTCCAACTCAAATCCTCAAATTCAAGCGAATTTTTTCGTTTGGGATAAATTTGCAATTCATTTCTTTCATCATTAACATTTTTATCAAAAAAATCGGATTCTAAAATATAAAATATTCTTAAATCTTTTTCTTTTGGCAAATTATATTTACTTTCTTGGTTTAAATCTGAATTTTTTATAACAACCCTATTATTTGCAACATAAAATCCTTCATTTCTAAAATCACTTTCCCCAAAAATATATGATATGCTAAAAGAATAATTTTTAATTTTAAATTCTTTCTTTTCAAAATCTGGTATTTCAATACTCTTAACACTATCTACACATTCATCGTTTCTATAAATATCTATTTTAATATCCTTGTTTTCTATCTTAAAATAAGCCAGAAAATGCTCTTTAATTTGTTTTTTAATCTTAGAAAAATCAACCGAAAAATTATCTTTTGGATTTGATAAAATCACTTTAGTTTTATCAAAAAAACCTTGCTCATTAGGCTCCGTCATACCATTATAGGTAAAATCAAATTCTTTATTTTTACTTACAACCTTTACGCTTTTAAAAAGTTTAAGATATATAAATCTTCCTATACCCTTACAGCCTAATGATTTTTTATAATTACTACGATATTCTCCAAAAGACTTCAAATTTTCCTCATTAAAACCATCACCATTATCAATCACTTCAATTTTATCTACATAGGGAGTTATGTTTTTATTGTCTAAGCTGGGGGCTATAATTTTAAGCTCAATATATGTGGCATTTGCTTGCATTGCATTTACTATTAATTCAAATATCACATTCTCAAGCTTGACATTTTTTAATTGATCTACAACCTCTGGTATATTTATTTTCATCACAATTTCTCCCACCACAAAAGATTTTTAAGTTTTGGGTATGTATGTAAGTCAATTTGCTCTAATGATACAATATCGCCATTGTCAAACTCACAAGATTCTATACCTTTAGAATCTAAAAATAATCGCTTGATTTTTAGCCCTTGCAAATTTGCTAAAGTGTGGAATAAATCAAATTCCTTTCTATATCCGCTCATATCTAGCGTGATTGTTTCACCCTTATTCAGCTTTTTAATGAGTTTGCGGGATTTTCTGTAATCAATGATTTTTTGTGCTTTTTGATAATCTTTAGCAGGGTAAATCACTTCAGCGTTATTGCCTATTTCTTTACCTGTCTTATTCTCACATTGACAATCTGTAAGCACATATTCACATTCTTTTAATGCTTCTTCATAGGATTCTAACTCGTAGTATCTAAATGCTCCGCTGCCTTGATAGTCGCATTCTTTGCTAATCCCACTTTGAAATCCCCCTATGACTTTTTTAAGGCGTGGGAGTATGACTTTATAAAAATGCTCTCCCATTTCAATGCCAAGCCATTTACGCCCTAGCTTTTGTGCTGCAGCTACACTTGTCCCACTTCCTGCAAAGAAGTCTAAAATTATAGAATCTTGATTGCTAGCTATTTCACAAATTCTTTTTAATAGCCTTTCGGGTTTTGGGGTATCAAAAATCTTGTCATCAAATAGGGCTAAAATTTCTTTTGCGGCGTCTTGATTGTGTCCTACTTCTTTATGTTTCCAAATCGTAAGCGGTGTAATGCCATCTTTCACTTCACTTAAAAATCTTTTAATTCTAGGCACAGAATCTCCACCATTAAAATAAATTCTATTATCCTTTAAATATTCCTCAAATGTTTCTTTTGAAAGTCTCCAAGAATAACCTTTTGGCGGTAAAATTTTTCTACCACTAGGCAGAGTAATTTCATAAATATTCGCTTCTACTGCAGGTCCTACACTCATATCACCACTTGTCCAAATACCTCTTGGGTCGTTATCGGGGTTTTTGTATCTTGCGTTTGCTTCCTCTGTTCGTGGTAATGGGTTTAACAATGTTTTATCAATATTTTTTGAATAGACGCTAATAAAATCGTGGTTGGGAGAAAAATCCTTCCTTAAATTAACAGCAGAAAAAACTTTTTCCCATATTATATTTGCCATAAAATTCCCTTCCCCAAATATCTCATCGCATAAAATTTTAAGTCTTGCTTGTTCGTTATCATCTATGCTTATAAAAATGCTTCCACTATCCTTTAAAAATTCCCTTGCTAATTCCAAGCGATTAGCTATCATTGAAAGCCACGATGAGTGATTAAATTTATCACTATAAATAAAGCCGTCATTGCCTGTATTGTAAGGCGGATCAATATAGATTAAATCCACTTTGTTTTGATACTTTGGCATTAGGGAGTTTAGGGCTTGAAAATTATCCGCTTTTATTAGCTCACCATTAAGGATAGATTCTATATCATCAAACACGCTTAGAATCTTGTATTGTGTCTCTTTGCTAAAATGCTTTGTATCAAGAGGTAGAAATTTATATTTGTCATCACTCAATATTTTTTCGCTTATATTTTGTGCTTGAAAACTCTCATCAATAAACTTTAAATCCTGCCATTCTTTGATTTGCTTTTCAAAGCCTTTGTCTTTGCATATAGAATCTAAAAGTGCGGTATTTTGCAATTGAGTTTTATTAGAATCTTGGCATTCTAAGGATTGAGATGAGAAATCGGCGTTTTCAAGCGAGCCAACAAGAAGCTTACTAGTCGTAAGTGCCGCAGTTGGCGAACGCAGAATCGCCGATTTATCGCTCAATACTGAATGCTTTAAGATTAAATCAAGACTAAAGACATAATTTACCACTTTGACAAATTTGGGCTTTAACCACACAGCCTTTAGCTCGTCCTCAAAGGCTGCTATTTTATCGATAAGAGTATGGGCTATTTTTTTAACCTTATTTAAACTCTTTATCCTCACTTCATTCCACTGCGTAACGCCGTCAAGCACATAAGCACAAAACCGCAGGTCAAACTGCTCTTTTAAAAAGGCTTTAGCGTTTTTATGGATAAAAAAGTCGATTTCATTTTGCTTTTTATAGCTTTTAAAAATGCTTTTAAGCTCCTCTTCTTTAATGTCAATCTTATTTTTCCTTAAGGCTTTTAAAAAATCCTCGCTAAATTCGCTTGAGTTTTGCTTAAAAACCTTGACTAAATTAAGATTTTTGTCATTTATGACCTTGATATTTAGCTCATTATCCTCTATGCTTTGTAGATAGAAAATAATTTTATTTTTATTATTATCCGCATTTTGTATGAAGTCATCGGTTAAGAAATGAAAGCTGTAAATTTCTTTCTCATCAAAAAAGGGCGTGCCTGTCTCATTTAAATAAGTGCTGAAAAAATCGTAAAGCTTACTATAATCTAAATATCTTAGCTCCTCTTTTTCTAAATAATCCCTAATGTTTTCAAAATACTTTTGCTTGATGTGAAGAAGATTTGTAAAACCACTTTGCTTAAATAAGCCTCTCTCCCCCTCCTCCTCAATTCTAACACCTAAATAACACTCTTTTGGCTTTGAAAAAAATGCTTGTTGATAGCTTATCATCTTTACCCCTTGTTTTAAAAAGGGTATTTTACTAAGCTAAGTTTAATAGGCTCTAAAAGGCTTTAATAATAGAAATATTTTCGATTGAAACGATTTTGCTAATATTTTTTTCATCATTTAAACCTTGTGCGGTATCTATAAAACGCACATAGGCGGATTTGCTATCCCTAAAAACAAGCTCACCGATGACAAATTTTTGCTTATCTTTAAGATAAATTTCTACCCTCTTCGCACTTAAGCCTTTTGTTTTTAAAAATGCTTAGGATTCTTACTTTCATAAAATGCAAACACGCCCTAATAAAGAAACCAAAACGACAAGGTATTAATTTAAAAGTATTATAATGCCTCTTTGATTTTAAAACAATATTTAAGGATTAAAATAATGAAATATGTCTTAGCCTTAGTGATAACCTTATTCATTAGTGCTTGTGCCTATCATACAAGTTTAGAAAGTTTAGAGCCTCGCAAAAGCACAAAAAATGATGTAAGAGCCATCCTTGGTGAGCCTAATTGCACTACAACTTATATATTAGAAAGTAAAGAGCCATGGTATGAAATGTGGGCTTACGATTTGTCAAAACGCAACAACTTTAATGGAAACAATTTCGGCAGCACAGGTAGTGGAAGCATCATCTTTCATTTTGATCCACAAGGTCGTTTTATCCAATACTTCAAAGACAAGGGTCGCTCAAATTGTGGAAACGATGACTAATTTTTCATTAAAATAAATTTTTTATCCACTTTAGTCATCATTTCTTCTAGCACTTGCATTAATCTATTTATAAAAATTTTGCTAAAATCTCGTTTTTGAAAGGCTTTTAATGAAAGAAATTTTAATCACAAATGATGACGGCTTCGAAAGTGAGGGGCTTAAAAAGCTTGTTAAAATGCTTAAAAAAGAATTTAAAGCAAAAATCACAGTAGTCGCTCCAGCGACTGAAAAATCCGCCTGTTCACACTCTATCACCCTTACGAAACCCTTGCGTTTTGTCAAGGTAGGCAAACGCTTTTACAAACTTGATGACGGCACACCAGCAGACTGCGTATATCTAGCCCTAGCCGCACTTTATAAAAATAGGCTTCCTGATCTTGTCATAAGTGGGATAAATATGGGGGCAAATGTGGGAGAGGACATCACTTATTCAGGCACTTGTGCGGGGGCTATGGAGGCGGTTTTACAAGGAATTCCCGCTCTTGCACTTTCGCAGTTTTACAAAACAAACGAAAAAGAACTTAATTTTAAAAACGCCCTAAACATCACAAAAGAATTAGTTGAAAAAATCTTTAATCAAGGCTTTCCGCTTGATAAAAAAGAGTTTTTAAATGTCAATTTCCCAAGCCCTAAAAGCAAATTTAAAGGCGTTAAAATTTGTAAAGCAGGCAAGAGGGTTTATAATTTCAAAGCCCACGCCAATACTAATCCAAGAGGTATGGAATATTTTTGGTTAGCAAGTGCGAATTTAGATTTTGAGGATGAAAAAAATTCAGATATCGCTCTTTTAAAGCAAGGCTATGCGACCATAACGCCCATAATGCTAGATCTTACCGCTTATAAAAAAATGCAAAATCTTAAAAAATGGCTAAAGGACTAAAATGCGATACACAAGAGTAAAATGGCTTGTTGGCGATGAAAATTATGAAAAGATTTCTAGGACGAGAGTGCTTATTTTTGGGCTAGGTGGAGTGGGTGGAATTTGCACGGACGCGCTTTTTCGCACAGGTTTTACAAAGCTAACCCTCATAGACGCAGATAGCTTTGAAATCACAAATCAAAACCGCCAACTTCACAGCGAGCACATAGGCGAAAATAAGGCAGAAGTTTTTGCAAAAATTTATAAAGTAAAAGGCGTGGTGGCTAAAGTCGATGAAGAGTTTTTAAGCACATTTGACTTAAGCAAATTTGATTTAATCATCGATGCTATTGATGATATACCCGCTAAAGTGGCTTTAGCAAATAAAATTGATTTTAAAAAGCAAATCTTTATCTCAAGCACAGGAGGAGCTAGAAAGCTTGACCCCACTCTCATCAAAACAACAAGCATTTTTAAAACTTATGGCGATGCTTTAGCGAAAAAATTCCGCTATGAGCTTAGAAAATCAGGCTTTAAGGGTGATTTTGAAGTGGTGTTTTCTAACGAAGAGGCAAAATGTAAAAATTTAGGTTCTTTTATGGGAGTAACGGCGTCTTTTGGCTTGGCTTTGGCAAGTTTAGCCTTAAAAAAGGTGTTAAATACGGACAAATTTTAACTCATTTCGTTTAAAAAACGCTTTTTTAGTAAATCTTAAAACTTTTTTTGTTTTAATAAGACTTTATTTTAAATTTAAGGTTTATAAATGGGTTCTAAATTCTCAAAAATAGGCTTTGTTTTAGCCGTAGCTGGCTCTGCTGTGGGGCTTGGAAATGCGTGGAAATTTCCTACCTTAGTCGGTCAAAATGGAGGCTCTGCTTTCGTGCTTTTATATTTAGTGCTTACTTTGGGAGTTGCTTTTGTGGTCTTCTTAGCAGAACTTAGCATAGGAAAATTAAGCGAAAAAGACCCTGTCAATGGCTATAAAGCTCTCGCTCCTAATAATAAAAAAATATGGTCTATGGCTGGTTTTACTATGCTTGGAGCGATTTTAATTGTCTCATTTTATAGTCTTGTGATAGGTTGGGTTGTTAAATATATGTATTTTAGCGCCACAGGGAATTTAAGTCAAACTTTAGAAGAAAGCGAAAAGCAATTTAATCAACTTTTACATTATGATTTTATAGGTCAATTTGTCTGCTTTAGCATTATTTTTCTCATTGTTTTTTATGTGGTTTCAAAAGGCGTTAAAAATGGCATTGAAAAGCTTAATGTATGGATGATGCCAACTCTATTTATCTTACTTATCTTAATGCTTTTTTACGCTTTAAGTCATACAAATGGTTTTAGTGAAGCTTTGCAATTTCTTTTCGTGCCTGATTTTTCAAAAATCACAGGCTCTTCTATTTTAGAAGCCTTAGCCCTTGCCTTTTTTAGCCTTTCTTTAGGTGTGGGGACGATTATTACCTACTCCGCTTCTTTACCTGATCGCACAAATTTCATCACAAGCACACTTAATATTATATTTATCAATGTGCTTATCGGGCTTATGATGGGACTTATTGTCTTTACCTTTATCTTTGAATTTGGAGCTAATCCTAACCAAGCAGGACCGGGACTTATATTCATCTCTCTTACAACGCTTTTTGCTAAACTTGGTGTTGTAGGATACATACTTGGAGCGACCTTTTTCTTATCTTTGATTTTTGCGGGGATTACCTCTGCTATTTCTATGATAGAGCCTTTTGCTTTTTATCTTATTAATAGCTTTAATATGAGCCGTAAAAAAGCTTTAATTTTCATCGGCATTATTGTTTATATTTTAGGAAATTTGTGTATTTTATCAAGTTTGAGTGCGACTGCATTTATGATTTATGATATGAGCTTTTTTGATGTGCTTGATTATATTTCTGGTAAAATTATTATGCCTTTGGGTGGAATTTTAGCAGCGATTTTTGTGGGCTTTGTTATGAAAAGAAAAGCTTTAGAAATCTTATTTGAGCCTTATATGAGCGGAGTATTTTTTAAAGTGTGGTATTTCTTTTTAAGATTTATCGCACCTTTAGCTATCATTATCATCGCCGTCAATGCTTTTTAATGAAAAATGCTATGAAATTCCTAGTATTAAAAATTAAATTGTAAAATTCTTGTAAATTTGAATTTTGAAGGACGATTATGGCAAAAAAATTCATAGATGTGATGGATACAAGCTTTAGAGACGGCTTTCAGTCCGTTTATGGAGCAAGGGTTTTAATGGACGATTTTATCCCAGCCCTTGAAGCGGCAAAAGAGGCGGGGATTAGACATTTTGAATTTGGTGGCGGAGCGCGTTTTCAAAGTCTTTATTTTTATCTTAACGAAGATGCTTTTTTGATGATGGATAAATTTAGAGAAATCGTAGGCAAAGAAGCAAATTTACAAACCCTTTCAAGAGGGGTTAATACCGTAACCCTAGACACAGGAAGTCGTGAGCTTATCGACCTACACGCGAAGCTTTTTGCCAAACACGGAACAACAACCATAAGAAATTTTGACGCACTCAATGATGTGAATAATCTTAAATTCAGTGGAGAGTGTATCACAAAGCACGGCTTAAAGCACGAGATAGTCATCACGCTTATGGACTTACCGCCAAATTGTTCTGGCGCACACGATGTGGCTTTTTATGAAAAAATTCTAAGAGAAATTTTGAGTGCTGAAATTCCTTTCTCAAGCTTTTGTTTTAAGGATGCAAGTGGCACTTCAAATCCTGAAAAAATTTATCAAACTATCAAAATGGCAAGAAGCATTTTGCCAAGTGAAACCCACATAAGACTTCACACCCACGAGAGTGCTGGCGTTAGTATAGCGTGCTATTTAGCAGCTTTAGAAGCTGGGGCTGATGGGATAGATTTAGCCGCTTCGCCTGTAAGTGGTGGCACTTCGCAACCTGATATTTTAACAATGATGCACGCCATTAAGGGTAAAAATTACGATTTTGGCTTAGATTTAGAAAAGATTTTAAAATATGAAGAAGTGTTTAGGGAGTGTATGGCGGATTATTTTTTACCACCAGAATCGACTATGGTAAGCCCTCTCATACCATTTTCTCCTATGCCCGGAGGAGCATTAACGGCAAATACTCAAATGATGAGAGATAACAATATCTTAGATAAATTCCCAGAAGTGATTAAAGCTATGCGTGAAGTCGTAGAAAAGGGAGGTTACGGCACTTCAGTAACGCCTGTTTCGCAATTTTATTTCCAACAAGCTTTTAATAATGTGATGTTTGGAAAATGGAAAAAAATAGCCGATGGGTATGGAAAAATGGTTTTAGGCTATTTTGGAAAAACCCCTGTCGCACCTGATGAAGCTATCGTTAAACTAGCCGCAGAGCAGTTAAATTTAGAACCTACTACGGAATTAGCCATAGATTTAGCCGATAAAGATGAAAGCAAAAGCCTAGCTTACATCAAAACTCTTTTAGAAAAAGAGGGCTTAGAAACAAGTGAGGAAAATCTTTTCATCGCTGGAGCTTGTAAGGAAAAAGGCATAGCCTTTTTAAAAGGCGAAGCTAAGGTCAATGTCCGCAAACTTAGCACTATGCCAAAGCCCATAAGTGCTGAAGAAAACAAATTTACCGTCTCTGTCAATGGTAACAAATATCATGTCGAGCTTCACGCAGGATTTGATAAAGATGTCAATGTTAAAAATGTCCAAAAAATTCCGCACAATGAAAGCGTAAGTGAAAATGCTATTCAAGCCGGAATTTCAGGCAATGTCTTTAAAATTCTCATTAAAGAAAATGATGAGATTAAAAAGGGGCAAACCATAATGATTTTAGAAGCTATGAAAATGGAAATAGAAGTGCAAGCCCAAAAAGATGGCATTATAGAGCAAATTTGTGTGGGGGTGGGCGATGCGGTAAGTGAGAGTGATGCTCTTGCTATTTATAAAGAATAAAGGAAAAACAATGAAAAATATAGAAAATTTAGGCTTAGAAAATGTCAAAGAAGTGTTTTATAATCTAAGCTATGAAGAGCTTTTTAAGCACGAAATGCAAAATCAAGAAGGCGAATGCACACAAAATGGAACTTTTAGTGTTGATACAGGAATTTTCACAGGTAGAAGTCCTAAGGATAAATATTTTGTCAAGCAAGACCCTTCGCAAAAATATCTTGCTTGGGGCAAAATCAATCAGCCCATTAGCAAAGAGCTTTTTGACAAGCTTTTAGCTAAGGCTCAAAAAACACTAAGTGGGAAAAATATCTACATTCAAGATGCTTATTGTGGGGCAAGCTTACAGAGTCGTAAGGCGGTGCGTTTCGTAACGGAAATAGCGTGGCAAGCCCATTTTGTCAAAAATATGTTTATAAGACCCAAGCAAGAAGAATTGGCAAATTTTAAGCCCGATTTTATCGTTTATAATGCTTGCAAATGCGTTAATGATGATTATAAAAAAGACGGATTAAATTCAGAAGTTTTTGTGATTTTTAATATAGAAGAAAATATCGCCGTAATTGGAGGCACTTGGTATGGTGGTGAGATGAAAAAGGGAATTTTTTCTATGATGAATTATTGGCTACCTTTAGAAAATAAACTTTCGATGCATTGCAGTGCTAATGTCGGCGAAAAGGGCGATGTGGCTTTATTTTTCGGCTTAAGTGGGACAGGTAAAACAACCCTTTCAACGGACCCTAAACGCAAACTTATTGGCGATGATGAGCACGGCTGGGACGATGAGGGCGTGTTTAATTTTGAGGGTGGTTGTTATGCTAAAACCATCAATTTAGACCCTAATAACGAGCCTGAAATTTACGCAGCCATTAAGAAAAATGCCCTTTTAGAAAATGTCGTTTTAAGGGCGGATAAAAGTGTCGATTATAATGATGCTTCTAAGACTGAAAATACAAGAGTTTCTTATCCTATTGAGCATATTATTAATCACGAGCCAAGCCTAAAAGCCGGACATCCACAAAACATCATCTTTTTAAGTGCGGATGCTTTTGGAGTATTACCTCCTGTAAGCAAATTAAATGCTGGACAAGCGATGTATTATTTTCTAAGTGGCTACACGGCTAAAGTCGCTGGGACAGAGCGTGGTATCACAGAGCCTCAAGCGACTTTTTCGGCGTGTTTTGGAGAGCCTTTTATGCCTTTACATCCTACGATTTATGCGCGTTTGTTGGGTGAGAAAATTCAAAAACATCAAGTTAATGTCTATCTTGTCAATACAGGCTGGAGTGGCGGAAGCTATGGGGTGGGAAAGAGAATGAGCATTAAAGCGACTAGGGCTTGTATCGATGCGATTTTAAGTGGCAGTATAGAACAATGTGAATTTGAAAATTTAGAGATTTTCAATCTTGCCGTGCCAAAATCCTTAGAAGGCGTAGAAACAAAACTTTTAAATCCTATCAATACTTGGGAAGATCAAAACGCTTATCTAAGCACACGCGATAAACTAGCTAAAATGTTTATAGAAAATTTCAAGCGTTATGAAGATGTTAAAGAAGGCGTTGAATTTAGCAAATTTGGACCTGAACTTTTATGAAAAATCAAATGTGGTCTGGGCGTTTTAGCACTGCTAGTGATACGCTTTTAAAGGAATTTAATGCTAGCTTAAATGTCGATAAAGAGCTTTTCAAGCAAGATATAAGAGGTTCCATAGCACACGCAACTATGCTTGAGCGTTGTGGAATTTTAAAAAAAGACGAGCTTGATGCTATTTTAAAAGGCTTAAAACAGATAGAAAGCGAAATTCAAAATAACGATTTTATTTTTAACATTGACGATGAAGATATTCATATGGCTGTAGAAAAACGCTTAAGTGAAATTATAGGCAAAGAAATAGGCGGCAAACTTCACACGGCAAGAAGTAGAAACGATCAAGTTGCGACAGACTTTAAACTCTTTGTCAAAGAAAAAACAGGGGAACTTATGCTTTTACTTAAAGAGCTCATCATAACTCTCATCGCACACGCTAAAGAACATAAAGAAAGCATTATGCCTTCTTTTACGCACCTTCAACACGCCCAGCCTATAAGCTTTTCTTTTTGGATTTTAAGCTATGCTTTTATGTTTAAAAGAGATATTTTAAGGCTTGAAAATGCCCTTGAATTAGCCGATGAATGTCCGCTTGGAAGTTGTGCTTGTGCTGGGACTAGCTATCCTACAAATAGGGCTTTAAGTGCCAAAATGCTTGGTTTTAAAAATCCTATGCAAAATGCTATGGACGGGGTGAGTGATAGGGACTTTGCTCTAGATTTACTTTATAATATCAGTGTGATTTTTACTCATACTTCAAGACTTTGTGAGGAGCTTATTCTTTTTTCAAGTGCGGAATTTAATTTTATCTCTATAAGCGATAGTTTTTCTACGGGAAGCTCCATTATGCCTCAAAAGAAAAATCCTGATGTATGTGAGCTTATACGCGGTAAAACAGGACGCGTGTATGGAAATTTAATCGCCCTTTTTACTACGATGAAAGCTTTGCCTCTAGCCTATAATAAAGATATGCAAGAAGATAAAGAAGGCGTTTTTGATAGCGTTAAAACAGCTCAAAATTCACTCATTATCCTCAATGCTATGCTTAAAGAAATTAAAATCAAAAAAGAAAATATGCTTAAAGCTTGTAAAAATGGTCATTTGTTAGCGACTGATTTGGCAGATTATTTAGTGAGAAAGAAAAATATCCCTTTTAGAGAGGCACATTTTATCGTGGGTAAGGTTGTCGCTTATGCCGAAAATGAGGGCATTGATCTTAGCGAAATTTCAAATTTGGCTCAAATTGATAGCATTTTTGACGAAGAAGCGATGCAAATTTTAGACTTTAAACACTCGCTCAACGCTAAACAAAGTCAAGGCTCAAGCTCCATTTCAAGCGTAGAGAAACAAATTCAAAATTTAGAAGATTTTTTAAAGGCAAAAAGCCTTTAAAAAAGTGTTGAAGTTTTGCTAGTTTTTTCAAAACCGCTTAAAATGTGAAAATGCAAATGAAAAACTTCTTGACCGCTATTTTTACCGCAATTACTCACTAAACGATAGCCCTTTTTATCCAGCCCCAAAAGCACGGCTAATTCTTGAATAAAACGCGTCATTTTAGCCATAAGCTCGGGCTCAAATTCTTGAAAATCCCTAAAATGCTTTTTAGGGATTACTAAAATATGAATAGGTGCTCGTGGATTGATATCCTCAAAAGCGAGAAAATCATTATCCTCTAGGACTTTATTACAAGGCACCTTACCTTCAACAATAAGTTCAAAAACACTCTTTTCTCGCATATAAACTCCTTATTTAATATAACCAGCGACTAAAACTAAAAGATAGCCAAACACACAAGAGCTAGAAACGCCGATAAGCCCCGGTATAATAAAGCTATGGTTAATAACAAATTTGCCTATTCTAGTTGTCCCTGAGCGGTCAAATTGTATGGTTGCCAAATCGCTTGGATAAGTTGGTAAAATATAATAACCATAACAAGCAGCCGCAAAGGCGACAATAATACCAGGCTCCACGCCAATACCTAAAGCCAAAGGCACAAAAGCAGCGATTGCCGCAGCTTGAGAATTAACAAATTTAGAGATTAATAAAAGCATAATTGCATAAGTCCAAGGATGCTCTTTTACCACATCGCCAAGTGCAGCCTTCATCATCGGCGTATGCACGGCAAACATAGTATCCGCCATCCAAGAAATTCCAAATACCGCCACAAGCGCTATCATACCCGATTTAAAAATTTCATTTGACGCAATTTTCTTCGCCTCTGTTTTAGTAAAGATGATAATCAAAGAACCGGCAATTAGCATAAACATTTGAATCACGGCAACCATTGAAAGCGTGTCAAGCTTAGGATTACCCAAAGCGTCTGTTTGTGGGACGCCATTTTTTACCACTTGACCCCAATTTGGTCTTAGATTATCAAACACGCCAAGCAAAGCCACTAAAGCAATAGCACCTAAAAAGATCCACATCGCTACCCACTGGCTGTTAGCAAGTTTAACGCCTAGTAGAGTTCTGCTATCTCCATAGACATATTGTTTAAATTCAGGGTCTTTAAGTTTGTTTTGAAATTCCTCATCTTTGTCCAAATCCTTACCCCTAAACCAAGAAAAAATTCCTATACACAAAACTCCAGCTAAGGTGCTAGGGATAGTGATTTGAAGAAGATTGATATAGCCATCAAAGCCGACTAGTTTATTGTCCGCATTTAAAAGTAAAGCAGTTAAACTCACAACAGCCACACTCACAGGCGAAGCGATGATACCCATTTGAGAACTTATAGAAGCAGCTGCCATAGGGCGTTCTGGGCGAATTCCATTTTTAATAGCAATGTCATAAATAATAGGCATTATAGTATAAACGACATGTCCCGTTCCGCAAAGTATGGTTAAAAAGCAAGTTACAAAAGGTGCTAAAATCGTTAGGAATTTAGGATTACGCCTTAAAATGCGTTCAGCAATTTGAAGCATAACATCAAGCCCACCACTTGCTTGCAAGGTTGCACTTGCTACAACTACGGCTAAAATGGTTAGCATTACATCAATGGCAGGTTTTCCCGGCTTAATGTGAAAAGCAAAAACTAGCATTAAAATACCTATGCCACCGAGCAAACCAAGAGCGATGCCGCCTTTTTTTGCTCCGTAAAATAGACAAATCAATACAACGATGATTTGTATGAGAAACTGAGTGCTCTCATTAAGACTTGTTAAAAAGTCCATAAAAACTCCTTTTAATGAAATAAACTTTTAATTATATCTAAATTTTTATTAAATATCATCTTTTAATCTTAAACCAAGCTGATAAAACATCAAAGAACGGTAGGAATTTGCGAATTTTTTATGATAATCATCAAGCTCAAAAGCTTCATTTGTATCTTTTAGCGTTGTATTATTTTCATAAAAATAACCCTTAGTATTTTCTAAAGGATACACGCCAAAATTATCCGCCCAAACGACTTCATTGAAAGCAAATTCAAGTTTTTCATCGCTAGGAGCGGCTAATAAATTTCGACCACCTAAACTATAATAAGTCGCCTCGCTTAAACTTAACTCATAAAGCGTAGGAAAAATGTCCTTGTGAGAGGCAAGGCGGTATTTATCATAATAAAGATTTTTTTGATAATTTTGAGGCACATAAAGATAAAATGGAACACTATAAGCAAAGGCTTTTTCTTTCTCAAAGTCTATTTTCATATCTCTTACTCTGTGGTCTCCAGTAGCGGCGATGATGATTTTATCTTTTAAATCACTTGCTTTTATTTTACTTACAAATTTGCCAAATTCACTATTAGCGTAAGCATAATTATTAAGATTTTCATAGGTATTTTTAGGAAGTTTTTCATTAATTTTTCCGCTTAAATTTGCCTTAGAAATGCTTTCATAAACTTTAGGGTAAGGAGGGTGATTACTCGTGCTAAGGGCGATGATAAGTAAAGGTTTTTGCGCTGTTTTAAAAAGCTCATAAGCCTTATAATACATATACTCATCTAAAATTCCATAAGCTGTTTTTTGGGCGTTTGGATAGTCTTTAAGAAGACTGATAGCGTCAATGACTTCAATATCTTGCTTTTCTAAAAAGGCACCAAATTCATACCAAGTTCTATTCCCTGAAGTAAGAAAAATGACCTCATAGCCCTGCTTTGTAAAAGGCTCGGTTGGATTTTGCGTTAAATTTGTTTTAAAATATTTACTTTTTGTTAAAATGATAGGACTATTAAAATAGAGATAAAAAAATGATGGTGCAGTCCAATTTCCACTGCTTAAAAAACGCTCAAAAACAAAATCCTCCTTAAAATGCTTCTCAAGCTCTCCTAAAAGATTAAGCTCTAAGCTATGAAATTCTAAAGCATTATTCGCAAAACTTTCCATAAGATTAACAAAAATATGCGGTTTATTTTGGGGATTATAAGGCGTTGTGGCAAAAAGAGAAAAAAGCTCTTTTTGTAAAACTTGCCCCTCCTCATCGCTAATATAAGGAAGTTTTTGAAGCTCTTTTGAGGCTTTTCTTGCCCAAGAAAAAGCCATAATAGGATTAAGTGCGATATCATTAATCATTTCAAGATTTGCAAAACGATAATTTCTTTCGTTCATAAAAACATGATGATTAACTCCTCTTAAAGCTATAATGTAAATACCTATTAAAAGCAAATTAACAAAAATAAAACTTATAGGTTTTAATTTTAGGGGTTTAAAAGGACTTTTAAGAATTCGATTATTAAGTAAAAAGCAAAAAATACTTATCAAAATCAAAGCAAAAATTCCACTAAAAAGCGGATAATCCTTATAAATGATGCTAAAAATTGTTCCTAAATTCTCATTTAAAACACTAAAGATAAAAAGATCAATCTTACTTTTATACATTTCATAATAATAATACTTTATAAAAGAAAAAGCCACGCAAAGCAAAGCTATCAAAGCGATATAAAATGAAGAAAAGATGGAGTAAAATTTAACAATTTGAACCCTTACCCCCCCCCCCCCCTTAATTTTTAATAATGGGGCAAAATAGCTCAAAAATCCGCACAAAAGTAAGGGTAAAAACGCCGCACTTAAAAAACGCACATCGTGATAGCTTCCAAAAAGATACATTTTTAAAAGTTCTATTTTATCGGCACTTTGTGGGATAAAAGCAAGATGCATTAAAACACGCGTAAGATTAGAAATGACAATAAAAATTGCACTAAAAATAAGAATTTGAAGTAAAACTTTTCTCATTTGCTTTCCTCATAATGAAAATAAGATTCGCAGTATAGCAAAAAACTAAATTACAAATCCTTAAGCTTTTTAATCTCATCTCTTAAAGCTGCAGCCTTCTCAAATTCCAAATTTTTAGCCGCTTCAAGCATTTCTTTACGCAGTTCTTTTACTATTTTTGCTCTTTCACTTGCTGGCATTTTTTCTAGCTTCGCACTTTTTCGGTAAATCTCACCCATATCTTCATTTTTAAGGCTTTCTTCTAAATTTCTCTTCACTGAAGTTGGTGTGATTTTATGCTTTTTATTATATTCTTCTTGGAGTTTGCGGCGTTCATTTGTTGTATCTATGGCTTCTTGCATTGATTTTGTGATTTTTTGACAAAAAAGCAAAACCTTGCCATTGACATTTCTAGCAGCTCTTCCCATCGTTTGTATCAGGCTTGTCGTGCTACGCAAAAAGCCCTCTTTATCCGCATCCATAATGGCTATAAGTGAAACTTCAGGCAGGTCAAGCCCCTCTCTTAGTAAATTAATGCCTATAAGCATATCAAATTCCCCGCTCCTAAGCCCACGGATAAGCTCATTACGCTCAATCGCATCAATGTCTGAGTGCATATATTTGACCCTAAGTCCAAGCTCTAAATAATAGCGACTTAGCTCTTCAGCTAACTTTTTAGTCAGCACGGTAACTAAAATTCGCTCATTTCTTGCTATGACTTTTTTAGCCTCATCATAAAGAATTTCGACCTGATTTGCACTATCTTTTAACTCAATGATAGGGTCGAGCAAACCCGTAGGACGCATAATTTGATGAAAGATATTTTTCCCGCTTAGCTCAAGCTCTAAAGGTGCTGGAGTGGCAGAGACGAAAAGAAATTGACAATTTTTGTGGATAAATTCATCAAACATTAAGGGACGATTATCAAGGGCGGAGGGCAAACGAAAACCATAATCAACCAAAGTTTGCTTTCTACTTCTATCCCCAGCAAACATTCCGCGAAACTGGGGCAAAGACACATGACTTTCATCAACGATGACTAAAAAAGGACGCTTTTTAATGGCATAATAATCAAAAAGCGTGTAAGGCGTTTGCCCCTCTTTAAGCCCTGTTAAATGCCTCGCATAATTTTCCACGCCCTTACACATACCTGTGCTTTGCAACATCTCAAGGTCAAATTCTACCCTTTGCTTAAGGCGTTGATACTCCACAAGCTTGTTTTCATTTTCAAAATAAGCAAGGCGAGAATTTAGCTCCTCTTTTATCTCTTTTATCGCTTCTTTAAGCCTTACCTCACCCACGCTAAACTGGCTTGTAGGATATAAAATAAAGCGTTTTAAATCCTTTGTTTTTTTATTTTCTAAAATATTATAATGATAAATTCTCTCCAAATCATCACCGAAAAACTCAAGCCTTACCACTTCATCTTCATAATAAGCTGGATAAATATCCACCAAGTCGCCATTAACACGAAAATCTGCACGATCAAAAAAATTATCATTGCGTTTATAGCCCATATCTACAAGCTTTTTAAGTAGGTCTTTTTGAGAAATTTGCATATTTTCCTCAAAAATCAAAACCATACCCTCATATTCACTAGGATTTCCCAAACCATAATTTGCCGAAACAGAAGCGATACAAACTACATCTTCATAGCTTAAAAGTGAGGCGGTAGCACTTAGCCTTAAACGCTCTAAGTCTTCATTAGTCGAGCTGTCTTTTTCTATAAAAACATCAGTGCGTGGGATATAAGCTTCTGGCTGATAATAATCATAATAGGAGATAAAATATTCAATATGATTATGCGGAAAAAAGCCCTTAAATTCGCTATAAAGTTGAGCGCAAAGGCTTTTATTATGACTCATAATTAAAGTAGGCATAGCAAGTTCTTTAATAACATTTGCCATTGTAAAGGTCTTACCACTACCGGTAACGCCTAGTAAAGTTTGATATTTATGCCCGGCTTTAATACTTTTAATTATACCTTCAATCGCTTCTTTTTGGTCAAAACTTGGCTTAAATTCGCTTTGCAGTTGAAACATCTCACACCCTAAAAATAAAGCAAAATTGTAGAAAAAAAAACTAAAATAAAAATAAATCATTAAATTTAATTTGCTAAAATGGCAAAATCGTTTAAAAATTCACAAGAAGGCAAAATTATGTTTGATGATAAAATTATTAACACAATGACAGACAAGGTTAATGAGTTAATCGAAAAATACAACGAAGTCTGCGAAATCAATGAAAATTTAAGAAATGAGCTTGTTAGTGTCAAAGCGCAAAATGAAGCCAAAAGTAATCAAATTCTACGCCTAGAAGAAGAGCTTAAATCTCGCAATATAGAAAGCGAAGATATTTACAAAAAAATAGAGGCTGTTCTTGGCAAATAATCTCAAGCAAGTTATCATCAATATCTCCGCAAAGGACTTTGTCATTAAATGCAGTGAAGAATTTGCGGATTTTTTAGAAGATGATATCGCCCTACTTTCTAATGGCACAAAAAAAATGGAGCTTAAAAGCTTTGTTGATGCCTTTGTGAAAAAAAGCTATCAAAATTATACTTTACAAAAAAAACTACAAAAACTCATCAAAACAATGAACGAAAATATAAACACAAATTCCACAAACAATGAGCCTCAAAAAAGCCTTTAGTCTCCTTGAACTTGTTTTTGTGATTCTCATCATCGCTATTTTAACGGGCATTGCCCTGCCATTTCTTAAGCAAAATAAAGAAGAAGCCAAGCTTTTAAAACTTAAAATGGACTACGAAATGCTAAATTCCGCCCTAAGTCTAATGCGAAATGAAGCGGATTTAAAAAATTTAGCTTATATTAATGAGCTGGATCAGGCGGCGATTTTAAAAGAAAATGAAGCCTTATTTTACTGCCAAAACTGCTCTTTTAGCCTTTTAAGCACTCCTATTTATTCTAGTAAAATGGGCTGGATTAAAAATGGAGTCAATCAATATAGCTTTTTTTTAAACCCTCAAAAAAGCGTGGAATTTCGCTATGAAAATGGGCTTTTAAAATGCCTTAAAAATTGCAAAGAGCTTTTATGAAATACTATGAATTAGCCATTAAGGGCTTATATTTAGATAATCTTATCTTTCAAAGTGAAAGTGAAATTTCTCCTTTAAGTGAGGTTATTGTTGATTTAAAAACGCGTAAAAATTGCAAAGCCATAGTGCTAAAACAATGCGAAAAACCAAACTTTACCACAAAAGACATTAAAGAAATCACGCCCCTTAGTTTAAGCAAAGAGCAATTTATTTTAGCTGAGTTTATAAGCTATTATCACTCCACAAAACTAGGCTTTACTCTTTCTCTTTTTGAAAGCTCTAAGCCCTATCAATGTGAAATTTTTAAAACTCAAAATGCACCCATTTTAAGCCCCAAACAAGAAAAAGCTTTAAATTTTTTAAAACAAGAGCAAAATGTTCTACTCTTTGCCGATACAGGTAGCGGTAAAACAGAAATTTACATCACTCTCATCAAAGAGAGTTTAGAAAAAGGACAGCAAGTTTTACTTTTAATGCCAGAAATTTCACTCACTCCGCAAATGCAAAAACGCCTTAGTCTTTATTTTGGTGAAGATTTTTTTATGTGGCATTCTAAAATTTCTAAGAAAAAAAAGAAGGAAAGCCTTGAAAAATTTAACGAAGGCAAAGCTCTTTTAATCGCTGGGGCACGCTCGGCTCTTTTTTTACCTTTTAGGAATTTGGGACTTATCATTGTCGATGAAGAGCATGACCACTCTTATAAAGCATCTAATAAGCCCTATTATAATGCTAGAGATTTAGCTCTTTTTTTAGGAGCAAAACTAAACATCAAAGTCGTCTTAGGCTCTGCTACACCAAGTCTTACAAGCTTTTACAAACAAAAGCATTTTAGACTTAAAGGCACTTTTTTTGAAAGCAAGAAGCATTTTTTATATGATGAAAGCGATTTAAGCCTTACGCCTATGCTTTTAAATGAGCTTGAAAAAAGTTTAAACAATCACAAACAAGCCATTATCTTTCTGCCTAATCGTGCAAATTTTAGGCAAATTCTTTGTAAAGATTGTGGTTCTAGCATAAGGTGTCCTTTTTGCTCTATAGCAATGAGTTTGCATAAAAAGAAAAAAATGCTTAAATGTCATTATTGTAATTTTAGCACCATCATCAATTTCTCCTGCCCAAACTGCAATGGCACTATGCTAGAAGCTAAAAAAATGGGCACAAGCGAGCTATGTGAGCTTTTACAAAATACTTTTAGCGAAGCAAAAATAGCCAAATTTGATAGAGATGAAATTACAAGCGTTAAAAAACTCAACGCCCTTTTAAAAGACTTTAATGACCATCAAATCGACATCTTAGTCGGCACTTCTATGCTTGCGAAGGGACACGATTATCATAGTGTGGATTTAAGCGTCATTATGGGCTTAGATGAATTTTTAATGCGACCTAGCTTTAGAGCGAGGGAAGAGTGTTTAGCTTTAGCGATGCAAGTGGCTGGAAGAGCTGGTAGAAAGGGTGAAGCTAGGGTTTTACTTCAAAGTAAAAATAAGGCTTTTTTTGAAAGATACATTGATAATTACGATGCCTTTTTGCAAGATGAACTAGAATTTAGAAAGGAGCTTTACCCACCATTTAAAAGGCTTTTAAGACTCATTATAGAAGATGAAAGTGAGACAAAAGCAAGAAGGCTTTGCGAAAGTCTCGCCTTAGAATTTAAAGAGCTTAAAAGCGTGGAGCTTGTGGGTTACGGCGCTTGTGCGATTGAAATGCTTCATCTTAAATTCCGCTTTTATATCCTTTTAAGGAGCCATACGCATAAAAATCTTATTAAAATCCAAGAATACGCTCTAAATTTTCCTACTATAAGTGCCGATATTGACTCCATAGACTTTTCCTAAAGGACCAATTTGCTTAACGAACTTTTAAATGCTCCCAAAGACGCTCCTGTTTTTTTAAGTCCTAAGCTTGAAGAAGAATTTCTCCTAAAAGCTTATATGGCAGGGCTTTTTCCTTGGACGACTAAGCCTGTTAATTGGTGGTGTCCCGATCCTAGATGTGTGTTAGAACCTTACCAAATTCATATTCAAAAAAATATGAAAAAAGCTCTAAATCTTTATGAGATAAGACTGGATTTCGATTTTTTAAGCTTAATCACACTTTGTAAAAATGCAAGAGTTAGAAGCTGGATCGATGAGGAATTTATACAAATTTATCATAATCTTTTTAAAAGAGGCTATGCACACAGCCTCGAACTTTATGAAGGAAATGAGCTTGTTGGCGGTATTTATGGGCTAATTATCGGCAAAATGTTTTTTGGGGAGAGTATGGTAAGTCTTAGAAAAAACGCTTCTAAAATCGCTATGATAAAACTTTGTCAGCTTTTGGAGCCTTATGATTTTTTAATCGACTGCCAAGTGCATAATAAGCACTTAGAATTTATGGGAGCAAAAAATATCAGCAGAAAAGAATTTTTAAATATACTCGATGAAAAATGCCACAATCCCAGTGGCTTTAATGCTTTTAAAGATTTGCTTACTTAAATTTTAAATCTTTATATATTTTGACTAACTAATCTTTAGTCTTATAGACTAAATTAAATTAAATAATTTTTTTTATATTATACTTGACAAAATAACACTAAATGTTATATAATACTCTTAGCAATCAAAAATAAGAGTGCTAATTTAAAGGATAAAAGCGATGAGAAGCCAAAGTAAAAGAAACTTGATACTTGAGTCCATTATTGAAGCCTATTTGTTAGATAATACGCCCATAGGTTCAAACGAACTCAATTCAAATCTTTGCATTCCCGCTTCGACAATAAGAGTTTATCTTAAAAGACTAAGTGATGAGGGCTTAATCACTCAAATTCATATCAGTAGCGGTCGCATTCCAGCTGTAAAAACAATGCAAACTTATTGGCAAAATGAGCTAAATATTAGCGAGGAATTGCAAATAAAAAATGCGGATTTTTTACGCACTTTGAGTGAGGAATTTGAAATTTATTGCCTTGCTTATGAGGGGCGTGAATTGATTTTAAAAGAAATTTGTAACTTAAATGACCGCTTTATTGTTTTAGATTTTGGAGCAAATGAGTTAGCTTTAAAGTATCAAAATGAAAGCTATGGTTTTCTTAAAAGTCTTGTAGGGCTTAATATTTTTGATATAGAAAATATAGCCATAAAGGTGCATTTTTATGAATTGGTAGAAAAAATTTCCACTCTTAAAAAAAGCTTAACTTGTTATAGAACAAACGAAAAAAAAGCTTATCAAATTTATCAAAACGATGAATTTGTTAAGCTTTTAGACTGCGAGATTCATCGCTATTTTAGTGAAAATTTGCAGTTTGAGCCTTTATTTAAAGAAGGTTTTATGGGGCTTAGAATCAATGCGGATTTTTTAGGTAAGCAGGTTAATCTTATCTTTGCTGGTAGTGTTTATACAAATTATAAAAAAATCCTAAAACAAATCAAGGAGGTAGCGTGAGCGAAGAAGAAAAAATAGAAGAACAAGCAAAAGAAGAGCTTGAAAACGAAACAGAAGAAAAAGACTATGAAGCAGAATACAACGCTTTAAAAGACCAATATCTAAGAGCAAATGCCGAATTTGAAAACATCAAAAAGCGTCTTGAAAAAGAAAAAATCAACGCTATGGCTTATGCAAACGAAGGCTTTGCTAAAGATTTGCTTGATGTTTTAGATGCTTTAGAAGCGGCGGTTAAAGTCGAAGCAAATGATGAAGTAAGTTTAAAAATCAAAGAAGGAGTGCAAAATACTTTAGATTTATTTTTAAAGAAGCTTGAAAAGCACGGAGTTAAAGAGATAGAGGCGGCTTGTGAGTTTGATCCAAATTTACACGAAGCTATGTTTCATATGGAAAGCGATGAGCATCAAAGCGGAGCTGTGGTGCAAGTGCTTCAAAAGGGCTATAAACTCGGTGAAAGAGTGATTAGACCTACAAAAGTTAGTGTTGCAAAATAAATTTAATAAAGGATAAAAAATGGCAAAAGTTATAGGTATAGATTTAGGAACGACAAATTCTTGTGTCGCTGTGTATGAAAGGGGAGAAAGTAAGGTTATCCCTAATAAAGAGGGTAAAAATACTACTCCTTCGGTCGTTGCCTTTACCGATAAAGGCGAAGTTTTAGTCGGTGATAGTGCTAAGCGTCAAGCGGTAACAAACCCTGAAAAAACAATTTATTCTATTAAAAGAATTATGGGGCTTATGATTAACGAAGATGCCGCTAAAGAGGCTAAAAATCGTCTGCCTTATCACATCACAGAAAGAAATGGTGCGTGTGCGATTGAAATTGCAGGTAAAATTTACACTCCTCAAGAAATTTCAGCCAAAGTTTTGATGAAGCTTAAAGAAGATGCGGAAGCCTTTTTGGGTGAAAGTGTGGTCGATGCTGTTATTACCGTGCCTGCGTATTTTAACGATGCACAAAGAAAAGCCACTAAAGAAGCAGGGACAATAGCTGGACTTAATGTTTTAAGAATTATTAACGAGCCTACCTCAGCAGCTTTAGCGTATGGACTTGATAAAAAAGATAGTGAAAAAATCGTTGTGTATGATTTAGGTGGAGGGACTTTTGATGTTACCGTGCTTGAAACAGGCGATAATGTAGTCGAAGTTTTAGCCACAGGCGGAAATGCCTTTTTGGGTGGCGATGATTTTGATAATAAACTTATCGATTTTTTAGCGGAGGAATTTAAAAGTGAAACAGGCATTGATCTTAAAAACGATGTGATGGCTTTACAACGCCTTAAAGAAGCCGCAGAAAACGCTAAAAAAGAACTAAGCTCGGCTAATGAAACGGAAATTAATCTTCCTTTCATCACAGCAGACGCCTCAGGTCCTAAGCATTTAGTGAAAAAAATCACAAGAGCCAAATTTGAAAGTATGATAGAAAAACTCGTTAGCGAAACCATCACTAAAATTAATGAAGTCGTTAGCGATGCAGGGCTTAAAAAAGATGAAATCAAAGAAATCGTTATGGTCGGTGGCTCTACGCGTGTGCCTTTGGTGCAAGAAGAAGTTAAGAAAGCCTTTAATAAAGACTTAAATAAATCAGTCAATCCCGATGAAGTCGTAGCCATAGGAGCAGCGATTCAAGGAGCTGTTATTAAGGGTGATGTTAAAGATGTGCTTTTGCTTGATGTAACGCCTCTTTCTTTAGGCATAGAAACACTTGGTGGTGTGATGACTAAAATCATCGAAAAAGGAACAACCATACCAACTAAAAAAGAACAGGTTTTCTCCACAGCAGAGGATAATCAAAATGCCGTAACTATCAATGTTTTACAAGGAGAAAGAGAATTTAGTCGTGATAATAAAAGCTTAGGAAATTTCAATCTTGAAGGAATTCCACCAGCTCCACGAGGTATGCCTCAAATCGAAGTTACCTTTGACATTGACGCTAATGGAATTTTAACCGTTTCAGCCAAAGATAAAGCCACAGGCAAGGCACAAGAGATCAAAATCACAGGCTCAAGTGGCTTAAGCGAAGAAGAAATAAATAATATGGTTAAAGACGCAGAGCTTCACAAAGAGGAAGATAAAAAGCGTAAAGAAGCGGTAGAAATGAGAAATCAAGCCGATTCTCTCGCTCATCAAGTGGAAAAATCTTTAAATGAACTTGGCGAAAAAGTCGCAGAAGATGATAAAGCCAACATACAAAAAGCCCTTGACGACTTACGCGAAACGCTTAAAAACGAAAACGCAAGCAAAGAGGAAATCGAAGCTAAAATGAAAACTTTAAGCGAAGTTTCTCACAAACTAGCCGAAACAATGTATAAAAAAGATGAAGCTAATGATAAAAAGAAAAAAGATGACGATGTCATAGATGCTGAAGTCGAGTAAGCTTAAAGCCCTAAAATGATTAGGGCTTTTCTACCAAATTTTAAACTTTTTGTGTTACAATCTCTCCTTAAAAAACTTAAGGAAAACGATGAAACTTCTTCTCATAGGCTCTTCTACAGGAGGACCCAATCAACTTAAATTTTTACTCAAAGACCTGCACATTAAAAACACTTGCGTTGTGATCGCTCAGCATATGAGTAGCAATTATCTCTCCTCTTTTGTCAATAAATTTAACGAGGAAAGTGTCAATGAAGTGCGTCTGCTTGAAGATAAAGAGCTTTTAAGTCATAAAATTTACATTTGTGCTAAAAATACCATATTAACAGGAAACCTTTCTCTAATGGCTTTATGGCAAGATGTTCAAAGTAGCTTTAAGCCTAGCGTTGATTTACTTTTTCATTCCGCTGTGGAACTAGCCAAAACAAATAAAATTCTAGCCGTTATCCTCACTGGAATGGGCGATGACGGCGCTAAAGGATTACTTGAGCTTTATAAGGCTGGAGTGAAATGCCTATGCGAAAATGAGACTGATAGTGTCGTCTATGGTATGCCAAAAAGAGCAAAGGATTTAAATCCTAACCTAAGACCGATGAGCTTAAAAGAAATCAAAAGCGAAATTACTCGCTTCATAGAGGAAGATTAATGCAAACAAACAAAGAAGAAAAAATACACTTTAGCGACCTAGAGCTTAATGAATTTATCAAAATCATCAATGAACTTAGCGGTATGGATATACAAGATAAAAAAACAACCATATCATTAAAACTCCCAAGCTTTCTTCAAACTATGAAAATTAAAAATTTTGCTGAATTTTTAGCAAAAATTAAAGTCAATAGAATTCTAAGGCAAGAAACCTTAGACTTTGTTACCATAGGAGAAACATATTTTCATAGGGAATTGGCACAACTTAAAGACATCGCTTTTTACATTAAAAGTTTAGATAAAAGAACGAGCGTTTTAAGTGTGCCTTGTAGCAGTGGGGAGGAAGTGTATTCTATAGCGATGCTAGGAGCGCAACATTGCATTAAAGATATGTATGTGGTGGGCGTGGATATTAATTCTAAAGTGATAGAAAAAGCAAAGCTTGGAAAATATCAAGGCAGAACCTTGCAAAATTTAAGTGAGCACGAAAAAAGAAAATTTTTCAAAGAAGACAATGGAATTTATACCATCAACAAAAGTGAGCTTTGCCCCTGCAAATTCACTCTTTGCAATGTTTTTGATAATGCTTTTATGCAGCTTGGAAAATTTGACATTATCATATCAAGAAATATGATTATTTATTTTGATTACGACTCCAAACTTAAGCTTTTAGAACGCTTTTATAGTCTCTTAAGCGATGAAGGTAGGCTTTATGTGGGAAGTGCGGATTTGATCCCAGAAAATGTTTATTTTAAAAAAGTCTTTTCTGCTAGAGGGACTTATTATGAAAAAATTTAATTTTTAAATTTGTTTCAAAAAGTTACATTGTAAAATTTAAAGTTACCAAATTCAGCTTTTTTTGTAAAGAAAAATATTAGAATTTCTTAAGTAAATGTTTCAAAAAGGAAAAACTTGATTGAATTAAAAAATGTTAATAAATATTATGGCAAACATCATGTTTTAAAAGATATTAATCTTACCATAAAAGAGGGCGAAAAACTTGTCATTATAGGACCAAGTGGAAGTGGCAAAAGCACAACGATACGCTGTATGAACGGACTTGAAGAGGTAAGCTCTGGCGAAGTCATTGTTAATAATCTCGTTTTAACGCACAAAAATAAAACTGAGATTTGCAGAAAATATTGTGCTATGGTTTTTCAGCATTTTAACCTTTATCCACATATGAGCGTTTTAGAAAATTTAACCCTTGCTCCGATGAAATTGCAAAAAAAGAGCAGAAAAGAAGCAGAAGAAACAGCATATCATTATCTTAAAGTAGTAGGACTTGTCGATAAGGCTAAGGTTTATCCTGCCACACTTTCAGGAGGACAGCAGCAAAGAGTTGCCATAGCAAGAAGTCTTTGCACGAAAAAGCCTTATATTTTATTTGACGAGCCAACCTCAGCACTTGATCCTGAAACCATACAAGAAGTTTTAGATGTAATGAAAGAAATTTCTCATCAAAGTAATACAACTATGGTTGTGGTAACCCACGAAATGGGCTTTGCGAGGGAAGTGGCAGATCGCATTATCTTTATGGAAGATGGTGCCATAGTCGAGGAAAATATCCCTGCCGAATTTTTTAAAAATCCCAAAACAGAAAGAGCCAAACTCTTTTTAGGGAAAATTTTGCAACATTAAACCAAATTTGAAAGGAGAAAAAATGGTTTTAAGAAATTCTTTACTTAAGTTGGCAACTCTTGCCTTAGGAGCAGCTCTTGCTTTCACTTCAGCAAATGCTGGAAAATTAGAAGACATTAAGGCTAAAGGCACTTTAGTCGTGGGTGTTAAAAATGATGTCCCACATTATGCTTTACTTGACCAAAAAACAGGCGAAATTAAAGGCTTTGAAGTCGATGTTGCTAAAAAATTAGCTAAGGAAATTTTAGGCGATGAAAACAAAATCAAACTTGTCGCTGTTAGTGCCAAAACAAGAGGACCTCTACTTGACAATGGCACTTTAGATGTAGTCATTGCCACTTTTACAATCACGCCTGAAAGAAAGAAAATTTATAATTTTTCTCAGCCTTATTACCAAGATGCTATCGGTTTGCTAGTTTTAAAAGAAAAGGGCTATAAATCTCTAGCTGATATGAAAGGTGCTAAAATAGGAGTAGCACAAGCTGCCACAACCAAAAGAGTCATAGGCGAAGCAGCAAAAAAAGCCGGAGTAAGTGTAAGTTTTAGTGAATTCCCAGATTATCCCAGCATAAAAGCAGCTCTTGATGCTAAAAGAGTTGATGTATTCTCTGTGGATAAGTCTATTTTGCTAGGTTATGTTGATGAAAAAAGCGAAATTTTGCCAGATTCTTTCGAACCGCAAGATTATGGTATTGTGAGCAAAAAAGATGATGTAGAATTTGCCGCTTTTATTGACAAATTTGTAGGACAAAACAAAGCACAAATAGACGACTTAGCGAAAAAATGGGGCTTATAAGATGAATGATAGTGTAGGCTTTGTAGCTTGGCTAAGGGAGTTTTTTAACTCCCTTGGACTTTATGATGAGGAAAGCATAAGCCCTTTTGCCCTATGGAAATTCCTAGACACACTAGAGCAAACACAAACTTTTATGGATGGTTTTATCTATACGCTACAAGTAAGTGTTTTGGCTTTATTGATAGCAGTTGTTTTTGGCACCATAGGTGGCGTTATGGCGACAAGCAAAATAGCCGTGCTTAGGGCTTACACTAGAATTTATGTAGAAATTTTTCAAAATACTCCTTTAGTTATACAAATTTTCTTTTTATATTATGGTTTGCCACATTTAGGAATAAATTTAGATCTTTTTACAATAGGTGTTTTGGGTATAGGAGCTTACCACGGTGCTTATGTAAGCGAAGTTGTAAGAAGTGGAATTTTAGCCGTTCCAAAAGGGCAATTTGAAGCCTCCGCCTCACAAGGCTTTACTTACACGCAGCAAATGCGTTATATCATCGTGCCACAGACAATCAAAATTATTCTTCCTCCTATGAGTAATCAAATGATAAATCTCATCAAAAACACTTCCGTGCTTTTGATTGTGGGTGGTGTGGAGCTTATGAGCACAGCAGATAGCTATGCGGCTGATTATGGAAACTATGCACCCGCGTATATTTTTGCGGCATTTTTATATTTTATTGTATGTTATCCTTTGGCATATTTTGCAAAATTTTATGAAGAAAAGCTTAAAAAAGCTCATCTAGCGAGGTAAAAATGAACGAAGTTTTTAACGCTCAAAATATCAATTTTTTAATGCAGGGCTTAGCTCTTACGCTTAAAATTGCCCTTGCGACTTGTGTGATTTCTATACTTTTTGGCACTTTTTTAGCTATCACAAAAAATTATGGCGATCGTTTTAGTCGCTTTTTAGCAAGTGCCTATATTGACATTTTTAGAAATACCCCTCTTTTGCTTTGGATGTTGGCGGCTTGTTTTGTTTTGCCTGTATTTTTTGGGCAATTTCCTCAAGCTTTTTGGGGAACTATAGGCTTTTCACTCTATACTAGCTCGGTTATGGCTGAGATTATACGCGGGGGCTTAAATTCTATACCAAAAGGGCAGTTTGAGGCGGCATATTCTCAAGGATTTGGTAAATTTTTTACGCTTTTTTACATTATTTTACCTCAAACCTTTAGACGCGTCGTCCCCTCAATGCTCTCCCAAATCATCACAACCATAAAAGATACAGCTTATCTAGCAGGGCTTGGCATAGCAGAGCTTACCTATAAATCTAAAACCATTTTAGCTAATCTTAAAAGCTTTGAAGAAATTTTAGCCATCATAGGCTTTGTGGCGGGAATTTATTTTGTCATTTGCTTTTCCCTCTCTATGCTTGTGCGTTATTATGCAAAGAAAACTGCTTACGCCCATTAAATTTTATGGGCTTTTTAGCTAAATTTTAAACTTATTAATATAAAATTAAGCCCTAAATATTTCAATAAGGTTAATTATGCGTGGTTATAAAATTTTTTCAGGTTCAGCAAATTTGGAATTTGCCAAGCAAATTTCTAAGTATTTATCCCTACCTTTAAGTGATGCGGGTGTAAAGCGTTTTAGCGATGGAGAAATTAGCGTTCAAATCGATGAAAGTGTGCGTGGAAAAGATGTTTTTATCATACAAAGCACCTGTGCTCCAGCAAATGATAATTTAATGGAACTTCTCATTTTAACAGACGCTCTACGCCGCTCAAGTGCAAATTCTATTACGGCGATTATTCCTTATTTTGGCTATGCAAGACAAGATAGAAAAGCAAATCCTAGAGTGCCTATAAGTGCTAAACTTGTGGCGGATTTAATCGAAACTGCCGGGATTGATAGAGTTGCCACTATCGACCTACACGCTGGACAAATTCAAGGCTTTTTCAATATCCCCGTAGATAATCTTTATGGAAGCATAGTTTTTAACGATTATATTAAATCTAAGCATTTTAAAAATGCCGTAGTAGGAAGCCCTGATATAGGCGGTATCGCAAGAGCTAGAAGTGTGGCTAAAAAACTAGGGCTTGACATCATCATCGTAGATAAAAGACGCGAAAAGGCAAATGAAAGCGAAGTGATGAATATCATAGGTGATGTTAATGGCAAAGATGTTGTTTTGGTTGATGATATTATCGACACAGCTGGCACCATAGTCAAAGCTGCAAAAGCCTTAAAAGAAAAAGGAGCAAATTCTGTTATGGCTTGTTGCACTCACGCTGTTTTAAGCGGTGAAGCTTATGAGAGAATCGCTAAAGGCGACCTAGATGAGCTTGTCATCACAGATACCATTCCCTTAAAAAAAGAACACGAAAAAATTAAAGTCTTAAGCGTAGCACCCATTTTTGCAGAAGTAATACGCCGCGTTTATCATAATGAAAGCGTAAATTCTCTATTTATTTAAGATGGATTGCGAAAAAATTTTAACTAAAATCCAGCATTTTATCCAAGAAAGAGTCGCAAATGCAAAAGCAAAAGGCGTTATTTTAGGACTTAGTGGAGGTATAGACTCTGCCTTAGTAGCGACCCTATGCAAAAAGGCATTAAAAGATGAAGTTTTCGCCCTTTTAATGCCAACACAACACTCAAACAAGGCAAATTTAAAAGACGCCTTAAAGCTTTGCGAAGACTTAAATTTAAGATATAAAATCATTAATATAGAAACAATTCTACAAGCCTTTTTAAAAGAAAGCGAAATGACAAATCAAATTCGCACAGGAAACTACGCCGCAAGGATAAGAATGAGTTTGCTTTATGATTATTCTGCTCTTAAAAATTATCTTGTCGTTGGCACTTCAAACAAAAGCGAATTAATGCTTGGATATGGCACTATTTATGGAGATTTAGCCTGTGCGTTTAATCCCATAGGTGGGCTTTATAAAAGCGAAATTTATACTCTTGCAAAATATCTTAACTTAGATGCAAATTTTTTACAAAAAGCCCCTTCAGCTGACTTGTGGGAAAATCAAAGCGATGAAGAGGATTTGGGCTTTTCTTACGCTTTAATCGATGAGGGATTAAGAGCTTTAGAAAAAAATGACACCTTGCAAATTTCCAAACTAAACCCTCGCCTAATTTCTATGCTACAAAAACGCACTAAGCAAAATGCCTTTAAAAGAGTGATGCCTCCTATTTTATACTTAGATGAGTTTTGATGAATTGGCTTGAGCGTTATTTTTTTAGCCCCTCTTTATTTCAAAAATGCCTTGCTTTTGCACTTTTACCTTTAAGTTTTCTCTATGCTTTTATAGCCACTTTAAATTCAAAATTCCGCTCTAAAATCGACTTTAACATACCTATTATTAGCGTAGGAAATTTAAGCTTTGGGGGCAATGGCAAAACACCACTTTGTAAAGCTATTTCGAGAGAATTTAAAGGCGTTTTCATCGTGCTTAGAGGCTATAAGAGAAAAAGCAAAGGCTTAATGCTTGTCAAACATCAAAATAACATCTTTTGCGAAGTCGCTCAAAGCGGAGATGAAGCTATGGAATATGCCTTTTGTGAGAGTATTGAAGGGGTGATTGTTAGCGAAGATAGAATTAAGGGCATTAAAGAAGCTTTAAAACTTGGTGCGAAAGTTATTTTACTTGATGATGCTTTTTCTAAATTTCACATTAAAAAATTTGACATTTTAGTCGAAGGTAAGCCCCTGCCTTATTTTAATTTTACCCTACCAAGTGGAGCTTATAGACTGCCTCTTTATTTTAAAAAAAAGGCAGATTTTATAGCGAGAGAGGGAGAGGAATTTTACCGCTATTCTTTTGTAAAAGAAAATGTTAAAGCCATTTTGGTTACAGCGATTGCCAAGCCTTATAGACTCAATGAGCATTTTGATAAGGCTAGAGCTTGCTATTTTTTTAACGATCATCATCATTTTACAAAAGAGGAGCTTGAAAATTTACTTAAAAAACATCATTGCCACACATTAATGCTAACTCTTAAAGATTATGTTAAAGTCAAAGATTTTGGCTTTAAGTGTGAAATTATAGAATTAAATGTAGAATTAAGCCAAAATTTTAAAGAACATTTAAAAGCTTATGTGAGGAGTTTTAATGCAATTAATTGAAAGTCAAAATGCAAATTTTAGTGTCAATTTTAAAGAAGCTTTAATGCACCCAAGCACCCCGCAAGGTGGGCTTTATACTCCTGCTTCTTTGCCAAACTTTAATGGCTATGCTTATAAAAATTTATCCTATAAAGATTTTGCCTTAGAGCTTATTAAAAGCTTTGAATTTGGCTACGAAGAAATTTTTAAAAAAGCCTTAAAAAGCTATGATAAATTTGACGATAAAAACTGCCCTATTACTCTGCGAAAAATAAACGAAAAACTCTATATTAACGAGCTTTACCACGGACCTACACGCGCTTTTAAGGATATGGCTTTACAACCTTTTGGAGTGCTTCTTAGTGAATTTTGCAAAGATGAAAAAATTTTAATTTTATGTGCGACAAGTGGCGATACGGGTCCAGCGACTCTAAAAAGCTTCGAAAATGCCCCAAACATTAAGGTCGCTTGTATGTATCCAAAAGATGGAACGAGCCTAGTTCAAGCTTTACAAATGAGAACGATGGAGGCTAAAAACTTGAAGGTTTTTGCCCTCAATGGAGATTTTGACGAAGCACAAAAAACACTTAAAAATTTACTTGTAAAGCAAGATTTTAAAAAGAATTTAAAAGACTATCAGCTTTGTGCTGCAAATTCTGTTAATTTTGGACGCATTTTATTTCAAATCATTTATCATTACTATGCTGCCGTTCAAATTAATAAAGAGCTTGACATCATCGTGCCTAGTGGAAATTTCGGTAATGCTTTAGGAGCATATTTTGCCAAAAAAATGGGTGCAAAAATTGATAAAATCAAAATCGCCTCTAATGAAAACAAAATTTTGAGCGAATTTTTTAATGAAGGAATTTATGACTTAAGGGGCAAAAAGCTTATAAAAACCATTTCTCCCGCTATGGATATTTTAATCTCTTCAAATATAGAACGCCTACTTTTTGACAAATTTAAAGATAAAAGAACAAAAGAATTGATAACTTCACTTAAAAATCAACATTATTTTAAATTAAAACAAAATGAACTTGAAAGCTTGAGGGAAGATTTTGAGGCGGATTTTTGCACAGATGAAGAGTGTATGAAATTTATCAAAAATTCAAAAACTCTCATCGACCCTCACACGGCAACTTGTTTTAAACTCTTAAATCAAAATAAAACGCAAATCATTGTCTCAACGGCTGAGTGGAGCAAATTTACCCCAAGTATGATAAAGGCACTTTACAAAAGACAATGTAGTGATGAAAAAGAAGATATGAAATATATCGCTAAAGAATTTAAAGTGGAAATAAAACCGGAAATTTTAGAACTTTTTAAGCACCGAGAAGAAAAAGTGCAAGGCATAGAAAGTCAAGAAATCGAACAAGAAATTTTAAGGTGGATAAAACAATGATCATAATACCAGCGAGATTAAAATCAACGCGCTTTAAGGAAAAAATTCTTTGTGATATAGGCGGTGTGCCTATGTTTATCGCTACGGCAAAAAGAGCTTCTTTGGTCGATGAAGTTTGCATAGCGCTCGATGATGAAAAAGTGCTTAAAATCGCTCAAAATCACGGCTTTAAAGCAGTTTTAACAAACCAAAATCACAAAAGTGGAACAGATAGAATCAATGAAGCTTGTCAAATTTTAAAGCTCAAAGATGAAGCAATTATCATCAATGTCCAAGCAGATGAACCTTTCATTGAGATAGAAAATTTAAAACAATTTAAAGAATTTAGCGAAACTTATTTAGACAAAGAAGCTTTTATGACAAGCTGCTTTAAGAAAATTAGCCAAGAACAAGCAAAAGACCCCAATTTAGTGAAAGTTTTATGTGATAAATTTGGCTTTGCACTCTATTTTTCAAGAGCAAAAATTCCTTTTGAGAGGGAAAGTTATAAAGAGGATTTTAAGGGGCATTTAGGAATTTATGCTTATAGCGTAAAGGCTTTAAGGGAATTTTGCACCTTTGAAAACTCAAACTTAGAAAAAGCTGAAAAATTAGAACAACTAAGAGCTTTAGAAAATGGCAAAAAAATCAAAATGCTTGAAATTTCAACGCAAAGTATGGGCATAGATACAAAAGAAGATTACGAAAAAGCACTTCAATTTTATGCAAACAATTAGGAGTGGAAAAAAATTCATTTTTTGCCTTTAAATTTAACGATAAGAAACAAATATTTGTTAAAATCTTTTTAAAGTTTATTGAGTATAATCCTTGTTTTATAAGTGATGTAAAAATTGCATTTTGCGATATAAAAAGGGTTTTGAAAATCTAAGTAGGAGTGGATATGAGCGAATTTTCTGTCGAAGAAGCACAGCACAATAAAGGTGCAAAAATCAAAGTCATAGGCTGTGGTGGCGGTGGCGGTAATATGATTAATCATATGGTAAAAATGGGACTTAATGATTTAGATCTTATCGTAGCCAACACTGACGCACAAGCGATTTCTAATTCTTTAGCTAAAACAAAAATTCAATTAGGCGAGAAAAAAACGAAAGGTTTAGGTGCTGGAATGTTACCCGAAGTAGGTGCAGAAAGTGCCAGAGAAAGCTTTGAGGAGGTCAAAGCCTCTTTAAGTCAAAGCGATATCGTTTTCATCGCTTCAGGTTTTGGTGGAGGTACAGGCACGGGTGCAACTCCTGTCATCGCACAAGCAGCCAAGGAAATAGGCGCTTTGACGGTTTCTGTTGTAACTATGCCTTTTACTTTCGAAGGTAAGCAAAGAAAAAAACTAGCCGAGGCAGGACTCTTGGAGCTCAAAAAAGAAAGCGATTCTATCCTTGTTATTCAAAATGAAAAACTCCTTAGCATTATTGATAAAAAAGCAGGCATTAAAGACGCTTTTAAACTTGTCGATGACATTTTAGCGCGTGCTGTCAAGGGTATGACATCTATACTTTTAGATAATGGCGATATTAATGTGGATTTTGCCGATGTAAGAACCATTATGGGGCATAGAGGCTTGGCATTAATGGGCGTTGGAAGTGCAAGTGGTGAAAATGCCATAGAAGAAGCTCTTAGTAATGCTATGGAGTCTCCGTTACTTGATGGTATGGATATTAAGGGTGCTAAAGGTGTTATTTTGCATTTTAAAACAAGCTCAAATTGCTCTTTATTTGAAATTTCAGCTGCTGCAAACAGCATACAAGAAGTGGTTGATGAAAATGCTAAAATCATCTTTGGTACAACGACTGATGATAGTATGGAAGATAGAGTGGAAGTTACCATTATCGCAACAGGCTTTGAAGATAAAACTCAAGAAAATGAAAAAACACACAACGAAAACGCTCCTAAAAAGAATCCTTATCTAAATCTTAAAAAAGTCAGCGGTGGTTACGATGAGGAAATAATGAATCAGTTGGAAATTCCTACTTGGCATCGTAGGCAAATGGATTGATGAACTAACTCATCAATCTCTTATCAAGTATTATTTTTATATAAAGCCTTAAGATTATCATAAGCAATTTGAATTTTTTCAAACTGCTCTCTACAATACGCCCTTTCTATCGCACTTTTATTTTGCTGAAAGTCAGGATGATAAAGCTTCACCAACACAAGATATTTTTGACGAATTTCACTTAAATCGTTTTGTGGGGTGCATTCTAATGTGGAAAAATAATTATTAAAAAGTTTAGCTAAGGCGTTAAATTTCCACTTCATATTTTCAGCCTTGTGGATATTTTGACGAAAATTTTTATATTCTTCTTTGTCGATGTTAAAATCAACACAATATTTTAAATGCTCACTCTCATCAGCAAAAGCTTCAAAAAGCTCCAAAGTGTTTTCATTTTGATATTCCAAACTCACAATGTGTAGGGATTCATCATATTCTTTAAAATATTGTTTAAAATAATTTTTCATATAAGTGATAAAAAGTTTTTCGTTAGAGTTAAATTGCATTAAAATGCTTTTCCCACAAAAACTAACTTTTATATGAAGCATAGGTCTTAAAGTATTTCTCTGCTCGAAATTTAACCTAAAAGTCTTAAAATGTGCATCTTTTAAATCTATGCTCTCATTATGACTTTTGCGATATTTTTGATCAAGAAGCTTTAAAAAATAGCGTCTTTGGGGAATTTCATTTTCCTCAAAAAAAGAAAAAATTTTATTTTTCCTTCCTATAACCTTAGTAAAATTTTTTGTAATCAAATCTTTAAAATAATAGAAAATGGAAATATCGTCCGTATTTACATTAATCGTCTCTAAAGTCTGCACTACTTGCATCATCATACTCCCATAAAGGCAATTTTTCACAAGGCATACTCGTGCCTCTTAAAATTTCTCTAGGTGTATAATCGGCTTTGTAAGATAAAGATTGACACTTTTTTACAAAATATCCTAAATAAATGTATTTTAAATTTCTTTTTTTTGCAAGTTTTATTTCACTTAATAAAGAAAATTTTCCCAAAGAAAATTCCTTATAATTAGGATCATAAAAGCAATAAATGCTAGAAATTCCTCCGTCAAAAATGTCAATTAAATCCACACAAACTAATTTTTCGTCAATATAAAAATCAAGCTCATAACCAAAGTCCATAGCTCCATCAATATACAAATTAAAATATTTATGAAAATTTAAATCATATCTTTTCCAAGCCCTTTTTTTCTCCATAAAGCGATGATATTTATCATATAAAAAAAGATGCTCGTTGCTAATTTGCGGAGCTTTTAAAACGATTTTTGTATTTTGATTTTTACGGATTACCCTTCTTTGACTCTTGCTAAATTTAAAATCATTTACCAAAATTCTTACACTCAAGCATTCTTCACACCCCTCGCAAATAGGACGCGAAAAATAGCAACCAAAACGCCTCCACCCTCTATAAACAAGCTCTTCATTTAAGGACTTTGGACAATGCTCTATAAATTTATACTCCGTTTTTATCTTTCTATCTTTAAGATAGGGGCAAGTTTCCTCTAAAGTGCAAAAACCTATTTCTCGCATTAAATTTTCTTAATATCGGCGTTTTTAAACCACTTATCAAACTCATCACAAAGCTTTTCTTCTTTTAGAAAAATAGCCCTTAATTCCTCTTCTTCGCTTTTTTCTTTAGCCATACTTTCTAATTCGCTATTTTTAAGACTAACTCCACCTTTTTGCATTTTATTTTTCACGCTTTTTTGCTCTTGCATTTGCTTTTTGATATCTTTAAGACTTTCTAAAAAATCCATCATTTCCTACTTTCTCTAATCTTCTTTAAAGTCGCCGCTATGGCAGCCACAACCTCTTCTTTGTTTTCTTGCTGTCTATCTTCCGTATTTGCCAAAAGCTCATCTAAATGCGTTTCTATAAAAGAAGTATCAAAATACCCTCTTCTAAATTCACGCGTTTTGGTAATGGCGATTAAAAAAGGTATGGTCGTTCTTATCCCATCAATCACAAATTCCTTCAAAGCACGCTCAAGCTTATTTACAGCTAAATCATAGCTGGTCGCTTTAATAATCAACTTTGCAAGCATAGAATCATAAAAAGGCGGCACAACATAATCTTTATAAATATGACTATCCACCCTCACAGATGGTCCTAAGGCTGGGTAATATTCGCCTATTTTACCCGGACTTGGGATAAAATTTTTCCACACATTTTCAGCTGTGATTCTCACCTCTATGGCAAAACCTCTTGGCTTAATATCGCTTTGCTCCAAATCCAAAATTTCCCCATCGGCAATGCGAATTTGACGCACGATTAAATCCACACCCGTAACTTCTTCCGTTACAGGATGCTCAACTTGAATTCTTGTATTCATCTCCATAAAATAGAACTGATTATAATCATCTAGCAAAAACTCAATCGTCCCAGCATTTGTATAACCCACAGCCTTAGCCGCCGCCACAGCAGTAACGCCCATAGTTTTACGCAAATTTTCAGATATCCCTGGACAAGGTGCAATCTCCACAACCTTTTGATGTCTTCTTTGTATCGAGCAGTCTCTTTCGCAAAGGTGGATAATATTGCCATAATTATCGCCCAAAACTTGGAATTCAATATGACGCGGATTGACAATATACTTTTCCATAAAAACTTCATCATTATTAAAATACGCCAAAGCCTCTCTTTTGCAAGATTCAAAAGCGTTTTCAAGCTCTTCTTCTTGATGCACCACGCGAATTCCCCTACCTCCGCCACCTCCTGAAGCCTTTAAAATAACGGGATAGCCTATCCTCTCAGCCTGTTCTTTAAGCTCTTCTAAAGAAAGATGATTTAATTTTTCTGTCCCCGGCACGACAGGAATGCCATTTTTCGCCATTAAATTTCTAGCGATATTTTTATTACCCATTTTGTAAATCACTTCAGATTTTGGACCTATGAAAATGATATTAGCCTCTTCACAAGCCTTAGCAAATTCATAATTTTCACTCAAAAAGCCATAGCCTGGGTGAATCGCATCCGCCCCACAAGCCTTAGCAATTTCAATAATTCTAGCAATGTCTAAATACCCCCGTATCGCATCCGTGCCTATCCTATAAGCCTCGTCAGCGATTTTCACATGCAAACATTCTCTATCAGGCTCTGTAAAAACAGCCACACTTTTAATATACAAATCTCTACAAGCACGAATCACACGCACCGCTATTTCTGCACGATTTGCAATGAGAATTTTTCTTATCTTAATCATCAAAACCCCTCAAATAAATTTACTAATTCTAGCAAAATAAGTTTAAAAATTCGTGTTATAATGGAGCTTTGTTATTTTATAAGGGAAGTAATGGTAGCGGACAAAAAATTATTTTATTTAAGCTGTGTTTTAATCACCATAGGTATCATTTTTTCCTATTCTTTAACCACTTTTACCATTTTATATTTTGATTATAATGAATTCCATTTTTTTATACGCCAACTTTTTTTTGGTGTTAGTGGAATTTTAATGATGTTTTTTCTCTCAAAACTTAATCCAGATAATCCAAATTCCTATAAAATCATACTTGCTATCCTTATCTTTTCCTTTTTTGCCATTATCATCTTGCCTTTTTTGCCGACAAATTTAGCGACTGAAAGTGGAGGTGCAAAAAGGTGGATTAGGCTTGGTCCTGTTTCTATCTCCCCTGTTGAATTTTTTAAAATCGGTTTAATTTATTTTTTAGCTTGGTCTTACACAAGGCGTATTAATGATGAAAAAAAGGCGATTAAGCACGAAATTCTTATACTTTTGCCTTATTGTATTGTAGCGACTCTAGTCATAGGCTATATTTATATCACGCAAAATGATTTAGGTCAAAGTGTTATTAGCTTTTTTCTTATCCTTGCTCTTGCCTTTTTTGCTGGTGCTAGTAAAAGGCTTTTTGCTTTTGGAATTTTAATTGTGATGATGATAGGCATAGCCGTCATTTTTAGTAATCAAAGAAGAATTCAACGCATTGCAAATTGGTGGGGAAACATTCAAGACGCCTTTTTGCCTCTACTTCCCGAGTGGATTGCTTCAGCTATTCGCGTGAGTGAAAATAGCGAACCTTATCAAATTTCACACTCACTTAATGCCATAGCACACGGAGGCTTTTTTGGAGAGGGTTTGGGACTTGGAATTTTTAAGCTGGGCTTTTTGAGTGAAGTGCATACAGACTTCGTTCTTTCAGGCATTACGGAAGAAATAGGGCTTTTAGGATTAGCTTTTATTTGTTTTCTTTATCTTTGGATGATACTAAGAATTTTTAGAATCGCTGGACGATGTGATAAAAAAGAGCATTTTATCTTTTGCTCTGGCATAGCTTTACTTTTACTTTTTTCATTTTTTATGAATGCTTTTGGTATCATCTCACTTACCCCACTAAAAGGTGTTGCCGTGCCTCTTTTAAGTTATGGCGGAAGCTCAATGTGGGCAATTTGCGTGGGGATTGGCTATGTTTTAATGATTTCAAAAAAGGTTAAATTATGATAGTTTTAACAGGTGGAGGCACGGGAGGGCATTTAAATATCGTTAAATGCCTACTTGAAAGTGCGGTAAAAAAAAATTTAGACTGCATTTATATAGGAAGTGAAAATGGGCAAGATAAAGCGTGGTTTGCAAATGAAGAGCGTTTTAAAACTAAGTATTTTCTAAGCTCAACAGGAGTGGTTAATCAAAGCAAATTGAAAAAATTAAAAGCCTTAAAACAGATTTTAAAGCTTTCCTTTAAGTGCCAAAAAATTTTTAAAGAACATAGTATAAAAGCTGTCATTAGCGTGGGTGGATATAGTGCTGCACCTGCTTCTTTTGGAGCGATTTTTGCAAGAATTCCACTTTTTATCCACGAGCAAAATTCAAAAAGCGGAAGTTTAAATTCCTTTCTTAAACCTTTTTCTAAAAGCTTTTTTAGTGCTTTTGAGAAAGAAGTTATCCCCTACCCTGTGGGAGAAAATTTTTTCACTCTTGCAAGAGAAAGAAAAGAATTAAAAACAATCATTTTTCTAGGAGGCTCTCAAGGTGCTAAATTTATCAACAATCTTGCCATAAAACTAGCACCAATGCTTAAAGAAAAGGGAGTAAAAATAATTCATCAATGCGGAAGAGAAGATTATGAGCTTTGTGAAAAAGCTTATAAAGAGCTTAATGTAAATGTCGATTTATTTGCCTTTCATAATGATTTAGCCTCAAAAATGAAAGAGGCAGATTTAGCTATTTCAAGGGCTGGAGCTAGCACCTTATTTGAACTTTGTGCAAATACTTTACCAACTATTTTTATCCCTTATCCTTATGCCGCTAAAAATCATCAATTTTTTAATGCTAAATTTCTACAAGATAGGGCTTTATGTCAAATTTTTACCCAAGAACAATGCCAAAACGAAATGACTTTTTTAAATTCAATTTTTACAATGAATTTAAAATATATCAGTCAAAAATTACAAGGCGTTACGCAAAAAAATGGAGCAGATTTAATGCTAGAAAGGGTGCTTAACTCTCTTTAATCTTGCGTTTAGCAAGTCCCATTTGCTCATAGGCGTCAATTTCCTTTTTATAGGAGTTGGAGAGCTTTTTTAATTCTCTATTTAAAAAACTTACATTTGTAGCACTCGCATTAGCATTTGAAGCAAAGCTTGAAACAAATTCAAGCTTTTTCTTAGTCGCCTCATCTAAATCTTTAGAAGTCTTAGAGCCTAATTTATGTGTAGCGATAAAAAGAATGGCAAGCTCCTTTAATTCGCTATCGCTTAGACTAGTATCCGCCGCCTTAACAATCATCGCTTCTAAATCTGTGCTAATTTTTTTCTTAAAAACAACCGCCTTTTCTATCTTTTTAGAAATTTTTTCTCTACCACCAAGAATCAAAAAGGTTATCAAGGCAAAAATAAAAAGCAGCACTCCAGCCGCACAAAGAACAATAAGTGTAATGTGAGACATTAAAGCCTACTGATAAATTTTCGCTTTCTATAAGCTAAAATTCCCAAAATGACCATTAAGCAAAAACCCCAATAAACATAATTTGGAATTTGCGTTGCCTCACCAGCAGCGTAAGAGTGCATACCAACCAAGAAATAATTGACTCCGAAATAAGTCATAATAATCACCCAATAAGCAAACATACTCCAAAGTGCAAAAATAAACTGATTCGCATATTTAGGAATCATTCTAAGGTGCAAAATTGCCGCATAAACAAGTATGCTTACAAGCGACCAAGTTTCTTTACTATCCCAGCTCCAATATCTCCCCCAACTTTCATTAGCCCAAATAGCACCCAAAAAATTTCCCACCGTAAGCAAACAAAGTCCCAAAATCATCGCCATTTCGTTGATTCTAGTCGCTTCTGTGATATTTCGCAAAAGTCCACTTTGTAAATTTCCATCTTTTTTAAGAAAACACATCAAAATTAAGGTGAAAATTCCAAGCAAAGCACTTAAGCCAAAAAATCCGTAACTCGCCGTAATCACGGACACATGGATACTAAGCCAGTAAGAGTGTAAAACGGGCATTAGAGGTGTAATTTGCGGATTCATTTCATTTAAGTGAGCCACAGCCAATACGATACCCGCTAAAATAGATGTCAAAGAAAGAGAAATGGGGCTTCTTTTTGAGAAAAATATGCCAGAAAGTGCCAAAGCCCAAGCGATATAAACCATACTTTCATAAGCATTACTCCAAGGAGCTCTCTCAGCTAAATAAGCTCTAATGCCAAGCCCTGCCGTGTGTATCGCAAAAACAAAAATATTTAAATAATACACAAGTTTAAAAATAAAATTAATTTTAAGCTTATGATTAATCATTTTAGCCAAAACTAAAAGTAAAAGTAAGAAGCCAGCCAAAAGATACACGGGGATAAGCTTGACAAAAATTTGCACCTCATTAATGAAAATTTCCGTAGCGATTTTTCTTTCATTTGGCATAACGCTAGAGCCAAATTTAAGCTGATATTGCTTAATTAAATTTAACCCCTCATTTGCCTTAGACCAATCGCCACTTACCAAAGCCTCATCAACAGAGCTAAAATAATTCTTAATCAAAGCCCAAACAAGCTCTTGCTCCCTGCCCTGCAAGTCTTTTAAGGCAGAAAAAGGCGGAAGCCAAAGATTATTTTCATCATTTTGCTTAGGAATAATCTTAAACAAAACTCCACCAAAAACATAATTAACAATATTTGCCCTTTCATCTAAAGCGATGATTTCTTTATCAAAAACACCTCTAGCATTTGGATTTTTGCGATTAGCATTTTCAACATAGCGTTGGAGCTTATAAAGTCCATCTTTAGTGAAAAAATCCTTATAAGCTATATATTTAGCACTTTTTATATCTAAAATTTTAGCGATTTCATCTCTTACAGCTTCATTTTTAGGCATAATGATAAAAGGTTCTTTTTGCCACTCATTAGGATTCATCATCATAGAAAGCACAATGGCACTTGCTTCTTGATTTTGATAGTGATCACTTTTTCGAATTTTTTCCAAAACCTCTTTTGCTAAAGTATCAAAAGGACTCATTCTTCCATCAAATTTTTGCACCACTAAAAAATTAAGCGTTTTAGCATGCTCCTTATCTATGACAGGCAAATTATTTTGTGCTAGAGCCTTACTCGCTCCAAAACAAAAAAAGAAAACCAAAAGAAAGGCGGCAGAATTTTTCATAGCTTCTTTGTTAATGAGCTTGGCTAGAGTTCTAAATCTTGAATGTGGATTAAGCAAATTTAAAAACATACCAAGAGAAAGTAAAAAATAACCTATATAAGTAGGAATTTTGCCTGGGTCCTGATTGACTGAAAGGATAGTGCCTAGTTCATCTTGATCATATGAGCTTTGATAAAAGCGGTAGCCTTTATAATCTAAAACATTATTCATAAAAATCCTATAATCAAATTCCCTATCTTTATCTTTCACAATCACTTCACTCGCATAAGATGCTGGAGAATTTGACCCTGGATAGCGATCCATTACGAAGTCTTTAAGATAAAGCGTAAAGGGAAGCTCTTCATAACTATAAGTCCAAGAGATAAAAAATTTACGCCCAGCAAGTTCTACGGATATGGGATTATCATACTCAAACACTACAACTTCTTTATTTTGTCCCTTATAATTTAGCTCAAGTTTTAAAGCATTGCGTCCCGTTAATTTAAGTGCTTGATAGTCCTTACTCATCGCAAAATCTTTCAATCCCAAAAGCCAAGAAGTCTTCCAAGTTTGCGGCTCACCAAAAGAAGAGACTAAAAGGGTGCGTCCCACTTCTAGCCAAGCACTCTTAAACCACGCCCAAAAACTAGAATCTTGCTCCCTATTAACTCCCCCAATGCTCTCCTTTGCACTCAAAGAAGCAAATTTAACTACAAAATTAACATCATTTAATTCATAGAGTCTTCTTTCTTTCACACTTTCCTTAGTTTTTGCTTTTAAAATAGCACTTGTGCCATCGCCCATATTCAAAAATTTCAAATCTTCACTAGAACTAAGCTCTAAATTTTCGTCAATTTTGACAAAAGGTGCTTGAACTGCATCATTTAAGAAAGCAAAATTAACTCCGCTTAAATTTTTAATCTCTCCCTTTTTAAAGACAATCTCACTTCCTTGCATACCCTGCGAAGAAAGCATTAGGACAAGTAAGGGAGAAGAAGCATTATTTTCCTCAAAGACATATTTGGCATCTAAAAGCAGATCTTTATAAATCAAATTCGCCTTTTCACTCATATTAAGCTGCATATTAAAAGAATTTACAAAGGGCAAAACGCCTATGTGTTCGGTATTGACACTACTATAAATCGCACCATTTTCCACTGCTGAAAAGCGTATAGTGCTTTTTGCACTTTGCATAATAGAATTTTCATCCTTTTCTCTTATATGGAGCATACCTTCAAAGCCACCATATCGCGTCATCGCACTACCCAAAAGAATGAATAAAAAAGAAAAATGAAAAATCATTAATGGTAGTTTTTTAAGTCTAAACATCTTATAGGCAAACATTGCACAAAGCAAATTAATGCCAAGTAAAAGTTGAATATAACCAAACCAAGCAGTGCCATAAATCATAGCCCAAGCAGTAGGCGTCCCATAAGCACTTTCAATAAAGGTTGCCAAAGCGCAAAAAAATGCAAAAAGCAAAAATAAAGCAATGGAAATTCGCAAATCTCCCACGCTTTTTAAGAAATTCTTCATTTATAATCCCAAATATTTCTTTTTAATATCATCATTATGAATCAAATTTTGTGCCTCATCTTGCATTACTATATGTCCATTTTCTAAAACATAAGCATAGTCGCTTATCTTAAGAGCTGAAAAGGCATTTTGCTCGACCAAAAGTATGGTAATGCCCTCCTCCTTTAAACGCACAATAATATCAAAAACCTCGCCCACAATCTTTGGTGCAAGCCCCAAAGATGGCTCATCAAGCATTAAAAGCTTAGGCTCACTCATTAAAGCTCTAGAAATGGCTAACATCTGTGCCTCGCCTCCGCTTAAATTCCCAGCCAAAGTGTGCTTTTTACTTACAAGGCGTGGGAAGAGTTTATACATTTGCTCTCTTAAATGCTCGTAATTTTCACTATTATTATAAGCACCTATTTTTAGATTTTCTTCAACGGTTAAATTGATAAAAACTCTACGCCCCTCAGGAACTAAAGCTATGCCTTTTTGCACTAAAGTATGCGTTAAATGTCTCTTTGTTTCATAACCTAAAAAATTAATTTCTCCTGTTCTTTTGACAGAATTTAATAAGGCATTTAGAGTCGAAGTTTTACCCGCTCCATTTGAACCTATGAGTGAGACAATTTGCCCTGTCTTAACTTCAAAACTAATCCCCTTTAAAGCCTCAATCAAACCATAATAAACATGTAAATTTTTAACAATCAGCATCAAAATCCCCCAAATAAGCCGCTATAACCTCTTTATGATTAATCGCATCGCTTAATTTACCTTCAAATATCGTTTTTCCATAATCTAAAACCAAAACCCTATCACAAAGCTTATTGACAAATTTCATATCGTGCTCTATCAGCAAAATACCCATTTTATAATCTTTTCTTAATTTGAAAATAAGATCTGCTAAAGCCCCACTTTCTGCACCATTCATTCCAGCAGCTGGCTCATCGAGCAAAAGAAGGCTAGGATTTGTCGCCATAGCTCTTGCAATCTCGACCTTTCTTTGCTGTCCATAACTCAAACTTGTCGCCTTATGATAAGCCACATTGTCAAGCTCAAGCTCTTTTAAAAGCGTATAGGCTCTATCTTTAAATTCGCTCTCCACTCTAGAAAAACGCCCTAAATGTAAAAAGGCTTCTAAAATGCTATATTTCATTTGATTATTAAAACCTATCAATACATTTTCAAGCACATTCATACTAGAAAAAAGTCTAATGTTTTGAAAAGTTCTAGCTATACCACAATGCACAATTTTATGAGGCTTAAGCGTATCGATTCTTTGCCCTTTAAATAAAACCTCTCCGCTTGTTGGCTTATAATTTCCTGTAATAATATTAAAAAGCGTCGTCTTACCCGCACCATTTGGACCAATGAGAGCGAAAATTTCACCCTCACTCACACTAAAAGAGGTTTCATTAATCGCCTTTACTCCGCCAAAACTTTTAGAAATTTTTTTTAATTCCAAAATCATTTTTCACTCCCTCTAAAACGCTTTTGAAAGGCTTTGAAAATTTCTACCAATTCTTTATCGCCCATAATGCCCCTTCTAGCAAAAAGCATAACAAGTATAAGTATAAGAGAAAAAACGACCATTCTAAGTCCATGTCCGGTTTGAATTTCTGCTCCAAAAAGATTCATTTGAATTTTAAATTCATCTAAAAATCTTAGCCATTCTGCTCCGCCTATAATCAAAACAGAGCCTAAAATCGCCCCAGTAGTCGAACCAAGTCCTCCCAAAACAATAATGATGAGAAGCTGAAAGGTTAATAAAAAGTCAAATTGCTCTGGCGAAACTGTCGTTAAAAGACAAGCCAAAAGCCCTCCTCCAACGCCCTCTAAAAATGCTGAAGTGCCAAAAGCAAGAGTCTTAATCCAAAAGGTATTAATCCCCATAGCACTTGCCGCGTCCTCATCATCCCTTATGGCTTTCATCGCGCGTCCATATTTGGAATAGACTATGTTTAAAATTAACATAACAGCGATAATGGCTATGCCACCTGTCCAATAAATATTAGAATAAGCTGGAATTTCATTAATTCCTCTTGAGCCATTTGTAAAAGTAGGAAAACTAAGGGCTAAAAGCTTGATAATAATGCCAAATCCTAGCGTTACAATAGCTAAATAATCTCCTCTCACACGAAAAACCGCAAAAGAAAGGATAAAAGAAAGCAAACAAGCACACAAACCAGCCGCAAGTAAAGCTACAATAAAGCTTGGAGAGTGTAGGGCTAAAATGAAAGGATTGATCCCATCATAAAAAAATTGCTCCTCCTTCGCCTCCGTGCTTAAAAGCACCAAAGCTGCGACATAAGCACCCACAGCCACAAAGCCATTTGGCTCTAAAGAAAATTGTCCCGTAACGCCATTAATTAAATTATAACTTACAGCTAAGATGATAAAAATGGCGATTTGATTAACTATGCTCATACCATAATCACTAAAAATTCTAGGCGAAATAAAGATGAAAGCAAGTGCTAAAAATAAAAATGTCAAATGTGAAATTTTTGCTCTACTCATCATCAAAACCTACTTTTTTCAAAATTAATGCCTAAAATTCCAGTAGGCTTAAATAATAAAATAAAAACTAAAAATATAAAAGCAAAAGCATCTTTAAAACCAGAAAGCTCAGGGAAAAATGCCACGGCAATAACTTCTGTTAATCCTATAATCAATCCTCCTATCACAGCTCCCACCACAGAGCCTATACCTCCTAAAACCGCAGCAGCAAAGGCTTTAAGTCCTATGAGTGTGCCCATAGTCGGGGTAATAGAATAATACATACTCGCCCAAAACACTCCTCCCACAGCCGCCAAAGCAGAACCTAATGCAAAAACCATAGCAATGATACGATTTGCGTCAATTCCCATTACATTCACAGTTTGCACATCAAAAGCTAAAGCACGAATTGCGATACCATATTTGCTTTTATATAAAATCAAAAGCACAATCACAACGATAATAAAAGTAATCAAAGGCACAAGCAAACTACCAAAAATAACGCTTACTCCACCCATATTAATCAATTCTTCAAAATAAGCCGGTGGTAAAAAAGCCTTTGGAGTGGAGGTAAAAAGCATATTGAAAAGATTTTGCAAGAAAAAGCTAATGCCTATAGCTGTAATAAGCAAAGAAATTCTAGGAGCTTTTCGCAAAGGTTTATAAGCTATCTTATCCGTAGCTATCCCCACAACCATAGCGAAAATCATAGCCAAAGAAAGTGCGCCCAAAAAAGGCACATTAAGACTAGTAATGCAAAAAAGTGCAGCATACGCACTCACCATCATAATGTCTCCATGGGCAAAATTAATCAGTCTTAAAACTCCATAGACCATAGTATAACCCACAGCAATGAGCGCATACATACTGCCGAGACTAAAGCCATTAACAAGCTGCTGTAAAAATAAAGTTGAATCCATAAATTACAAATTTCCCTTAAGGGTTAATAATATCTTTAAAAACTTGCTTTTGATTTTTAATCTCTTTAAGCACAACCGAACGCGTAGCATTTCCTGTTTCATCAATACTAATTATTCCAGAAACTCCTTCAAAATTGGTCGTTTGATGAATTTTTTCATTAACGCAAATTGGAGTTAGATTATCCACGCAAGCATTAAGGGCATTAAACATCACAAAATAAGCATCTGCACCCATAGCCGTGAAATTCGACACTTCTTTAGTGCCTTTTATTTTTTCATAATTGGCAATGAAATCTTTGCTAAGCTTTGTTGTAGGATTATGAGAGTCAAAACTATCAGTAAAGATATAACCCTCACTTGCACCACCTGCCAATTCTATAAAGCTTTGATCAGCCACTCCATCAGCCGAAGCCATAGGTGTTGATAAACCGGCATTTCTTGCTTGACGCACAAATAAAGACGCTTCACTATAATAAAGTGGCAAAAAGATAAATTCTGGCTTTAAGCCTTTTATTTGTGCAATGATAGCTTTAAAATCCTTATCGCCCGAATTAACTCTCAAGCTTTTTAAAATCTTACCGCCCTTAGCACTAAATTCTTTTTCAAAAGCCCTAGCCAAACCCAAAGAATAATCTGTGCTTTGATCTAAAACTAACACGGCATTTTTATAATTTAAATTTTCAAAAGCATATTTTGCCAAAGAAGCACCTTGAAAACTATCCATAAAACATACTCTAGAAGAATAACTTTTTTTATCCAAAAGTCTATCTCCTGTGGCTGCTGGAGCAATGAGAGGAATTTTGTTATCCTCGGCTACACGCATCACTTGCAAGGTATTTGCCGTTGTCATTTCGCCTATTAAACCAAAAACTTTATCTTGCGAAACAAGACGATTGGTTGCACTTGAAGATTCTAATTTATCGCCCTTAGTATCAACTACAACAAGATTAACCTTATCGCCATTTTGTAAGGTTGTTTGTAAAGAATTAGCCAATCTAATCCCCTCTAAAGCACTTTGCCCATAAGCTGCCGTTGCGCCCGTTAATGGCAAAACAACACCTATTCGAATTTCCTTAGCACTTAAAGCAGCTACTAAGCAAGTTATTAAAACTAAACTTTTCTTCATCACTTTACCCCTATGGATTAATTACTGTTTTATAAACTTGTTTTTGGTTTTTAATTTCTTTTATTACCACAGAACGCGTAGTATTGCCACTAGCATCTATGGTAATTAATCCTCCAACGCCCTCAAAATTAGTCGTTTGATGAATTTTATCATTGACACATTCAGCATTTAGATTATTAACGCAAGCATTCATTGCATTAAGCATTACATAATATGCGTCTGCACCCATAGCAGAAAAAGCTGGAAGCTCCTTTACGCCCTTAGCCTTTTCGTAACTAACAATGAAGTCTTTACCCAATTTTGTGCTAGGATTATTAGAATCAAAACTATCTGTGAAAATCACACCCTCTACAGCATTACCGCCAAGCTCGATAAAGGCTTGATTATTTACCCCATCTCCTGCTGCTAAAAGCTTATCAAAGCCCATTTGTCTAGCTTGTCTTGCTATAAGGGCAGCTTCTGGATGATAGATTGGCATATAGACAAAATCCGCATTTAAAGCCTTAACTTGAGAAATAACCGCTCTAAAGTCCTTATCGCCAGAATTTATCATCAATTTTTTAAGCACTTTACCACCATTTGCCGCAAAACTCTTTTCAAAAGCCTTAGCAAGACCTAAAGAATAAACATTACCTTGATCCACGATAAGAACAGCATTTGAAAGCTTTAAATCTTTCGCTACATAATTGGCAAATTTATCGCCTTGAAAACTATCTTTAAAGCAAACCCTACTAGCATATTTTTTCCTATCTAAAAGTCTATCTGCAGACGCTACAGGTGCAATAAGTGGGACTTTTTTATCTTCTGCTATGGAGATAGCTTGAATTGTATTAGGCGTTGTAGCCGCTCCTATAATCCCCAAAACACCATTTTGAGAAATGAGACGATTAACCCCACTTGAAGTTTCTAGCTTATCGCCCTTATTATCAATCACAATAAGATTTACTTTATCGCCATTTGAAAGAGTTGGATTTAATTTATTTGCCAATTCTACTCCAGCAAAAACATCCTGACCATAAGCTGCAATTGTGCCTGTTAAAGGTAAAACAACCCCAACATTAACATCTTTTGCATACAAAAAGCTCGTTAGAGCTAAACTCGTCAAAGCTACAATACTTTTTTTCATTTTTTCTCCTTTTAAAATAAATTTACTTAATAAAAATTCCGTGCTTAGTTTTTTGAGGCGGCTCTTCCTCGAGTAAATCTTTCACTTGCAACTCCACCGCAAAATCTTCGCCTTTGATATAAGCAATAATTTCATCAATTTCAGCATGGCTTAGATTTCTAGAATGCACAGCCATATTGACAGAATTTCCTCCCTCTAAGGTGAAGTTAATTAAAGAAGATTTAATATCCTCTGGCTTCATATCTTTTAAAGCCTTCCCTGAAATTTTTCTTTCACCAGCATCACCGTGGCAAGTTTGACATTTCTTTTGAAAATATAAATCTTTAGCTTTTTGCATATCATAAGTTTTACCCGCATCAAAGGTATAGGTAAAAAAAGATTTTAAATTAACCCCAAAAAGACCGACAATAAAAATAGAAACTAAAAATACAAATTTCACCATATAAAAAAACCTTATTGGATCGTAATATCTGTGCGTGTTTTGGTGCTAGACTTTGAATTTTTACTCTTTAGCTTTGCGCTTGAGCTTTCATATCTATAACGCACCGTGCCTGAAACTTCCATATCTTTAAAGACTTCATCAAGAGGAGCTGCACTAGAAACTAAAATATTTGAGCTTAAAAATACACAAATAATAGCAAATTTCCTCATTGTTTCTCCTTAAATTTTTATAAAATGAAGAATTATAGCAAAAAAAGTTAAACTCAATGCCCACCCTTATGTAAAAAATAAAGTCCTACACAAAGTGCCAAAATGGACCCAGCCAAATAAGCCATATCTACAGGAGTCGCAAATTTCATCTGTAAAACACGCTGAAAAAAATTCACCACCAAAACCATAATAATCACTTTTGCAAGCTTGTCCTTAAGCTGGTCTAAGCTATGCACCTCCAAGACTTTACTTTGCTTAGTTTGCTTAAATTCCTCTATCTCGCTGATAAAAAGCTCATATACTCCAAAAGAAAAAATAAATAAAACCAAAGCCATCAAATATAAATCCACAGCCCCGATAATCAGCCCTACAACATCTTCGTGTAAATCAATCTCAACACCAGAAGTAAAGAAATATTGATAAGTGAAAAAAATCACTTTCAAAACATCATAACTTGCGATAAAAAATAGAACAAAAGCTCCCACAAGTCCAAAAATAACAGGTAAAATTGTAACAAAGCGACTTTTTACCAACAAGCCTTCAAACATCTTTTCCAACATCATTTTCCCCTTAACTCAAGCCATTTTTGTGCGATTCTTACAGCATTTGTCGCTGCTCCTACGCGAATTTGATCCGCCACACACCATAAGTGTAAAACATTATCACGACTAATATCTTTACGAATTCTCCCCACATAGGTTTCATTTGTATCACTAGTAAAAAGTGGCATAGGATATTTTTTATTAGCCACATCATCAATAACTACGACACTTGGAGCTTTTTTAAGAATTTCTCTAGCCTTTTTCACATCAACTTCTTTTTCAAAATGCAAACTCAAAGCCTCACTATGACTTCTAAGCACTCCCACACGCACACAAGTAGCCGAAATTTCTAGGTTTTTGTGTAAAATTTTTTGCGTTTCATTGACCATTTTAAGCTCTTCTTTTGTGTAGCCATTATCGCTAAATTCATCGATTTGCGGGATTAAATTAAGCGCTAAAGTGTAAGGAAAGGTATTAGCCTTAAATTCATCAAGCTTAAAGGCAAAAAAGCTTTGAAGTCCTTCCACAAGCTCCGCCATACCCTCTTTGCCAGCCCCACTTGCCGCCTGATAAGTCGCCACATCGACTCTTTTAAGCTTAAAAACTTCATCTAAAGGCTTTAAAATATGCACCATTTGTATGGTTGAGCAATTAGGATTTGCAATGATACCTGTTTTTTCCCAAAGCTTTATATCTTCAGCATTACACTCAGGGACAACTAAAGGCACATCTTGATTCATTCTAAAATGACTTGTATTATCAATCACGACAGCACCAGCCTCCACAGCAAATTTAGCATATTTTGCAGAGATACTTCCTCCCGCGCTAAAAAAGGCTATATCGACAGGATTTTGCTTAAAAACCTCTTCAGTTAGCTCCTTGACCTTATAAAATTTCCCCCTAAATTCCACTTCGCTTCCTGCACTCTTCGCACTTGCTAAAGGCAAAATGCTTTCAACAGGAAAATCAAGCTCATCTAAGACATTTAAAAGCTCCTCACCAACAGCTCCTGTCGCTCCCACTATGGCTATTTTTTGTTTTTTCATTTTCTTTATCCTTTGATGTGATATTTTTTCATTTTTTCTTTTAAAATTTTAAGTTCCATACCTAAAAATTCCGCCGTTTTCTCTACATCATAGTTCATATTTTTAAGACCTTCTTCTAAAAGCTCTTTTTCTAAATTTTTTAGCTCTTTTTTTGTGCTTCTTGCTTCTAAAAATAAATCTTCTTTAGAAATTACATCTTGCTCACTTAAAATGCAAGCTCTTTGCACTATGGAGATAAGCTCTCTTATATTGCCCGGGAATTCATAATCTAGCAGGGCATTTTGTGCTTCTTTGCCTAGCTCTTTACTCTCAAGTTCATATTCTTTGCAAGTGTTCTCTAAAACTTTTTTAGCAATGTCTAAAATTTCTTCCCTACGCTCCCTTAAAGGAGGAATTTGTATAGGTAGAGTATTTAAGCGGTAGTAAAGATCGGCTCTAAATTCTCCATTTTTAATCTTTTGCTCTAAATTTGCATTTGTCGCACTGATGATTCTTACATCGATTTTGATGGCTTTTGTGCTTCCAAGACGCGTGATTTCTTTCTCCTGCAAGGCTCTTAATAATTTTGCTTGAATTTCATAGGGCATTTCGCCAATTTCATCTAAGAAAAGTGTGCCCTCATTTGCCATTTCAAAAAGTCCTATTTTTGTCGCATTTGCATCTGTAAAAGCTCCTTTTTCAAAGCCAAAAAGCTCACTTTCTATTAGGTTTGTAGGAATTGCCGCCATATTGATAGCCACGAAAGGTTTTGAGGCTCTTTTGCTATTTTTGTGGATATGCCTTGAAAAAAGCTCCTTTCCCACCCCACTTTCACCAAAAAACATCACCGCAGCATCTGTTTTTGCCGCCTTTTCGCTCAATTTTAAAGTCGCTTCTAATTTGGCTGAAGTTGCAAAAAAGTCATTTTGTGTTAAATGATCCTTTTTAACGCCCTTTTTATCGCTTGTTTTTTCGCGTATGATTTTCGCTCTTTTAATCGCCTGAACTAAGGTATTCACATCAAAAGGCTTGGTTAAAAAGTCTTTTACACCTAAACGCACTGCTTCAATGGCACGGTTAAGCGTGGCATTGCCCGTGATGATGATAAAATCATACTTATTCTCACAGGCTTTTACAAATTCAAGTCCGTCAAGTCCGGGCATATTAATATCTGTAATAATTAAATCCGTATCATCGCTAAGTTTTTTTAAAGCTTCAGTGGCAGATTTATAAGACTTGATTTTAAATTCCTCATATTCGCCTAGAGCGATTTCTAAAGATTTTCGCATATTAATATCATCTTCAACTATAACCAAATTCATCATTTCCCTTTAAATTTAAAGCCCATACTTTAGCAAAAACAAGCTTTTAAACAAATTAAGCTCATTTCATCTTTTTTTAAAAAGCCTTTTGCTAGAATTCGCAATTTTTATCACATTTTAAAGAAAGCGATTATGGATAGGATAGTAGAAATTGAAAAATTCTCCCCAGATGAAACTTATGAAAGTTCTTTGCGACCTTCAAATTTCGATGGTTATATAGGACAAGATAATATTAAAAAAAATCTTCATATTTTCATCAACGCAGCCAAAAAACGGGGTGAATGCCTAGATCATATCCTTTTTAGCGGACCTGCTGGACTTGGCAAAACGACCTTAGCCAACATTATCGCCACAGAAATGGGAGCAAATATCAAAACCACAGCCGCTCCAATGATAGAAAAAAGCGGAGATTTAGCAGCCATTTTGACAAATTTAAGCGAAGGTGATGTGCTTTTTATCGATGAGATTCATCGTCTTAGCCCTGCGATTGAAGAAGTGCTTTATCCTGCTATGGAGGATTTTAGGCTTGATATTATCATAGGAAGCGGACCTGCGGCTCAAACGATTAAAATCGACCTTCCCAAATTCACACTCATCGGTGCGACCACAAGAGCTGGAATGCTTAGCAATCCTCTAAGAGACCGCTTTGGTATGCAATTTCGCCTTGAATTTTACAAAAATGAAGAACTTGCTCTCATCTTGCAAAAAGCCGCCCTTAAGCTTAATAAAAATTGCGAAGAAAAAGCCGCTTTAGAAATCGCCAAGCGTTCGCGTTCCACTCCTAGAATCGCCCTAAGACTTTTAAAGAGAGTGCGTGATTTTGCCGATGTCAATGATGAAGAAAATATTAGCCTCGTAAGAGCCTATGAAGCCTTAAATTCACTAGGGGTTAATGAGCTGGGCTTTGATAGTATGGATTTAAGATATTTAGAGCTTTTAACCTCCGCTAAAGGTAAAGCTATGGGGCTTGCAAGCATTGCAGCGGCTTTAAGCGAAGATGAAAATACGGTTGAAGATGTGATTGAGCCTTATTTACTTGCAAATGGCTACATCGAACGCACCGCTAAGGGACGCATCGCTAGTGCAAAAAGCTATGCTACGCTTAAGCTAAATTATGAAAAAACTTTATTTGAGGACTAAATTTGAAAAGTGGGAAAATATTTTTAATTTGTTTTATTTTGGTTATTTTAAGTCTTTTGTTTTATCTTTTTAAAAGCTTTTTGCTTGTGATGGCAATAGCAGCTCTTATGGCTGTGGCGACTTCAAATTTACACGCTAAATTCTTAAGCCTTACTAAGCAAAGAAAGCTTTTAGCCTCCACACTTACAACCTCCTTTATGATTTTACTTTTTTTCGCACCTTTTATCTATACAAGCATAGAGCTTGCAAAGGCTTTGAAAAATTTCGATATTAACCTCATCACCCAAACTCTTGATTACATTAAACATTACGAATTTTCTCTGCCCTCTTCTTTGGAGTTTTTAGAGCCTAAGATTAAAGAATTTATCGCTGAACTTGATTTAAATTCGCTTTATAGACAAGCTCTTACTTACGCTTCAAGCTTTACAAAATCAGGAGCCAAATTTCTTATGGATATGGCTTTAATTTGCGTGTTTTATTTCTTTGCAAATCTTTACGGCACAGAACTTGTCATCTACTTAAAGTCCATAGTTCCCATTAACAAAACCGAGCTTGATGAAATTTTAGGCGAAGTGGGTAATGTTATGGCTGTGGTGCTTTACTCTATGATTATCGTGGCGATTTTCCAAGGCGCACTTTTTGGAATCATAATGTTTTTTTATGGCTATGATGGACTTTTAATGGGTGTGATTTTTGCGGTTAGCTCTTTAATCCCTGCTGTGGGTGGGGCTTTGGTTTATGTGCCTGTGAGCCTTTATACCTTTGCTTCTGGGAATTTAAGTAGTGCGATTGTGATACTTGTTTATTCTTTTATAATGATTTCTTTTGTTGCTGATACACTCATTAAACCACTTATTATAAAGTGGATTAATGAAAAGCTCGTTAAAACCCCGACAAATATCAATGAGCTTCTTATCTTTCTTGCGATGATAGCTGGAATTTCAAGCTTTGGCTTTTGGGGGATTATTTTAGGACCTGCCATTTTAACCTTTTTCATTTCCACACTAAGGCTTTATAATATTTTAAAAGATAAGAATTTGATTTAAGGTTATGCGTTACAATTATATTTTTAATTAAGGAGTTTGTTTTGGCGAATTTTGATAATGTCGTTACCTATACAGAGAATCCTTACAAAGAAATGCTAAGTGTTGCCTCAAGGACGGGTCTTAGTGTGCAAGAACTCGACTTTAAACTTTTAGCCTTTTCGACTCAATTTCGCTTTGGGGAGGGGCAATGGGAAAAAATCGCCGAAAAAAGATCTCGTTAAATTTGATGATGATCAAATTTTTTTGAAAAAAGATTTACAAATTAAGCAAGAATATAAAATCGAAATTTACCAAAATATAGAAAATGATATTTATGCAAATGCCATTAAATTAGTCGCAAATAAAAATCTTACCAAAATCATCGCACAAATCGACCTTAAAGCTCTAGCTTATGAAGATAAAATCGCCATTAAAATTCTGCAAAATATCTATAAAAAAATGTTAAAACTCAAATTTCTCATAGGAATTCGCATTTTTGACTTTAAAAAAGATTTATTAAATCTTTTAGCCAAACATAAAGCCTCAGCTATAAAACAAGTCGTTTCCATTACCATAGCAAAAGGCGTAGAGCCGACCCCTAGTCAAGATGAAGAGTTAATTTTATGCTATAAAGAAAAGGCTAAAAACTACACCTTAGACGAGCAAAGGGCTAATATCATCGTGGTCGATGAAAATGAAATCGTGTTAAAGCACATAAAGGCTAAAGTCGGTGCAGAGGGCAAAGATTTAAATTTGCACAATTTAGAAGTTTTAGAACCTAAAGAAAATAAGATTAATTTTTCTTGCTCTAATGCCTTTAAAAGCGAAGAAAAGGAAAATATAGTCGAGTATATCGCTCTTAAAAAAGGCTTTGTTGTAGAAAATGCTAATAATTATGACATCGCAAATGAGCTTGAATTTGGAGCGGTTGATTTTAAAAGCATTGGTAATATCAATGCAAGCTTAGATAAAAATGTCAAGATTAACATCAAATTTGCATCTGATATGCAAGATGCTGTAAATTCTGGCGTAGGGATAGAGTGCGAAGAGCTTAATATCATCGGCAGTGTAGCGGGAAATACAAATCTTAAAGCCACTAGACTTAAAATAGAAGGTGCAACACACAGCAAGGCAAAAATTTATGCTAAAAATGGCTATATTAAAACGCACAGAGGTGTGGTAAGTGGAGAGAACATTAGCGTAGATTTACTTGAGGGAGGAAGCATTAAGGCTAAGGAAGTGCGAGTTAAAAAAAGCTTGGGAGGGATTATTGAAGCTGATAAAATTTACATAGAAGCTCTTGTGACAAATAATACTTGCACTTTTTTTGAAAATATTATAGTAGAGCGTTTTGAGGGTGATAATAACAAATTTTTTGCCAAAGTTAAAACCCTAGATAAAAATTACGATGAAGAATTTAAAAATATAGATGATGAGCTTTTTGCCTTACATAATAAAATTCACACTCTCAAACAAAGCCTATCCGCAGGAAAAACTGCCATAGATACACTAGAGGCACAAATTCAAAAATTAAAAGAAAGTGGGCAAAAAATCCCAGATAAATTCACAAAAATGCTTCAAGACTATGCAAAACTCAATGAAGAATTGCAAAAATCACTCAAAATTCAAAAAGAGCTTTTAGATAAAAAGGCTCATTTAAATGAAGAATTATTAAAGTTACAAGACGCACTTTTAAAAACTACTTTCATCAATAGGGGTGGAAAATGGAGCGATATGAACGAGGTGAGATTTTTTCTTCTCTCTCCTAAAAGTGAGCTTTTTTTCGCCTCAAATATTAATGAGGTCGCAAGACATATAGGACTTAAAAAAAATATACAAAATAACCAAGAAATAATAGAGATAGAAAAAAGAATCGATTATGATGAAAAGGATACGCAATGGTTGTCGCCATCGAAGGAATAATCACTAAAAAAGAACCTACTTTTGCCGTGCTAAAAACGCAAAATGGCGTAAGTTATGGAATTTATATCTCGCTTTTTTGTGCGGCAAAATTAGAACTTCACACCAAGTGTGAGCTTTTAATCACGCAAATCATCAAGGAAGACTCTCATAAGCTTTATGGCTTTTTGGAAAAAGATGAGCAAAAAATTTTTGAAATGCTTTTAAAGGTCAATGGCATAGGTGCAACAACGGCTATGGCTATATGCTCAAGCCTCGATAGTAACGCCTTTTATAAAGCCTTAAGCTTAAATGATGAAAGCGTCTTTAAAAAGGTGCCAGGAATTGGTGCAAAAAGTGCCAAACGCATTATTGTTGAATTAAGCGATTCTAAAATGGCGTTTAATAATGTCAGCGATGATAAAGCTCAGGCTCTAGCCGCCCTACTTTCTTTGGGCTTTAAACAAGATAAAATTCTAAGCGTTTTAGCCACTTGCGAGGCTAAGGATACGAATGAGCTTATCAAAGAAGCTTTAAAAAAACTTGCATAAAAGGACAATGATGAATTTGGCTATACTTTTTGGTGGAAATTCTTATGAACACGAGATTAGCATAGTGAGTGCTGTGGTGCTTAAAAAGGTGCTTGATGAAGAGCCTTATTTTATATTTTGTGATGAAGAAAGGGAGTTTTATCTCATTAAAGCTTCTAATTTAAATGCAAAAACCTTTAGCTCAAAAGCCTACAAAAAAGAGAAAAAGCTTATTTTAAAACAAGGAGGCTTTTATCTTGAGGGCTTTTTGGGAGAGAAAAAGCTTGAAATCAAATGTGTGATTAATCTTATCCACGGAAGAGATGGCGAGGATGGGAAAATCGCCGCCTTATTTGAATTTTTTAATATCAATTTCATTGGTCCGCGTTTAGAAGCTAGTGTGCTGTCTTTTAATAAAGAACTTACCAAGCTTTATGCTAAAAGCGTAGGCGTGAAAACTCTTGATTACTTCACGCTTAAAAAAGGGCTTCAAACTAGCTTTAAGCCGAATTTTCCTTGCATTTTAAAACCTGTGCGTTTAGGAAGCAGTATAGGCATTAGCATAGCTAACAATGAAGAAGAGTTAAACTATGGTAAAGATGTTGGTTTTGAATTTGACGACACTTTGCTCGTAGAAGATTTTAAAAAAGATATTAAAGAATATAATCTAGCAGGCTGTATGATAAAAGATGAGCTCATTTTCTCCATCATAGAAGAGCCTAAGAAAAAGGAATTTTTGGACTTTGAGCAAAAATACCTTAGCTTTTCAGGGCATAGTGAATTGATAGAAGCGGATTTAAGCGAAGAATTAAAAGAAAAATTAAAAGAATCCTTTAGTAAAATTTACAATCCTCTTTTTAAGGGTGCTTTGATAAGATGTGATTTTTTCATCCTTGATAATGAAGTGTATTTAAATGAAATTAACCCAAATCCTGGCTCTTTGGCAAATTATCTCTTTAAAGATTTCAATTCTACGCTGAAAAATCTTGCCAATAGCGTCAAAAACGAGCCTAAAATTAAGATCAATTATAGTTTTTTACATAGCATCAATGGACAAAAGGGTAAATTATAATGCTTTGCAAGCAAGATGAAATTTACACAGCGACTGAAGTGGTTAGAAATTTTAGCCCCATTTTAGAAAAGCTTAAAGCAGATCCTTCCGGTAAAATCGTTATTCTTAAAAATAACAAATTTGAGGCTGTAATGTTAAGCGTTAAAGAATATGAGCGTTTGGAAGAAGCGGTGAAACTTTTAGAAAATATCTATAAAAATCAAAAGGGCTAAAATGGCACAAAGTATAGTCGTTTATAAACATCAAAATTACGCCCTTAGCTATGAAGTCATAGGTCTTGAAAAAGAAGAAAAAATTCTCATCTTACACGGCTGGGGAGCAAATAAAGAATTAATGATAAATACCTTTTCACATCACTTAAAAGACTTTTGTCAAATTTATGTAGATTTACCGGGCTTTGGTCGCTCAAGTGTAGAAGAGGTGCTTGAAAGTGAGGATTATGCTTTGATTGTGGGGGAATTTTTAAAGATGAAGGGCTGGGAAATCGCCTATTTTATGGGGCATTCTTTTGGAGGGAAAATTTGCGCCCTTCTTGCTAGAAAAACTCCAAACGCTTTCTTAATTTTACTTTCAAGTGCAGGCATTATCGCCCCCAAATCTTTTAAAGTGCGTTTTAAAATCGCTCTTTTTAAATTCCTCAAAAAGCTTGGTTTTGGCTCTTTTTACCGCTTTTTTGCAAGTAAGGACGGAGCAAATTTAAGCCCTTTAATGTATGAAACCTTCAAAAAAGTAGTTGATGAAGATTTTAGTGCAATTTTTAAAAGCCTTGAAAATCAAAGTCTTATTTTTTGGGGGGAAGAGGATCAAGCCACACCGCTTAAAAGCGGAGAGCTTATTAATACTCTAATAAAAAAAAGCACATTTTACCCCTTAAAAGGTGATCATTTTTTCTTTTTACAAAATGCTAAATTCATCGCTGACACCATAAAAAAGGCTAAAAATGCTTCATAGTATCTATTTTTTAAATACTCTTTTATTTAATTTTTGTGTCGCTTTTTATCTTATTTTGGCACTTCAGTGGTATTCTTATAAGCTTAAACGCCTTGTTTTTCATTATCATAAGCCCTTATTACATCTTTATTTTCTAGCCCTACCTTATGTTATTTTTATCACATCTTTAGGCTTTTCGTGGTTTTCTTTAGCGTATTTTACGCTAATCCACACGCCTCTTTTATATTTTTGGCATAAAGGCATTGACAAAAAGCTCGTTTTTACCACTAAAGTAAAATGGTTCTTTTGCTTTGTTTTTGCCTTTAATGTGCTTTTTTCCATACTTTCCTTGCGTTTTTCTTTTCTTTTTAATCTTTTAAGCCTACCTTGCGCTTTAATCTCTCTTAAAATTTTAGACCTTTTACAAGCACGCTATTTTCTCAAAAAAGCTAAACATAAAATCTTAAAAAATAATCATTTGACCATCATACTCATCACAGCAAGTTTTGGAAAAACTAGCATTAAAAATTTTCTTTACGAGCTTTTAAAAGACGATTTTATCACGCATAAAAGCCCAAGAAGTGTTAATACCCTAATGGGAATTGTTAAAGATATTAATGAAAATCTACAAGAAAATACTCAAATTTACATTGCTGAAGCGGGAGCTAGGCTTAAGGGGGACATTTTAGAATTAAGCTCATTTTTAGAGCCACAAATTTGCATTATAGGCGAGATAGGCGGGGCGCATTTGGAATATTTTAAAAATATAGAAAATACAAGGGAAACAAAGCTTGAAGCCCTGCAATCAAAACGCCTCAAACAAGCCTTTTTACACTCAAGCACTCTTAAAAAAGATGAAAGTAATATGATAATTTATGATAACTTACTTCTTAATTTTAATGCAAATCTTAATGGAATTGATTTTTCGCTGCGTTTAAATGACAAAGAAGAGTTTTTTCAAAGCTCCATTTTGGGTGCTTTTAATGCAGAAAATTTATGTGCTTGTGTGTGCTGTGCGAATTATTTAGGCGTAAAGCTGGAAACAATTAAAAAGCAAATTGCCAATTTAAAAGCCGTAGAACATCGCTTACAAATCATATCAAAAGAGCCAAAATTCATCATTGATGATGGTTTTAATGGAAATTTTAAGGGTATGAGTGAAAGCTATCATTTAGCAAAAAGCTATCAAGGACGCAGGGTTTTAGTAACTCCAGGCATTATCGAGGGAAGCGAAGAAGATAACAAAAAACTTGCTAAAATCATTAACGAAAGCTTCGATTTAGTCATCATCTCCGCTCACATTAATGCCGCACTTTTTGAAAAAGAGCTCAAAATCAACAAAATCATTTTAAAAGAAAAAGCAAAGCTTGTGGAAATTCTAGCCAAACATACTAAAAATGGGGACTTAATCCTCTTTTCAAATGATGCGCCGAGTTATTTATAACCTTAAACTCTTTTTAACACTTAAAATTCTATAATCAAAAATTTAAAATTAAAGGGAAAAAATGGATTTACTCGATGCTATGTTAAATAAAAGCCCTAAAGAAAAATTCCTAGAAATTATTCAAAATGGAAATTTAGGCGCCTTAGAAAAAACCTTTGAAAATTTTTTTGCAGAATACATTGCTATGATTGAGCTTTTAGAAAAACAGGGCTTAAATGAAAACGACCTTAAAAATTTCATCTTGGAAAATAACGAATTAATAGAGCAAAGGCAAAATGATATCTTCATAGAGCTTGGAGCAAAAATTTTAGGACACGAGGGCTAAATGAAGGTTTTTTTTACGCTAGTTTTTTTAACAATAAGCACCTTTGCTTCGGCACCTATTTTTGAGCATATTTATAAATTTGAGCTTAAAAAAGATGAAAGAGCTAGTGTGCAAATTAAAGAACTAGGCTATGAAGATAAGGTGCAAAATTTCGATTTTTACTGGACTCTTTTTGATAATACCAACATTATCGTGCATTCTAAATTTAGAAAATTTCCGCGTCAATTTGTGCTTTCTTTGCGTAGGAATTTAGACTGGGCTTCGCAAACCTTAATCCCCGATTATCAAAATCCTCACATTGACAGGGCAAGGCTTATTTTAGAATTTAGCGATTATAAAAAGGGTATTGCCACCTTTACGATTTACATTGAGGATAAGGACTCTAGGCTTATGGTAGAGTTTTTAGACCCGCGAAAAATGTCTCTAAAAAACCCGCCGCAAAATAATCAAATCGTGCCAATGATAGACCTAAATCAACCGCAAACTACGCCACTAACAAGGAACTAAAGTGCAAGAAATAGACAAAATCATACAAAACTATCTTTTAGAACTTGCTTACGAGCCTATTTTAACAATGCTTGCCAAAACAAACACGGGCAAGAAACTTCGCTCAAAACTTCTTTTAAGCATAGCAGGAGAGAGTCAAAAAGCTTATATTTTATGTGCCATTATAGAGCTTATCCACTTAGCTAGTCTTCTTCACGATGATATTATCGATGAGAGCGAATTAAGGCGTGGAGCAAGGTCTATCAATGCCGAATTTGGGGCTAAAAATGCCCTAATGCTTGGCGACATTTTATATTCTAAAGCCTTTTATGAGCTTTCCAAACAAGAAACAAAAATCTCCCAAATTCTCTCAAATGCCGTTTGCAAACTTGCCATAGGTGAGCTTATGGATGTCAATTTAAGCAAGAAATTTAATCCAGACAAGGAAGCGTATCTAACGATGATTTATCATAAAACGGCTGTTTTAATCGAAGCAAGTGCAAGATGTGGGGCTTTACTTGCAAAACTTGATGAAAATGCCTTTGCCAAGTATGGTAAAAATTTAGGACTTGCCTTTCAAATCGTTGATGATATCCTTGACATCACAGGTGATGAAGCCACACTTGGAAAGCCGGCACTAAGCGACTTTAAAGAAGGTAAAACGACACTAGCTTATATATATTTATATGAAAGCTTAAATGAAAATGATAAAAAAATATTAAAAAATTTGTTTAAAAAAGATTTAAATAAAGAAGAAAGATTATGGCTAAAGCAAAAATTTAAAGAAAAAAACATCATAGAGCAAAGCATTAAAAAGGCTAAAGAATATGGAAATTTAAGTCTTAAAGCCATAGAAAATGACAAAAATGAAAAGCTAGAAGCTATCATTAAAACCTTGATAGATAGGGATTTTTAATGCACTATTTTTGCATTAGTTTTACGCATAAAAACACGGACTTAAGCTTAAGGGAAAAACTTTCACTTAATGATGAAAAGAAAAAAAAGGAATTCTTAAAACTCGTTCTTTCTAAAGAAGATATTGTAGAAAGCCTTGTGATAAGCACTTGCAACCGCGTTGAAATTCTAGCCTTTGTGAAGGACTTAAAAGAAGTGGGCAAACACATCATCACAAGCCTTGCCCTACTTTGCGAAGTGGATAAAAATGATTTGGAAAAAAGGGCAGATTTTTTCGAAGATAGTGGGGCAATTCATCATCTTTTTTCAGTCGCTAGCTCACTTGATAGCCTTGTCATAGGCGAAACGCAAATCACAGGACAAATTAAAGAAGCTTTTCATTTTGCTAAAAATTTGAATTTTTGCGCAGAACATTTAGAATTTGCCCTACATCACGCTTTTAAATGTGCCGCTAAGGTAAGAAATCAAACTCAAATTTCTAAAAATCCCATTTCAATCGCCTCAGTTGCTGTGGCTAAGGCTAAAGAATTACTTGATTTAAGTCAAGCAAAAGCCGTTGTCATCGGTGCTGGAGAAATGGCACAACTTACTTGTAAGCACCTTCTGCAAACAGGAGCAAAGATCATCATCTTAAATCGCGATTTAAGCAAAGCTCAAAAATTAAGCGAAGAATTAGGTTGCGAATTTGATAGACTTGAAAATTTAGAAAATTATCTTAACGCTTATTCACTTTTTTTCTCCGCGACCAATGCTAAAAACGCTCTTATTACAAATAATATGCTTAAAAGCGTGGAATTTAAACGCTATTTTTTCGACATTGCCGTGCCAAGAGATATTGAATTAAACGAAAATGATAAAATCAAAGTTTTTGCAGTCGATGACTTAGAGGAAGTGGTGCGAAAAAATTTAGCCTTAAGAGAGTGTGAAGCTAGCATAGCTTATGGCATTATAGGAGCGATGACGAGTGAATTTTTTAAAATTCTAAGTGATTTGGCACTAACGCCCACCATAAAAGCCTTAAGATTAAAAGCTAAAGCTTGTGCCAATCAACAACTTCAAATCGCCCTTTCAAAAGGCTATTTAAAAAAATCAGATGAAGAAGAAGCAAGAAAATTAATCCACCAAGTTTTCAAAGCCTTTTTGCACGAGCCAACGCTAAATTTAAGGCATTTGCAAGGTAAAAAAAGTGAAGTTCTTATCCAGTCTTTAAACTATCTTTTCAATTTAGGAGAACACAATGAAATTTAGTCAATTTTATGCCCCGACCTTTAAGGAAGCTCCAAAAGATGCGACTTTACCTAGTCATATTTTTTTAACAAGGGCAGGTTTTATCGAGCAAAATGGCAGTGGGCTTTATAATTTCTTACCGCTTGGTAAAATGGTTTATAATAAGATAGAAAGCATTATCAAGGAAGAGATGGATAAAGCAGGAGCGTTAGAAACAAGTCTTAGCTTCACTACACCAGCTTCTTTTTGGCGAGAAAGTGGGCGTTACAATGTCTTTGGAAAAGAGCTTTTACGCTTTAAAGATAGAAAAGAAAATGATTTTATCTTAGGACCTACGCACGAAGAAGCTATGCTTAATGTCGTTAAAAATAAAATCACAAGCTACAAGCAACTTCCGCTTAATTTGTATCAAGTAGGGCTTAAATTTCGTGATGAAGCTAGACCTAGATTTGGACTTTTAAGATGCCGCGAATTTGTTATGAAAGATGCTTATAGTTTCCATAAAGACGAAGAGGACTTAACGCGTGAATTTGAAAATATGCAAGGAACTTATAGCAAAATTTTAAAAAGACTTGAGCTTGATTTTAGAGTCGTTGAGGCAGATAGTGGAGCCATAGGAGGAAGTGGCAGTAAGGAATTTATGGTGCTAGCACAAAATGGCGAAGATGATATTTTGCTCTGTTCTCATTGCGATTACGCTGCAAATATAGAAGCGGCAAAAAGAGCGAAAAAAACTTGCGAGAAAGAACGCCCCGAGGCAAATTTTACAAGTAAATTTCATACGCCAGATGTTAAGACCATTAAGGGCTTGGCAGAATTTTTTAAAATTGACTCCTTTTATACCATTAAGGCGGTGATTAAAAAAGCTCTTTATGAAGATGAGACTAGGCTTGTCGCCTTTTTTGTAAGAGGCTGTGATGATTTGCAAGAAACAAAGGCACAAAATGCCTGCAAGGCTTTAGAGCTAGTCGATGCAGACGAAGAAGAGCTTAAAGAAGCTGGACTTAAGCCCGGATTTATAGGCTTTATCAATCTTAAAAATGTGGATTTTTATATCGATAATGAGCTAAAAGACGAAAAGCAAATGATTATGGGAGCAAATGAGATAGATTATCATTTTGTAGGCATTGATGTGGTGAATTTAAATGAGGAGAGATTTAAAGACCTAGTGGAGGTTAAGGAGGGGGATTGTTGTGCTAAATGTGGTGCAAAACTTACAAAAAGCAAGGGTATAGAAGTAGGACATATTTTTAAACTCGGCACAAAATACTCCGCCGCGATGCAAGCAACTTTTTTAGATGAAAATGGTAAGGCAAAGCCCTTTGTTATGGGTTGCTATGGTATGGGAGTGAGTCGCTTAGTCGCTGTGGCGGTGGAAGCTAGTTTTGATGAAAGGGGCATTGTATGGCAAGAAGCTTTAAGTCCTTTTAAGCTTGTCATTATTCTTTCAAACATTAAGGACGAAAAAGCTTTAAATTTAGGCATTTCTTTATATGAAGACTTACGAAAATTAGGCATTAATGTGCTTTTAGATGATAGAAATGAAAGATATGGTGTGAAAATGAACGATTTTGAATTAATGGGCTTTAATTATGCTCTTATCATAGGCAAAGGCTTAGAAAATAATGAGCTTGAGCTTGTCAAAAGAAAAGATTTAGGTAAAATTAAGCTTAAAGCAGATACAGCTTTGATAGAGCTTAAAAAGGTATTATTATGAAGCTTTCTTTAGGTGCGCCCTTTCTCATCATAGAGCTTATCGCTTGTGCGGTGTTTATCATCGCTTTTGGTTTTGGGAATTTTTTGATTTTTATGCTTTTGAGTATGATAGCTGGTGTGGTGCTTTTGGCTTTATTTTGGAAAAATATGCTAAATTTTCAAATGGGAGGCTTGAAAGATACGCTTAAGCAATTTGCCTTTGTGATTGCGGGGTTTTTGTTTTTAATCCCGGGTGTTTTAAGTTCTGTTTTTGGAATTTTAGTGCTTATTTTTGGACTTATTTTTGGGGTAAAAACACAAACAAATTTTTACAAAAAAGAACAAAAGCATAATGAAGAAATCATCGATGTGGAAATCATCGAGGAGAGAAAATGAAAAATTTCAAAATACTTTTGAAAAGCTAAAAAATGATGAAAGCTTTAAAAAACATTTAAAGAAGACTCCGTGCGTGAAGAACTTCTTAAGCCCCTATTAGACAAGCTAGGCTTTGTAAATATGGGCTTAAATGGAGTGAGGGACACAACCCTTAAATATTTTAGAAAAAATAGCCATAAAATACGATAATAACAAATGAGCGTTAAGCGATGGTCTATTTGAACCTAAAGATTTAATTTGAAAAGTTTTGTTTCATAAATAAATGTCTTAACTAAAAATTAATAAAATATTTATATCTTAGTAACAAATTTGCATTATAATGAAAGAAAAAATAAACCTTTATTAAAGAAAGGCAAAAATGATGAAAGTTTTAATGATAGAAGATGATGCAGATTTTGCGCAACTGCTTTCTGAATATTTAGTGCAATTTAATATTAACATCACAAATTACGAATCTCCTAAAAACGCCCTAAATGATGGACTTGATGGGTATGATTGTCTTATTTTGGACCTCACTTTACCGGGCATTGATGGGCTTGAGGTGTGTAAAGAGATAAGAGCAAAAAGCCATATCCCCATTATCATTTCTTCTGCTAGAGGCGATTTAAGCGATAAGGTTATGGGGCTTCAAATCGGTGCTGATGATTATTTGCCAAAACCTTATGATCCTAAAGAGATGTATGCGAGAATCATAAGCCTAGTTCGCCGCAGCAAAAGGATAGAAGAAAACACCAAAGAAAGCGTTAATTCGGACTTTAAAGTCGATAAAAGACGCCACGAAATTTCTTGTAATGGTCGCCCACTTACCCTCACTCCAGCCGAGTATGAAATTTTAGAATACCTCATCTCCCAACACGGACTTTCCATTTCAAGAGAGCAGTTAGTAAGCCACTGCAAAAGCTTAAGAGATAGGGACTCCAAAAGCCTTGATGTGATTATAGGTCGTTTAAGAACTAAAATAGGTGATAATTCAAGAGCCCCTAAATATATCTTTTCTGTTAGAGGTATAGGATATAAACTCGTAGGATGATACAAACTTACACGATACGCTCTAAGCTTATAATCCTCTTCACCCTTACTTTCGCTATCGTTTGCGTTCTTTTTGTCGTGCTTTTGCAGATAGAAGAAAATGCTTATAATGAAAAGGTCAATGTTAAACAAGCAGATCTTATCAAATTTCTAGTCGCTAGCAAAAAAAGAAGTTATTTAAACAATGATCTTAAAAAAGACCTTGAAAATATGGGCTTTAAAGAGCTAGAGCCAAATTCTCTCACGCAAACCATACATAAAAAAGCCGAAAAGCTTTTCGAAGCTAAGGAACGCGACTGCTCTTTTTCTTCCTTACTTTATCATCATAATATTTATCTTAGCATTAGTTGCGAACATTTTAATGGAATTTTCAAGCAAAAAGACAATGATAGAATTTATGGACTTTTGCTTGCTAGCTTTTTCTTTTTTGCCTTTTTGTTTATTTTTATGTATTTTTCTGTATTAAATTCCCTAAAACCTTTCAAAAAACTTAAAAATGAAATTATTAAAATTAATAGCAACGAAACGCCCAACTTTAAAGGCTACTCCAAAGATGAAATAGGTATGATCGCCTTAGAATTTGACAAGGCTTATCGCAAAAATCAAGATCTTATCCACTCAAGGCAGCTTTTCTTAAGGACCATTATGCACGAGCTTAAAACGCCTATTGGTAAGGGCAGAATTATCGCTGAAATGACCAAAGATGAAAAGCAAAAAACTCGCCTTATAGAAATTTTTGAAAGAATGAATAACCTCATCAACGAATTTGCCAAAATAGAAAATCTTTTTTCAAAAAATTACAATCTTATTCTTGAAAATCACCATTTTAGCACCTTTTTAAATGAAGCGAAAAATTCTCTTTTAAGAGATGATTTTGACAAAGTAATTAAAATTAATTTACATAATGACCCTATTATTAACGCTGATAGAGAAATTTTTTCTCTCATTATTAAAAATCTTTTGGATAATGCCCTTAAATACTCCATAAACGGCACTTGTGAGCTGGAGTGTTTTGAGCATTATTTTGTGATTAAAAACCAAGGACAAGCCCTAGAGCATCCTTTAGAATTTTATATTAAAGCCTTTACACGCGATAAAAACACAAAAGATAAAGAAGGTATGGGGCTTGGGCTTTATATTATTTATGAAGTATGTAAATTACACAACTTTGAATTAAAGTATGAATTTAAAGAACAAACACATCATTTTGAGATTTTTTTTGGAGAAAATAATGGCTTATAAGGGCTTAGAAAAATTTAACGAATTAGTTGAAAGCTTTGCCAATCTTCCCACCATAGGCAAAAAAACGGCAATTCGCCTAGCTTTATATATTTGTATGCAAAATCCTTTGGAGGGTATGAAGCTCTCTCATAATATAGAAAACGCCCTAAGATTTATCAAAAGCTGTAAGCAATGTGGGGCTTTAAGTGAAAATGAACTTTGTGAAATTTGCACAGATACTCAAAGAGATGAAAACCTCATTTGCCTTGTGGAAAACGCTAAGGATATTTTAATCCTAGAGGAAAGCGGCGGATATAATGGCTTTTACTTCGTCCTTAATGAATTAAACGAAGAAAAATTAAGCAAACTAAAAGCAATGATAGAAAAATTAAAAAGCAAGGAGCTTATTTTTGCACTAACTCACAGCGTTCATTCTGACGCAACAATCTTCTTCATAGAAGAAAATTTGAAAAATTTAGAATTAAAATTAAGTAAGATAGCGCAAGGAATTCCAAGCGGAGTGAATTTAGAAAATGTCGATTTCATCTCTCTTCACCGCGCTATGAATTTCCGCACTAAAATCCACTAAATTTTTTGGATTAAAAAACGCAAAGTTGGTCCATCTTGATCGATTTCAAGCACCTTAGAGCCTCTATTTTTCACATCATTTGGGATAGAGTGTATGCTTTGCGGACAATCACAAAGCACCTCTAAAATTTCCCCACTTTTAAGCTCATCTAAAGCATCTAAGGTCGCAATGGCAGGGTAAGGACAAGCCTCACCCTCTAAATTTAAACTATAATTGATCTTCATCATATCCCCTTAAAAAAATTTTTCTTATAGCATAAAATCAAAACAAATACAAAAATAAAAAGTGTGAAATTAAGCCCAAAACCCGTCAAATTTCCCAAACTCAATAAATTAATCTTCACTCCGTCTTTTAAAGCACTAGGGATCAAATCATAACTCAAAGCCAAAATCATAGTCCCAGCTATATTTGCCACGCCCACAAGCATAAAATGCGTCTGTCCCTCAAAAGCCCTATAAGTCCAGCCACACTCACAACCCCCAGCAAACACTATCCCAAAGCCAAATAAAAACGCCCCCAAAGCAAGAGCAGGAGAAAGTTCTATAAGCTTCGTGCCGTGTCCTTGTAAAATAAAGGCAAAGGCGATTAAAGAAGCGATAATCATACCCATTAAAGCACCTTTTACAGCCTTATCCCTGCCAAATAAAAATAAGTCTCTAAAACAAGAAGTAAAGCAAATTTGTGCCCTTGCTATCACAAAGCCAAAACCAAAGCCAAACAAAAGTGCGAGACTTAAAAGACTTGATTTATCCTTGACATTAAGCTCACCCGCACTCAAATAACCCAAAGTAAGCACAAAAAGTATAAAAAGCACACTGCCTAATGCAAAATGCACCCTCGCTCTAGTTTTGTCAGGCTTTAAAGTGCAATTTGCCTTATCCACTTTCATTAATTTTGCCTTAGGTTTGAAAAAAGGCATATTGCAAAGCTTTACGCCTACATAAATTCCCCCGACCATAAAAAGTGTAAAAATCCAAGTATGCAAAGAAAAATAAGGAAGTCCAGTAAAAAAATTCGCCAAATTACAGCCAAAAGCAAGTCGCGCTCCAAAACCAGCCAAAGCACCGCCTACAAGGGCTTGGAAAATTCTTATTTTACTAGCTGGAAGTCGCCATTTGACTTTATTAGCCCAAAGTGCAGCGATAAAACAGCCCACAAACATACCTATAAGCATTAAGCCGTCCGTTCTTGTGAGAGGAGTGCCACTTAAATTTTGCTTTTGATAGTAAGAATAAGAGCTTAAATCCACCCCAAAAAGCTCCAAAAATTCCCCGCCCCAGCGAGTCATCTCTCCTGTTACAGCCCACACACTACCAAAAATGCCAAAATAAACAGCACTCAAAATTCCAAGTGCGACTAAGGCTTTATAATTGTCCCAAAAATTAACGAGATATTTTTGTTTGAAAGAGTGCATAAAAATCCTTTGTATTATCAAAACTTGATGATGAATTATAATAAAATTTTCATTAATCAAACCGCAATCTACAAAAAAGATTTATCATAAAAGGCTTATTTGATACGCAAAATGCTATAATGCAAAATTTAAATCAATCCAAAGGGATACAATGAAAAAGCTCATCATAGCCACGAGAAAAAGCCCACTAGCTTTATGGCAAAGTGAATTTATAGCAGACATTTTACGCAAAACACACGGCATAGAAGTGCATTTAGAGGGCTTTAGCACTAAAGGAGATATTTTACTTGATAGCCCCTTAGCTAAAATAGGCGGTAAAGGACTTTTCACAAAAGAGCTTGAAAATGCTATGCTAGAAAATAAGGCTCATTTAGCCGTGCATAGCTTAAAAGATGTGCCTAGCTTCTTACCTCAGGGCTTAGTTTTAGCCGCACTTAGCGTAAGAGAAGATGACACGGACGCACTTTTAAGTGAGCTTTATAAAGACTTAAACGCCCTACCACAAAACGCTAAAGTCGGCACAACAAGCTTAAGGCGTAAAATGCAGCTTTTATCCTTGCGTCCTGATTTGCATATTATCAATTTAAGGGGCAATGTCAATTCTAGGCTTAAAAGACTTAAAGACGGCGAATTTGACGCTATTATTTTGGCAAGTGCAGGGGTCAAAAGACTAAGGCTTGAAAAAGAAGTCAAATTTATTTACCGCTTTAGCAAAGATGAGCTAGTCCCAGCCGCTACGCAAGGAATTTTAGGCATACAAAGCCCTGATAAAAGCGAAATTTTAACCCTACTTCAATGCCTTAACGATGAAAAATCCTTAATAGAAAGCACGGTTGAGAGAGACTTTATCCGCACTTTGGAGGGAGGGTGTCAAGTGCCTATTGGGATTAATGCGGAATTAATTGGGGAGCAAATCACCGTGCGTTCTATCCTAGGCTTACCAGATGGCAGTGAAATTTTACGCGATAAAAGGATCATTTTGAAAAAAAATTATCAAGGTTTTGGCGAGAGACTTGCACTTGAGTTTATCAAAAGAGGTGCGAAAGAGCTTTTAAAAAGAGCGGAGGCTATGCTATGAGACGCTTTATAGAACTTTTAAAGCAAAATGAGCTTTTAAAAATCATCGATGAACCTTTAGATGTAGAGCTTGAAATCCCCCATATCGCTTATATCGAGGCGAAAAAATTCGAAGAGGGAAAGGCACTGCTTTTCACCCAGCCCATAAGGGAGAAAAAGGCTTATAAATACCCTGTTTTAATGAATACTTTTTGTAATCAAAAGGCTTTAAATTTAGCTCTAACGCGTGATTATGAAGAAGTAGCAGACGAAATTTCACAGCTAACTAAGCTTCATATCCCCACAAGCTTAAAGGCTAAATTTGACTTTTTTACCAAACTTTCAAAGCTTCGTTTTGCTCCACCTAAAAGGCTTCAAAAAGAAAAAGCACTTTATCGCTATGAGCTTTTACCCTCACTTAAAGAGCTTCCTATACTTAAAACTTGGAGTCTAGACGCCGCACCCTTTATCACTATGGGTCAAATTTATACGCAAAATCCCGACAAAACGCAAAATAATTTAGGTATGTATCGTTTGCAAGTAAGCAGTGAAAATGAGCTTTTAATGCACTGGCAAATTCACAAAGACGGAGCGAATTTTTGTAGAGAGTATAAAGAAGCTGGGCTTTCTAAAATGCCTGTTAGCATAGCCATAGGAGGCGATCCACTTTACATTTGGTGCGCACAAGCTCCACTTCCTAAGGGCATATTTGAGCTTTTGCTTTATGGCTTTATCAAAAGGCAAAACGCAAGGCTTACGCCGTGTGAAAATGGAATTTTTGTGCCTTATGATAGTGATTTTGTAATTGAGGGCTATGTAGATTTAGATAATTTTAAGCTTGAGGGTCCTTTTGGCGATCATACGGGCTTTTATACTCCACCTGAGCTTTTTCCCGTGATGAAAGTCGATAAAATTTATGCTAAAAAAGACGCCGTCTATCAAGCCACTGTAGTGGGAAAACCGCCTTTAGAAGATAGAGTGATGGGACTTGGGACTGAACGCATTTTTTTACCGCTTTTACAAACAACTACGCCTGATTTACTTGATTATAAAATGCCAGAAAATGGCGTCTTTCATAATCTCATCTTAGCTAAAATTCACACGCATTACCCCGCCCACGCACAACAAATTATGCACACACTTTGGGGTGTGGGGCAAATGAGCTTTGTTAAACACGCCCTTTTTGTGGATAAAGATGCGCCGAATTTAGAGGATTATGAAAGCTTAATCCCCTATATTTTAAACCGCTTTGATGTGGAGAAAATTTATATCTCTCAAGGCATTTGCGACCAGCTTGACCACGCCTCACCCAATGCTTGTTTTGGCGGTAAGGCAGCCCTTGATGCAACTTGTAATTTTAATGCTAAAGAGCTTGAAATTTTAAGCGATGAAATGCTTAAAAGTCTTTTTGAAAAAGAGCTTGAAATTCACGCCTTAAAGCAGTTTTATACAGAGTGTAAAAGCCCTATTGTGTGTATTTTATACGATAAAAAAGAAAGCGTTAAAGCAAGTTTTGAAAAGCTTTTAAAATACAAAAAGCATTTTAGAATTCTCATCTTTTTAGATAAAGAAAATCACCTAGAAAACCCCTATATGCTAGTGTGGCGTGTGGTTAATAATCTAGACGCACAAAGAGACATTTTTATCAAAAATGATTGCATAGCCTTAAACGCCACAGCGAAAAATGAATTTGAAAATTATCAAAGAGAGTGGCCAAAGCAGACAGATTGCTCCAAAAAAGTAGTGGAAAATCTCATCTTGCGTAATATTATTGAAGAAGACACAAAGCTTTTTAAACAATTTGAAATTTTTGGCTAAATTTAGCCAAACCCTCCTCTTAAATTCAATTTGGCACATTTTTTGCTTATGACTTTGTAGAGAAAATTTTTAAATTTTTGCATTTTTAGCTATTTAGAAAATTTTCATTTAGTCGATATAAGAAGTAGAAATTTTAAAAAGGACTTTAAAATGGAAATATCGAAGGCAATAACTAGGCAGCAAATGGACTTAACCGCAAAAAATCAAAGTCTAAACACTGCTGATAACTCTAAAATAGTAGAGACAAACAAGACAAACGCAGAGGCTACGCAAGGAAAGCAAAGCTTTGCAGAGCAGTTAAAAGAAGTCGCACAAAAGCTTAACGACCAAGCGGAGTCTTTAAACACAAATGTGCGTTTTGGCTATAACGATAAGATAAATTCGATGTATCTTAGCGTTACAGAAAAAAGCACAGGTAAAGAGATACGCCAAATTCCAAGCGAAGAGGCGATGCGACTGAGTGAGCACTTTAGAGAAGTGATAGGAATGATATTCGATAAGGAGAGTTAAAATGGCACTAGGAACTTTATCAAGCTTAGGCTTTGCTTCTGGGGTTTTAACCCAAGAGACCATTGACAAATTAAAAAAAGCAGAAGAGGCAAGGAGGGTTGAACCCTATAAGAAAAAAGTAGAAGAAAATGCTGCCAAACAAAAGGACTTAACCGAGATAAAAACTAAACTTTTAGCCTTTCAAACTGCCGTTTCTTCACTAGGGGATGCCACCGCTTTTGCGGCTAGAAAGGTAAGCTCTAGCATTAAAGACAATCCAGCTGCAAGTTTAAGTGCGGATGCGGGCGTGGCTTTGCAAAGTATGAAGGTTAATGTTACTCAACTTGCGGAAAAAGATGTGTATCAAAGTAAAGCTCTTACGACAGATACGGGCGTTATTAATGCGAACTTACAAAGTGATACCAAACTCACCTTTTTTCAAAATGGTAAAGAATATAGCGTAACTATCGATAAAACGACTACCTACAAAGACCTAGCGGATAAAATCAGCACCGCAAGCGATGGTAACATAGTCGCTAAAATCATCAACACAGGCGAAAAGCCTGACGGCTACCGCTTAAGCCTTACAAGTAAAGAAACAGGCGAGGAAAATGCGATAAGCTTTTATCCGGGGAGTAAGGAAACAACTAAACAACCAGATGGAACATCTAAAACGGAATATAAAGAAAATGAAGAAGCTAAGAAAATTTTTACAAATTTAGGCTGGGAGCTTGACACTATCCCCTCTTTAAAACCTGAAGATGTGGAGAAAAAGAAAGTGGGCTATGGCATCAAAGACCAAACGAATCACCTTAAAAAAGCACAAAATGCTGAATTTACAATGGACGGCATCAAAATGGTGCGTCCAAGTAATACCATAACCGACCTAGCCGTGGGCTTAACCCTCACGCTTAATAAAACAGGCGAAGTGAATTTCGAAGTCCAGCAAGATACCGAAGCCGTAACGAAGGCTATGGAAGATTTAGTTAATGCCTATAATGACCTTGTGGCAAATCTTAACGCCTCAACGGATTTTAATAGCGAAACAGGTATGAAGGGAACCTTACAAGGTGTGAGTGAAGTCAATAGCATACGCTCCACCCTTATCTCCGCTCTTTTTGACTCTGTGCCTGTGGAGGGCGTAATCAAGGATAAAAATGGTAATGATATGAACGCCACCGTTATGCTTTCTATGCAAGACTTTGGGCTTAAGATAAGTGAAAGTGGGAATTTAAGCTTTATCAAAAGCGATTTTGAGAAAAAGATGAAAGAGGATATTTCCTTTGCGGAGGGCTTTTTTGCGGGTATTACAAAATATAAGGACATCGACCACGCAGGGCAAACTGTCGAAACTAATAAAGGCAAGATAGAGGATGAAGAATTTGGGCTAGGCGATTTTAAAATCATCTTTAACCACGAAACCTACGATTTGTCAAAAGGTAAAGATGGTAAACCTTTCAAGCCAACAGGTAGTAGTGTGCAAGAAAAAATGCAAAGTTTAGTCGATCATATCAACTCCCTTGGCATAGACGGACTTAGCGTTAAGCTTGAGGAAGTGAAACAAGGCGGAGTTAATGGCTTTAAGATTAAATTTCACAGCGAAAGTGGCTCGGACTTTGCTATCGAGGGAAAAGAAGACTTACTCAAGCAATTTGGCTTAAGTGCGACTAAAATCACAGCCCAACCTATCGAGGGAAAAGGCATTTTCGCCCAGCTTAAAAACACGCTTGAGGGCATTACGGGAAAAGACGGCTCTTTAACAAAATATGACGAGGGCTTAACTAAAGACACAGAAGCGCTTAATAAGTCTAAAGACTCCACGCAAGAGATGATTAATAAAAGATTTGAAACAATGCAAATGCAGTTTTTGCAATATGAAGTCATCTTAAATAGGCTTAACACGCAGCTTAATACCATAAGCAATATGATAAACGCTGCAAATCAGTCTAATAACAATTAAGGATAAACAATGGAAAATAATCTAGCTTACAGCGTTTATTCAGAATCACAAGTGGGGATAGAATCCCCACAAAGACTAGTGGAAATGCTTTATGAGGGAGTTTTACGCTTTTGTGCCAGAGCCAAACACGCTATAAGAAATGAGGACATCGAACAAAGGGTGTATTTTATCAAACGCGTAACGGCGATTTTCATAGAGCTGACAAATAATTTAGACTATGAAAAAGGGGGCGAGGTCGCCTTTTACCTAGCGGGACTTTACACAAGGGAAATTCAGCTTTTATCCTTAGCAAATTTAGAAAATAGTGAAGAAAAAATCGATGAAGTCATTAATGTAACTAAAGGACTCTTAGAAGCGTGGAGAGAAGTGCATAGCAATGAAAATCAATGAGTGGATTAAAGAATTTAAACTCGCCCTTATAGAGGAAGATACCGACAAGATAGAGACTTTATCTTCTACGCTTGATTTAAAAGCTATGGTTGAGAATTTAGACGATGATGAAAGCTTAAAAGAAAATTTAAATGCCCTACTTTCTCAACTAGAAGCACTTTTAAAAGAAGCAACTAAGCTCATTGGAGCTAAAAAAGATTATCAAGCCACAGAATTACAAAAATTTCAAAAGGCACTTCATTACATCAAAGCATAGCGATAAGCCGAGTTCTGTCGTGAATGCTCATTTATCTAGTTTTGTTTTTACAAACAAAATCAAGCGAAGGGTTAAAATAAAGACGATAACCACCCCTTCTTGCTGCACATTGGGTTTACATAGCCGACTTTGTTACCAAAATCGCTGGTAGGCTCTTACCCTGCCGTTTCACCTTTTCCGCTTTTGCGGTAGTTTGCTTTCTGTTGCACTATCCCTTAGATCACTCTAGCCATCTGTTAGATGGAATGCTTGTCTTTTGCAGCTCGGACTTTCCTCTTCTTGCGAAGCGAGCATTTACTATGCTTTGAAGTGCAAATTTTAATCAATTAATCTTAATACAAAAACAAATTTACTTTTTTTATTTTATAATTTTTAACTTTTTAAAGGAGTTTTGATGCTAAGAAAATTAAAAAATAAAAAAAGTGTTTTTTTTAAAAAACTTCGTGATGCGCTTGAGCTTGATAAAATTCAAAAAAATTTAGAACTTATAGAAAGAAGGCAATTTTTACACCTTTTTACGCAAAGTATGCAAAATGCTACTAAAAAAGATTTTAAGGCGAATCATTTTGTGCTATTTGACTACTCTCATCATACGCATTTAGGTTATCATAATTTAGGTGATTTTATCCAAACTATCGCCACAAAAGCCGCCATTAAAAAGAATTTTTCTAAAGTAGAATTTGAATACTCTAGCAGTGAAAGCCTGATGTTTAAGCAAGGTGGAGGCATAGTTATTATGCAAGGCTATTTTTCTCTTAGCAATAATTTTCTCCCGCCACCTAGCCTTTTATGCGTTTTCATCGGCACGCATTTTAATCCAAGCGCGATGAATTTTATACAATTTTTTAACGCACATTTTCCGCATTATTTCAAAAATAAAGACTTAGGATGCAGAGATAATTTTACTTTGGAATTTTGTCAAAAAATGGGCTTTAATGCCTATCTTTCAAGATGTTTAACCTTAACTTTAGATAAAAGAGAAAGAAGCGAAACGCAAAGTGTGATTTTTTTAGTCAATGTTGATGAAGATTTAATGCCTTTTATCCCTCAAAATTTACGCGAAAATGCTGAATTTATCAATCAAAAATCCATCAAAATAGAAGATGAGCCAAGCTATACTCAAGAGCATTTTTTCAAAAAAACGCAAAATTTACTTAGACGCTATAAAAACGAAGCAAAACTCATCATCACCACAGGACTTCACATCGCTTCACCTTGCACGGCTATGGGAATTCCTGTCATTTTAATCGCACAAAATGAAGAACAACTTAACCGCTTTTCAGCCCTAAAGGGCATTATACCCATTTATACTAAAAAAGATTTAGAGCAAAATGCGGTCGATTTTTCCCCTAAAGTGCCAAATATCGAAGATTTAAAAGAGGCTATGTTAGAAAATGTAAAACTTAGCATTGACAAAGAACGAGGCAAGGAAATAGACACGCAAAAGCTCAAAAAATTACGCGAATTTATAGCAACTTATAAAACAAGTCGTTTTCATTAAGTTTTAAAAGAATTTTGGCTAGAATACGCTTTTAATTTAACAAAAGGAAAAATTATGGCAACTTATGCAATGGGTGATTTAAAAAAGGGACTTAAGATAGAAATTGACGGCGTTCCGTTTAAGATAGTAGAGTATCAACATGTAAAACCAGGCAAGGGACCTGCCTTTGTCCGCGTGAAAATCAAGTCTTTTATAGACGGCAAGGTTTTAGAAAAAACAATCCACGCAGGAGATAAATGCGAAGCTCCAAATTTGGAGCAAAAAACAATGCAGTATCTTTATGATGATGGCGAAAATTGTCAATTTATGGATACGCAAAGTTACGAGCAAGTGGCTATCAGCGATGATGATGTTGGCGAGGCTAAAAAATGGATGCTTGATGGTATGATGGTCGAAGTGCTTTTTCACAATGGCAAAGCCATAGGCGTGGAAGTGCCTCAAGTAGTTGAGCTTAAAATCATCGAAACCGCTCCAAATTTCAAAGGCGACACACAAGGCTCAAACAAAAAGCCCGCCACGCTTGAAACAGGTGCTGTGGTGCAAATCCCTTTTCATGTTTTAGAGGGTGAAGTAATACGCGTTGATACCACAAGAGGCGAATATATAGAAAAAGCAAATAAATAATGATAAAAATCATCGGTGCAAGAGAAAATAATCTCAAAAATATCAATCTTAACCTACCTAAAAATAAACTCATCGTTTTCACAGGCTTAAGTGGTAGCGGTAAATCTACCCTAGCCTTTGGCACACTTTATGCTGAGGGACAACGCCGCTACATTGAAAGCTTAAGTGCTTATGCAAGGCAGTTTTTAGATAAGGTAGGCAAACCAGAAGTCGATAAAATCGAGGGCTTAACCCCAGCCATAGCCATAGACCAAAAGACAACTTCGAAAAATCCACGCTCCACGGTGGGAACGATAACAGAAATTTATGATTATTTACGCTTACTTTATGCGAGGGTTGGGGTGCAGCATTGTCATCAATGTGGGGAAAAAATTTCATCGATGAGTGCAGCGGATATTGTCAGTGAAATTTTAAAACTTCCAAAAGGTGCTAAAATCATCATTTACGCTCCTTTAGTGCGAGACAAAAAGGGAACTTACACAGATTTGCTAGAAAATTTGCGTAATAAAGGCTATGTAAGGGCGCAAATTGACGGAGTTTTGGTGCGGCTTGATGAGGACATTGAACTAGCAAAAACTAAAAAGCACACTATAAAACTTGTCATTGACCGCATTGAAGTGCAGGAAAATCTTCTCTCACGCCTTGCAAGTGATGTAGAAAAAGGTTTAGAGGAGAGTTTTGGGGAAATCGAGCTTGAGATTTTAAACGCAGAAGAGTTTGGAATTTCAAAGCATTATCATTATAGTGAGCATTGTGCGTGTTTTGCTTGTAAAATTTCTTTCACTCCGCTTGAGCCTTTAAGCTTTTCTTTTAATTCTCCAAAGGGTGCTTGTGAGGCTTGTGATGGGCTAGGAATCCGCTACACCTTAGATATGAAAAAAATTATTGATGAGACTTTAAGCCTTGAAAATGGGGCAATTAAAACGATGTATGGTTTTAACAAAAGCTATTATTATAAATTTCTCATCGCCTTTTGTGAGCAAAATCAAATCCCTATCAAAATCCCTTTTAGTGAGCTTAGCGAGGAGCAAAAAAGGCTTGTCTTATATGGAAATGCTAAACAAATTGACTTTTTTTGGAAAAGAAATCGCCTCAAACGCACTTTTGAGGGCGTAGTGAAAATCGCTTACGATATGCTTAAAGATGAAAAAGATTTAAATGACTATATGAGTGAGAAAATTTGTAAGGACTGCGGTGGGCATAGACTAAAAGCACAAAATTTAGCCGTCAAAGTCGCAAATAAGGGCTTAGGGGAAATTTTAGATATGAGTGTGGAGGACTGCACGGCATTTTTTTCTAAAGAAGCAAATTTTAGCTATTTAAACGAGCAAGAAAGACTCATCGCAAAGCCGATTTTAAAGGAGATTAATGAAAGATTATTTTTCCTTTATGATGTAGGGCTTGGCTATCTTAGCTTGGGGCGTGATGCAAGAAGTATAAGCGGAGGTGAAGCACAAAGAATTCGCATCGCCTCTCAAATAGGCAGTGGCTTAAGTGGTGTGATGTATGTGCTTGATGAGCCTAGCATAGGACTTCACGAAAGAGATACGCAAAAACTCATCAAAACACTAAGAAATTTGCAAGAAAAAGGCAATACTCTCATCGTAGTCGAACACGATAAAATGACAATTAAAGAGGCTGATTTCATCGTAGATATAGGTCCTAGAGCAGGGAAGTTCGGTGGTGAGGTCGTTTTTGCTGGGACCTATAAAGAGCTGCTAAAAAGCAAAAGTGAAACCGCCCTTTATATGAGTGGAAAAAAGCAAATTTCATACTCTTTAAACCGCCCTCAAAAAAAATGGCTCAAACTCAAAAATGTCAGTATTAATAATATTAAAAATTTAAATGCCAATTTTCCCTTACAAAATTTAGTCGCCATTACTGGCGTTTCAGGCTCTGGCAAAAGCTCTTTAATCCTTCAAACTCTTTTACCTTTCGCACAAGAAGCCCTTAATCACGCTAAAAAGGTTAAAAAACTTGGAGGCGTTGAGATTGAGGGGCTTGAGCTTTTAGATAAGGTCATTTATCTTGACCAAAGTCCCATAGGTCGCACTCCTCGCTCAAATCCTGCTACTTATACAGGTGCAATGGATGAGATAAGAAATCTTTTTGCTGCCACAAAAGAAGCAAAGATGAGAGGTTATAAAGCGGGGCGTTTTTCCTTTAATGTCAAGGGAGGGCGTTGTGAAAAATGTAGTGGGGATGGGGAGATTAAGGTAGAAATGCACTTTTTGCCCGATGTAATGGTCGTTTGTGATACTTGCAAGGGAAAAAGATATAATGAGGCTACCTTAGAGATAAAATATAAGGGCAAAAATATTAGCGAGATTTTAAATATGAGTATTTTAGAAGCGAGTGAATTTTTTGCTTCCGTGCCTAAGATTAAACAAAAACTAGACACCCTTGTCAAAGTAGGACTTGACTATCTTACCCTTGGACAAAATGCTACAACTTTAAGTGGCGGTGAAGCCCAAAGAATTAAACTTGCCAAAGAATTAAGCCGCAGCGATACGGGCAAAACGCTTTACATACTCGATGAGCCGACAACAGGACTTCATTTTGATGATGTGAGTAAATTAATTAGTGTTTTGCAGCACTTAGTCGAGCTTAAAAATTCCGTCTTAGTCATCGAGCATAATTTAGATGTGATTAAAAACGCTGATTATATCATCGATATGGGACCTGAGGGTGGCGTAAAAGGCGGTAAAATCATAGCAGAGGGTAATGTCTCTACCCTAGCCAAAGCCCATAAAAAAAGCTATACGGGACATTATCTTAATTTAGAATTAAAGAATTGCAGATGAAAGCTTATTTAATAGACGCAGAAAATGTCAGTCCGCATAATTTTTTCAAAAACTACAAATTCAAAAAAGAGGAAAAAAATATTTTTTATATCGTAGGAAATTCACACCTACACTTTAATACGCGTTGTTTAAAAATCCTTAGCAAAACAAAATATGAAATTTTTACTTTCGACCATCCTAGCAAAGATTATGCGGATAAAATTATTCTTACCCTACTTGGAATTTTGGCTACAAAAAAGAAAATTACGGATATTTACATCATTAGCAATGATAAAATTTTTGAAAATCTTGAGTATATGTATGAATTTTTTGGCAAAGAAATTCACCTTATTCATATTCAAAGAGAAGAACCCTTTTTTCTCAAACACGAAAAAGACATCATTAAGCTCTTAGAAAAAGCAAATTCAAAAAGTGAATTTCACACTCTTTTGCAAAAAACATACCAAAAAATCGCTACAAACATTTATCGTTTTATCAAAACAAATCGTCCAGAACTTTTAAAAACATTAGAAAATGTTTGATTTTTTTTATAGTAATCTAAGCTATATTGGGCTTTTTATAGTATCTTTTCTCTCTTCCACACTTTTACCCTTAGCAAGCGAAGCCTTTGTGGTGGCTTTTGTTAAATTTGATTTTGACCCCACTTTAGTGCTTTTAACAGCGACTTTAGCTAATACACTAGGAAGTCTTAGCACTTACGCCTTAGCCTATTTTGGTAAAGAAAAAATCCTACAAAAATACTTTGCCTCATCTTTAAAAAAACTAGAAAACTACACCCTAAATTTTTATAAATTAGGATGGCTTTTTGCTTTTTTAAGTTTTTTACCCTTAGTAGGAGATCTTTTTGCTTTAGGACTTGGCTTTGCTAAATATCCTCTTATAAAAACAGCCTTTTTTATCGCTTTGGGTAAATTGAGTCGTTATTTTTTCTTAATTTCCCTTAGCTCTTAAATGATGAAAGCTCTCAAAGGCTTACATTTATCTCAAATTTATAAAAAACACTGATAGAAAAAAATAAAGTATAAAGCAAATTAGAAATAATAAAACAAAGAAAAAGATTAAAAATTGTCATAAAAACATTATAACTTTAAAATATATGTTTTAGTTTGTTTTTCATAAAGCAGTTAATCTTAAATTCTTAACATCTTTATCCAAACCTCATGGTGGGCCTAACAAGACTTGAACTTGTGACCTCACCCTTATCAGGGGTGCACTCTAACCAGCTGAGCTATAGGCCCTTTATAATGGTGGAGAATAGCGGGATCGAACCGCTGACCTCCTGCGTGCAAAGCAGGCGCTCTCCCAGCTGAGCTAATTCCCCAAAATTAGCTTATCAATCTTTAAAATCTAAACAAGGACAATTGAATAAGTTAGCTTTGTGAGAAAGCTACTTTTATACTCTATCCTAATGAAAGGATAAAGTTGTACTCTAGAAAGGAGGTGATCCAACCGCAGGTTCTCCTACGGTTACCTTGTTACGACTTCACCCCAGTCGCTGATTCCACTGTGGGGGATAACTAGTTTAGTATTTCCACTTCGAGTGAAATCAACTCCCATGGTGTGACGGGCGGTGAGTACAAGACCCGGGAACGTATTCACCGCAACATGGCTGATTTGCGATTACTAGCGATTCCGGCTTCATGCTCTCGAGTTGCAGAGAACAATCCGAACTGGGACATATTTTATAGATTTGCTCCACCTCGCGGTATTGCGTCTCATTGTATATGCCATTGTAGCACGTGTGTCGCCCTAGGCGTAAGGGCCATGATGACTTGACGTCGTCCCCACCTTCCTCCTCCTTACGAAGGCAGTCTCCTTAGAGTGCTCGACCGAATCGTTAGCAACTAAGGACGAGGGTTGCGCTCGTTGCGGGACTTAACCCAACATCTCACGACACGAGCTGACGACAGCCGTGCAGCACCTGTCTCAACATTCTAGCAAGCTAGCACTTCCGTATCTCTACAGAATTTGTTGGATATCAAGCCTAGGTAAGGTTCTTCGCGTAGCTTCGAATTAAACCACATGCTCCACCGCTTGTGCGGGTCCCCGTCTATTCCTTTGAGTTTTAATCTTGCGACCGTACTCCCCAGGCGGTATGCTTAATGCGTTAGCTGCATTACTGAGATGACTAGCACCCCAACAACTAGCATACATCGTTTAGGGCGTGGACTACCAGGGTATCTAATCCTGTTTGCTCCCCACGCTTTCGCGCCTTAGCGTCAGTTGAGTTCCAGCAGATCGCCTTCGCAATGGGTATTCTTGGTGATATCTACGGATTTTACCCCTACACCACCAATTCCATCTGCCTCTCCCTCACTCTAGACTATCAGTTTCCCAAGCAGTTTAATGGTTAAGCCATTAGATTTCACAAGAGACTTGATAATCCGCCTACGCGCCCTTTACGCCCAGTGATTCCGAGTAACGCTTGCACCCTCCGTATTACCGCGGCTGCTGGCACGGAGTTAGCCGGTGCTTATTCCTTTGGTACCGTCAAAATTCTTCCCAAAGAAAAGGAGTTTACGCTCCGAAAAGTGTCATCCTCCACGCGGCGTTGCTGCGTCAGGGTTTCCCCCATTGCGCAATATTCCCTACTGCTGCCTCCCGTAGGAGTCTGGACCGTGTCTCAGTTCCAGTGTGACTGATCATCCTCTCAGACCAGTTAAGCGTCATAGCCTTGGTAAGCCTTTACCTTACCAACTAGCTGATACTATATAGTCTCATCCTACACCGAAAAACTTTCCCTATCTAACTTATGTTAGGTAGGAGTATGGGGTATTAGCACTCATTTCTAAGTGTTGTCCCCCAGTGTAGGGCAGATTAACTATACCTTACTCACCCGTGCGCCACTAATCCACTTCTAGCAAGCTAAAAGCTTCATCGTTCGACTTGCATGTATTAGGCACGCCGCCAGCGTTCACTCTGAGCCAGGATCAAACTCTCCATATTGACTTCTTTAATGTAGGCAAAGCCTAATGAAGAAGAATACTAAAGATAAGATTGCTAAAAGCAATCTATATAAGTTTCCTTAATATCTTTAGTGCTATGAAGTTTTAATCTAAAACTTTTAATGTTTATTTCACTTTATTTATAAAGTGTGGCTCAATCGTCACTTATTTAGATTTCAAAGATTGACTATAAGATTTGAATAACAATATCGATGTTAAAGAACAAGACTTTTTAGGTTTTTAATGAGGCTTAAAGCTGAGTTAAAAACAATAAAGAAATGAAATTATAGTAAAGAAAGCTTAAGGGGAGGTTAAAGTTGGGCAAAAAATAAAAATTTTACACTTTTCGACTTAAAAATTCTTCCAATAAGTCTTTTTTAATCTTTAAATTTTCCCTAAAAAACTCTAACCATTTTACAAAAGCAACCATAATATGAAGTAAAAATTCTTTTTCATCAATAATATTTTTCTTATAAACCTCAGCGATTAAATCGCCTCTTTTAATGATACAGTGCCACAATTTCCAATCTTGCATTGATGAATTATTGGCAACAATGGCATTAAATTTTCTTATATTTAAATCCACTTTTTGTAAAAATTCTAAAGGCAAATCTTTATTTGAGTTTAAAATGCTAATAAGAGCGTTTTGTAGAGCTAAAGCCTCCATATCGACTTCTTCGCAAGCCTTAATATTTTCTTTAACAAAAAAGATAAATTTGTCAAAAAGTTTTTGAATTTCATTAAAAGCTAAGGTTTCAGGTGGCTCAAAATGAGGTTTTAAATCTGTGGCAAATTTTTCACAACATTCTTTAAAGCTTAACTCCACAGCATTATGTATCCTAGCACCTGTTTGAGAAACATTATAAAAGGTAGCCAAATGAGCGTGATTAGCGATAAAGCCTTCTAAATGAATGCGGTAAATATTCCACACAGGATGGGTTAGCACCTTACCACCAAAACCTTCTACCTCAAAATACTCTTCATAAATATCCGCTTCAACTCGCACCCCAAGACTAAAGCCATCGGTGTGGGAATTTCCTTCTTTTGAAAGGGCTAAATCCTGCCCTAGCATAATGACATTTTCAAAGCCAAGCTTCATAGCGATACAATATGCAAAATAAGAAATAAAAAGTTCAGATTTTACATAGCCAAAATCATCTAAAAAATTCAATTTCTCGGATTCTTCAAGGTCAAAAATTACACATAAATGACATCTTTTAAGCCGTTCTACTACCTCAAAAGCAGAACAAGAAGAGCATAAAAACATGGTCCTTTCTTTAATGTCTGCTTCAAAAAATTTCAAAGCAAGGCTGTCATAATCATTATTTATCACATAATCGGGCGTAATATTATTTTCACAAAGCACAGAATAAGCCCCATCGACACAAAAAATGACAAAATTTTCCTCATATTTTTTAAGTAGAGCTAAATTTGCACTAAGTGATGGTCCAGCAGAAACGACAATGGCGTTTTTAAAACTCTTTTTTCTTTGTGAAAGTAGTCTTTGAAAAGGAGGATTATAAAGCATAGTTTTAGCATTGAAAAGAAAATTTTTATAGGTTTTAAAAATAGCCTCAGGTGTGCTTACAGCCTTAGAATTTAAGACATTATTAATTACTTTACGGCAAAGCAAATCGGCATTTAACATTTGCTGATGAAAAAATTTCTCATAATAGCTATTTTGTATAAAAAGTCCGTAAAGAGAGTGAAGCTCTAAAATTAAGGGATTGTTAAAATAAAAAGAAAGCTCAAATTCCGCAAAAGGATCTTCGCTATCTAGCAAATGTATCCCGCCCAAATTTAGCTCCCCGCCCAAATCTACCTTACTCAAAGCTAAAATTAATAATTCCAAATTCCCTTCAAGCACGAAAATATGCTGGTAATGTGCCTTACAAAGCCTTTTTAAAAGCAGAGCATTTCCTATACCATAGATGAAAATAAAAGGATAACGCTTTGTCTGTGATAATATAGCGTTTTCCACAAAGTCAAGCTCGGCACCCATATCCTCATACATCAAAACTTGATTTTGTTTATCAAAAATATTTAAATTCTCATCTATGCTAAAACGCCTAAACTCACCCCCCCCCCCCCCCATTAATAAAGGCTAAAAGTTTATTTTTAAGCTTATCATTTCTTAAAGCATTTAAATTTTTACTTAAAATTTCGTTCATTTTCATAATCTTTAATAATCTTATCAAAAGTCCAAATTTTCCTAGCTTCATTGGCACTTTGTGGCTGAGCGATAAGCATTTCTTCTTCCTCACCAAGCCTATCTTTCATCTCGCCAAAAGCATCGATAAAAAAGCTATCTCCATAAAATTTCCACTCCTCGCTATGTTTAGCACTACCTATGCGGTTCACTCTTAAAATGCTAACTTGATTTAAAAAAGCCCTTGTTTTTAAAAGCTCCTCCCATCTTTTTTGACTCCCAAAAGTGCAAGCACTAGGCACGATAACAAGGTCAATTTTTTTGGCACGAATTTCTTGCCAAAATAAATCAAAATGTGTCTCAAAGCCAAAAAGCAAAGCGCATTTTAATTTCTCATAAGTGAAGCTAAAAAGCTTGATTTTATCGGTTTTATTGATAAAAAATTTCGCCTCATTCCAGTGTGTGTAAGGCATTAAAATTTGCTGCTCATAGCTTTTAACCACACTGGGAGAAACCTTAAGGCAAACTTTCCTAAAACCCTTTGTTTCGACACTTACAAAAGGAGCAATGATTTCAAGCTCGTGTTTTTTGGCTAAATTTTCAAGACTCTTTTTTTTTGCTTCGCTTTGCTCTTTAATCATCGATTTTGGCATAGTCAAAAGCTCACTAAAAAAACTATTTAAAACATATTCTCCCAAAACGACCAAATTTGCTCCGCTTTCTTTCGCAGCTTTTAAATAATAATCAAGCCTTGATTCACTCAAAGAAAGGGTAGGAAACTGCAAAGCGGCGATTTTATTCATCAATTTTCTCCACCTCTAATTTTGCTTTTTCAAGCTCAAGTCTTGCTTTTTCTATGCTTTCAAGCCCTATTTTATAAATTTTCACACTCTCTTCTAGGCTTAATTCTTCCTCATTAAGCTGAGTTAAGGCTTCATTTGCCTTTTTCAAATTTGCTTCAAAACTCACGAATTAACCTTATAATTCGGCGCTTCGTGCGTAATAGTAACATCATGCACATGGCTTTCTTTAAGCCCAGCACTTGTGATCTCCACAAATTCAGCCCTCTCTCTAAAATCTAAAATATCCTTAGCCCCCACATAACCCATAGATGAGCGAAGTCCGCCTAAAAGTTGATGAATCACATTTTTAATGCTTCCCACATAAGGCACACGCCCCTCAATGCCCTCAGGCACGAGTTTATCTTGTGCTGTTCCTTGCTGAAAATAGCGATCCGAACTACCCTTTTGCATAGCACCTAAAGAACCCATACCGCGGTAAGCTTTATACTGCCTTCCTTGATAGGTAAAAAGCTCTCCCGGACTCTCATCTGTGCCAGCAAGAAGTGAGCCTATCATCACCGAACTAGCTCCTGCGGCAAGGGCTTTTGCTATATCGCCTGAATATTTAATCCCCCCATCAGCTATCACAGGAACGCCAAATTTATCCGCCTCCAAAGCACACTCATCAATGGCTGAAATTTGCGGCACACCCACACCTGAAACAATACGCGTGGTGCAAATACTCCCCGGTCCAATGCCGACTTTAACAGCATCTGCTCCTGCTTCACATAAAGCCTTTGTAGCTCCTGCTGTGGCGACATTACCTGCGATGATTTCAAGTTTAGGATATTTCGCTTTAATCGCCTTTACGCTTTCTATAATACCTCGCGAGTGTCCGTGTGCTGAATCAAGAACGATTACATCAACATCGGTTCCAACTAAAGCATCCACCCTTTCCATTTGATGAACCCCAATTGCCGCACCTACTCTTAGGCGACCGAAGCTGTCTTTATTTGCGTCTGGGTATTCTTTACGCTTTTTTAGATCTTTAATGGTAATAAGCCCTACGAGATGATTGTTTTCATCGACTATAGGAAGCTTTTCGACCTTATTTGTGCTAAAAATTTTCTCTGCATCATCTAAAGTGCAGCCTTTTGGAGCGGTGATGAGTGGGGCTTTTGTCATTACATTTTCGACTCTATTATTAAAATTGCTTTCAAATCTTAAATCGCGATTTGTTAAAATTCCTAGCAATTTTCTCTCTTCATCAACGACAGGAACACCTGAAATTCTATACTCTGCCATTAATTCTAAAGCCTCATAAATGCTAGCATTTGGTGCGATGAAAATAGGATCTATAATCACCCCACTTTCACTTTTTTTCACTCTCTTAACCTCTCTCACTTGAGCTTTAATATCCATATTTTTATGGATAATGCCAAGCCCCCCAAGCCTAGCCATCATAATGGCAGCTCTATGCTCTGTAACGGTATCCATAGCTGCCGAAATTAAGGGCATATTGAGCTTGATATTTTTAGTTAATTGCGTATGAATTTGCACCTCTTTAGGTAAAATTTCAGAATAACAAGGTCTTAACAAAACATCTTCAAAGGTCAAAGCGCGTCCAACTATCTTCATACTTTACTCCTTTACAATTTTTTCCAAATTTAAAGCACCGTTGAGTAAGGTTTGCTCATCATACGCTCCACAAATTAGCTGGGCGGAGATATTAAGTCCGTCCTTATCCTTACCCACAGGCACACTAATGCCCCCAAGTCCTGCTAAATTCACAGAGATAGTGTAAATATCTTCCAAATAGCTTTGCATAGGGCTTTTTTGCGTATCAAAAACAAAAGCGGTAGTCGGCGTAACAGGCATAAAAATCAAATCACAATCTTGCAAAATTTCCTCATATTTAGCCTTGATGTAAGCCCTAGCCTTTTGTGCTTTGATATAATAAGCATCATAATAGCCACTACTCAAAACAAAGGTCCCAAGCAAAATTCTGCGCTTAACCTCCTCTCCAAAACCCTCGCTTCTGGTATTAATGTAAAGATCTTTTAAATTTTCACAATGCTCACTGCGTCTTCCATAACGCACCCCATCATAACGACTTAAATTTGCACTTGCTTCCGCCGTAGCGATGATATAATAAGCCGCGATGTCAAATTCATAATCTTGCAAAGTTCTATAAACAATCTCGTGTCCGTGTGCTTTTAAAGCCTCTATGCTTTTTAAAAGAGTGTTTTTAACTTCCTCACTAGCGGCGTTAATGTAATTTTCTATCACGGCGATTTTAAGCTTGACATTTGCATTTAGCTTATCACTCGTAGGCTCAAAGCTCACATTTGCACTCGTGCTATCCTTTTCATCGTGTCCTGCAATAGCATCATAAAGCAAGGCTGCATCTTCGACATTTTGTGTTAAAACGCCGATTTGGTCTAAGCTTGAAGAATAAGCAGCAAGTCCATAACGACTCACTCTGCCATAACTTGGCTTAAAGCCCACACATCCACAAAAAGCCGCAGGCTGTCTTACCGAGCCACCCGTATCACTTCCCAAACTTGCCAAAGCCAAATTTGCTGCCACAGCTGCCGCACTACCACCACTTGAGCCACCCGGAACACGCGAAAAATCAAGAGGATTTAAGGTTCTACCATAAAAAGAAGTCGCGGTCGAGCTTCCCATAGCAAATTCGTCCATATTTGCGCGTCCAAAAGGAGAAAAGCCGTTTTTTTTCAAATTTACAATGGCAGTAGCATCATAAGGAGCGACATATCCTTGCAAAATCTTACTTCCGCAAGTTAGCTCCCAGTCTTTAACGCTGATATTATCTTTAATAGCCACAGGTATGCCCTGCCCTGAGCTATTTAAATCGCAATCTAAAAATTGCTCCACATAAGCACCGATTTGTCTTTGTTTTTTAGCCCTTTCATTAAGCTCTTTTTTTAAAGCCTCAAGCTCATTTTTAGAGTATTTTAACGCTTCTTTTAAAGTGATCATTTTTATCCTTTTTTCTTAATCAAAACCACAGCCAAAGCACTTAATAAAAGCACGGCGACTATGGTGCTAATTAGCAATTCATTTGGCACAGGATTTTCAAACATTTAAAACTCCAGCACAACGAGGGCAAATGTCCTCAACCGCTTCAAATTTCCAACATCTTTCGCATTTGTTAAGCCTTGCTTTTACAATAGCAAAACTTTCATTTTCCACTTTGAATTCACAAAGTTTTTCACTATGGTCTAAATTTTCAAGCCCACTTACCATAAACCAGTCTTTCATCTCGTTATTTGGTAGGGAATTGATCTGGTTTGAATTTGTTTGTAAAATTAATTCAAGGGTCGATTTTATCAACTTATCTTTTTTAAGTTTGTCGATATTTTCAAAAAAGCCTTCTCTAACTTTAAGCAAAAATTCATCTTCCACTTCAAATTCAAAATCAAATTTTTCATTAAAATTCAAATCAAAAACATCTAAAGCATCATTTTTAATGCAAACATTGGCGTGCTCTAACGCCTCATCAACACTATAAGTTAAAAAAGGTGCTAGAAGGCTTAAAAGCTTTTTGGCTATCAAAGCCATAGCAATTTGCGAACTTTTACGCTTAAGACTTGTTTTAGCCTCACAATAAAGCCTATCTTTGCTAATATCTAAATAAATTCCACTCAAATCGGCGATTAAAAAATTAAGCAAAGCGTTAAAGCCCTTAGCAAATTCATAATTTAAAAACGCCTCTTCGCTCGTTTTAAAAACACGACTAGCCCTTGTTAAAATCCACTTATCAATAAAGGAGAAATCAGCATCTTGCATATTATCCAAATCATTAGTGTTAGCAAGTAAAAATCTTATAGTATTGCGAATTTTTCGGTATTGTTCACTGACTTGCTTAAGAATATTTTCAGAGATTTTTAAATCTGTAGAATAATCGCTCAAAAATACCCATAATCTTAAAATCTCCACCCCATAAGTTTTAGCGACATAATCAGGTGCTATGGTATTACCTTTGGACTTACTCATTTTCTGCCCTTTTTCATCTATGGTAAATCCGTGCGTAAGAACATTTTTATAAGGAGCACACCCTCTTAAAGCCACACTTAAAAGCAAAGAGCTTTGAAACCAGCCTCTATGCTGGTCGCTTCCTTCTAAATACATATTAGCTATCTTTTCTCCCGCGTCAAATTTAACGCCGTCTAAAACAGCCTTCCAAGTGCTACCGCTATCAAACCATACATCTAAAATATCATAAACTTTTTCTAAATTTTGAGGCTTGTATTTAGAATTAGGAGGTAAAAGCTCACTAATGTCAAGCTCCCACCAAACATCAGCACCCCTTTTTTCAAAAATCTTTGCAATAAATTCCAAAATTTCATCATCAAAAATCACTTCCCCGCTCATCTTATCCCTAAAAAAAGCTATCGGAGTCCCCCAGTCTCTTTGTCTTGAAATGCACCAATCGGGGCGATTTTCCACCATAGAACCTATTCTTTTAACTCCATTTTCTGGATAAAACCGCGTTTTTAAAAGCTCTTCTTTCGTCCTAGCTCTTAAACTTTCACCCTCAAGCCTTAATTCGTCCATAGCAATGAACCATTGTTTGGTCGCACGGTAAATCACAGGCTTATGCGTCCTCCAGCAAAAAGGATAAGAGTGCGTAAATTTTGAAGCGTGGATAAGATTATTTCCCAAAAGATCTAAAATTCTTTCATTTGCTTTAAAGATATGAAGCCCTATAAATTCACTCAAAAGCTCTTCTGGTAAAAGTTTCTTAATCCTTAAAGTCTCATCATACAAACCCGCCTCATCAACAGGCATCAACACTTCAATATTATATTTTAAACACACATAATAATCATCTTCGCCGTGTCCTGGTGCCGTATGCACAAGCCCTGTACCTCCATCCATTAAGACATGCTCACCTAAGATAAATAAGGAATTTCTACGATTAAGAGGGTTAATCGCTGTGCTTTTTTCTAAAATTCTAGCCTCAAATTCTTTATCAATTTCGCCCTTAGTGAAATGAAGCTCCGTCATATTTTTAAGCAAGGCTTTTGCAAAAATAAGCCCTTCTTTTGTCAAAACATAAAGCTCATTAGGATTTAAGGCTATGGCTTGATTTGCCACTAAAGTCCAAGGCGTAGTCGTCCAAATAACCGCCCTAGCCTTTTGCACTCCCAGTCTTTTTAAAGCCTCCTCGCCCAAATCAAAAGCCACAAAGGTAGAATAATCTTCCTTATCTTGATATTCCACTTCCGCTTCCGCTAAAGCTGACCTTGCCGCCCAGCTCCAAAATACAGGCTTGGAGCGTTCCACCAAAAGTCCCTTTTTAGCCACCCCACAAAGAGTGCGGTAAATTTCCGCTTCAAAAGCATAATCCATAGTTAAATAGGGCTTTTCCCAATCCGCTATCACACCAAGACTTTTAAATTCCTCTTTTTGAATATCCACAAATTCTTTTGCGTGCTCTCTACAAAAATGACGAATTTCTTTTTTACTTAAATTTTTCTTTTTTTCACCAAGCTTGATTTCAACTTGCTGTTCTATCGGTAAGCCGTGGCAGTCCCATCCGGGCGTAAAACGCACCTTTTCGCCCTTAAAATAATGAAGTTTGATAATTGTTTCTTTTAAAATTTTATTTAAAGCGTGTCCTATGTGAATATGTCCGTTTGCATAAGGGGGACCATCGTGCAAGGTAAAGCTTTTAGCTGCATTTTGACGCTTTGAACGCATTTTTTCATAAGCATAATTTTGATGAAACCATTTTTTAAAACGCTCTTTTTCAAATTCTGCCAAATTTGCCCTCATCGCAAAGCTTGTATTAGGCAAAAGTAAAGTTTCTTTATAATCCATAATCGCACCTAAGTTTTTTTTAAATTTCAAATTTTACTGCATTTAAGTTTAAATTTGGTTATAATTCTAAGAAAAAGGGAATTTTATGAAACATTTGCTTTTTATTTTAGGAGATGAGCTTATCCTACATCCTACTTATAAAGATTATATTTTTAGAACTTATGAAGAAAAATTTAAAGAAATTAATGAAATTCGTATCCAAGCAAAAAGCGATAAAGAATTGCCTTTTTTACTAGAAAAATTAATGCAAGATTATGACTTTATAACCATTTTTGCTAGCACACAAAATTATGCCATAGTAGCGAAAATTTTAGCCACATTAAGCGATGATAATCTTATCTTAAAAGAACAAAATCTTGTGCCAGATAAAGCTCTTTATACTCACAATAGCTTTGCTTGCGAATTTGAAACCTCCAAAGTCAATCTTTTAAAAATTGACACTCAGGAAACTATGCCAAAACTTTTAGGAGAAATTGACCTAGGCTATGAGTATTTTTGCCTTTTTGGAATCGATGAAGAAAGTGCCTTGCTTTTACTAGAAACTTTAACAAAAAGCTATAAAATCAACCTCAAATCAAGCAAAATTTTAGATAATTTAACCCTACTAAAAGTTAGCGATTCTCACAGTGGCACACTTGATGGCTTTTTGCAAAGTGTTTCAAATTTATTTGCTCAAAAATTCTTCTTAGGTAAAGATCCTTTGCGTTTTATCGTTTCTAAATTAATGCAAAGAGGGCTTAAAATTTCTTTTGCAGAAAGCTGCACAGGGGGACTTTGTGCGAGTGAGCTTAGTAAAATTTCAGGCATAAGTGCGATTTTTGAAGGTTCTATTGTGAGCTATTCAAATCGCTTAAAACACGAATGGTTAGGCATTAGTGAGAGCATTTTAGAAAATGGTGGAGAGTATAGTGAGCGTTGCGTTTATTTTATGCTTAAGGGGATTTTTAAAACAGCAAAGCCCGATTTTGCCCTAGCTTTAAGCGGAGTGGCTGAGGGTGAAGATAAGAACATAAAGGCGGGTAATATTTATATAGGAGCGATGTTTAAAGACGGCACTTATATCCAAGAACTTTTGCAACTAAAAGGAGATAGAATTTTCATACAAAAACAAGCCGTTTTAGCCGCCTTTTGCCTTATGATGAAGCTTAAGCCCGAAATTTTCGTTTAATTTTAATCAAATTTAACGATGATTTATTAAATTTCTATAATATTTTTTGCAAAATTTCTCATTTTCAACAAGGTCAAAAATGAATTTACCAAATCTTTTAGCTATTTTAAGAATGATTTTAGCACCGCTTTTATTTTTTGTCCTTACCTTTCCCTTTGAAAATGTGCATCAAAGCTGGATTAATTATTTTGCCACCTTACTTTTTTCTTTAGCGGCTTTGAGTGATTTTTTTGACGGATTTATAGCAAGAAAATGGAGACAAACAACAAAATTGGGTGCTATTTTAGACCCTTTAGCAGATAAAATGCTCATCTTAGCCGCTTTTTTAGGGCTTTTGCTTTTAGATAGGGCAAATGAATGGGTAATTTACCTTATCTTAGTGCGTGAATTTTTTATTACAGGTTTTAGAGTCGTTATGGTAAGTGAAAATTTAGATGTTAGCGCCTCATTTGCTGGCAAGCTTAAAACTGGCTTTCAAATGACTGCCATTATTTTTTTAATGCTTGATTGGATTTTTGGTGATATTTTACTCTACATTGCTCTTGCACTTACGCTTTACTCGGGCTTTGAATATGTTTATCATTATATCAAACATAGGAAAAAGCGATGAAAAGTCTTCTTTTTCTTTTAATTATCTTAATTTTAGGCTTGAAATTTTACTCCGTGCAGTTTTTAGCGACCATTTTTGTCATTTCTTTTTTGATATTTTTCCACGAATTAGGGCATTTCTTAGCTGCAAAATCTTTAGGCGTAAGAGTGGAAATTTTTAGCATAGGTTTTGGTAAAGCTCTTTTTGAAAAAGAATTTAAAAATACAAAATACCGCTTAAGCGCCCTGCCACTTGGAGGCTATGTCAAGCTTAAGGGGCAAGATGATTTAAATCCTGCTTTAAGAAATTATGACAAAGATAGCTATGGCTCCTTGCACGCGTGGCAAAAAATTTATATCCTTTTTGCTGGACCATTTTTCAACCTCTTCTTAGCCTTTTTACTTTACATCGCCATAGCAAATTTGGGCTTAGAAAAAGCTTCCGCTAAAATAGGCTTCATCGCTCCAAATTCAGCCGCACAAGAGATAGGACTTTTAGAAGGAGACACCATTAAAAGTATCAATGGTGTCAAAATTCAAAGCTTTGATGAAATCCCCGCCCTACTCACTCCAAACGCCTTAATAATCGAAATTCAAAGAGAAGAAAAAAACTTAAATCTTCTTATCACACCAAAAACTGGACAAGGCTATAATGAATTTGGACAAATCGTGCCAAAACTACAACTTGGAATAGCTCCAAGTAATGAAAAAATAAGCGTTAGCTACACAGGCTTACAAAGTTTAAGCTATGCCTTAGATGAAAGCATAAAAGCTTCTACTCTTATTATAAAAGGGCTTTTTAAACTCATTGCCGGTGATATAGAGGCAAAAAATTTGGGCGGGATTATCACTATGGTTGATATCACTTCAAAAGCTGCTGAAATAAGCCTTTCGTGGCTTTTATTTATCACAGCTTTAATTTCTATCAACCTTGGAATTTTAAATCTTTTACCTATACCTATGCTTGATGGCGGACATATCTTGTTTAATCTTTATAGTTTAATTTTTAAAAAAGAAGTCCCACAAAAAGCCTTTGAATATCTAAGTTATAGTGGTATGGCTTTGCTTTTAAGCTTGATGCTTTTTGCGACCTTTAACGACATTATAAGATTAATGCAAAATTAATTTTTAAAGATTTAACATAGCTTAAGTATATTTAGCTATAATTCGCTCTTGCAATCCTTGCCCGTGAAAATGGGCTTAATATCCACAAGGAGAAAAAATGAAACATTATGAGGTTTTATTTATTTTAAAGCCTACGCTGACCGAAGAAGAAGTTAGTACGAAGTTGGAATTTGTCAAAGAAATTCTTAGTAAAAATGGTGCAGAAATTCAAACTGTCGTGCCTATGGGAACAAGAAAGCTCGCGTATAAAATCAAAAAATACGAAAGAGGAACTTATTTCGTTATTTATTTCAAAGCTCCTACAAGCTTAATTGCTGAACTTGAAAGGGTGCTTAGAATTACCGAAGAAGTTATAAGATTTTTGATTGTTAAATATGAAAATAAGAAAGAAATTTCCGCTTGGGAAAAACTTTCTCAAGGTATCAAGCAGTCAAAAAAAGAGATTAAACCTATAGAAGCCCCTGAAATTCAATAGGCAAAAAGATGTTTAACAAAGTTGTTTTGATTGGAAATCTTACTAGAGATATAGAAATGCGTTATGGGCAAAGTGGAACAGCCATCGGCTCTTCTGCTATCGCCGTTACAAGAAAATTTAGCGTCAATGGTGAAAAACGCGAAGAAACTTGTTTTGTTGATATTACCTTTTTTGGCAGACAAGCAGAGGTGGCAAATCAATATCTTTCAAAAGGAAGTAAGCTTTTAATTGAAGGGCGTTTAAAATTTGATCAATGGACCGATCAAAATGGTCAAAATCGCTCTAAACATAGCGTTCAGGTTGAAAATATGGAAATGCTAGGTAATAATCAAAATAATGCAAATCATTTCACCCCTAACAATTATGCAGAAACGCAAAGCTACGATCCTTATACCAGTGAAAATAGTAAAAAGCCTATGCAAAAAACCTCCAATCAAAATCAAGAAAAAATTAGAGAAATCGATGTCGATGCTTATGATAGTGATGACAGCGATTTACCATTTTAAAAAGGAAAAATTATGGCAGAAAAAAGAAAATATTCACGCAAATATTGCAAATATACAGAGGCTAAGGTTGAATTTATCGACTACAAAGACACAGCAATGCTAAAGCACGCTTTATCCGAACGCTTTAAAATTATGCCACGCCGTTTAACAGGCACAAGCAAGAAATATCAAGAAATGGTAGAATTAGCCATAAAACGCGCAAGACATGTAGCCCTTATCCCTTACATAGTCGATAGAAAAAATGTCATCAATAATCCTTTTGAAGGATTATAAAATACACTCTAAGGCATCCAAAAGTTTTCTTTTGCGACTAGCCTTAGTTTTTCGTTAATCAAAATTTCCTCATTAACTCCTTCATTTAGCTTTGAAAATACACTGATATTGACGATAATCACGCCGTCTTTAGATAAATTTACATCTGGATTAACATTTATCAAACGACCCTTTTGGCACTCAGCAAAGGCATAAAAATATTCAAGTTGGATTTTATCTTTAACGCTAGGATAAGAAAAGCTGATAGAATTCAAGCATTCAAATCCCTCTTTTTTAGCTTGAAAAAGAGCATATTTGGCAAGTTCTTTAGCATTTGACCTTAGAATTTGAGCTTGAGTATAAGCATAATTATCTTTTAAAAATCTTGGCATATAACTTGAAATATTTAATCCCACACTCATTAAAAATCCCACAAAAAGCGTTAAAAATACGACACCAAGCAAAACATAAGCTTTTTTCATAAAGAGACCATTTTTTCTAAACAATGTGAAAAATATGTTTTTTGCACACAGATTTTAATCCATAAAACTCCATTTTGCTCTCTCAAGCTAAAATCTCGAACAAAATCAAGCAATAAAGCCTCCTGCTTCAAATTTTCATTAAATATTTTAGGTTTAAGCGTGAATTTTAAAGCATTATCTTCAAATTTAAATTCAATTTTGGCTTTCAAAGGATAAAAAATTCCTTCACTTTGTAAATTTGCAGGATTTAAAAGCTCAACTTTTCCATTTTTTAAGGCATAAAAACTTCCCTCTCTATCTTTAAAAAGATCCATTTTATTTTGTAAAAGATAAGAAAAATCACTCTTTGGAGAATAAAATCCCATATTATTTTTTAAAATTAGCATTGAATTGACTAATTTTAGCTTGCCATTTTCAAGCACAAAAATACTTTCATCATCTTTCAAAAAACAGGAGAAATTTCTACTTGTAAATTCCAAATTGACGCATTTTAAAAGGATATTTTCTAAATTGAGTAGAGTTTGATTTAATTTTAAAATCACTTCATTTTGCTCCAAAGACTTTAAATGCAATAAGTAAAATTCTCTCAAAGGCTTTGATATAAGCATAAAAATAATAGAAAAAATCACTAAAGCAATTGTTAATTCAAGCAAACTAAAAGCTTTTTTCATTGTAAAAATACTGCGTATAAGTTTTATCAAAAGGCTCTATTTTTTTTAATTCAAAAATTTCATCTTTTGCAATTGTCTCTTTTAGTCGTAAGGGTTTTAACACATCATTAACAACAAAAATTTCTTTACCACTTGAACGCATCAAAAGCCCAGCTTCAAGGGCATAGAGCCTTTCAAAAAACTTTAAGGTTACATTATTTTTATCGATTTGTGTATAAAAAAGCGAAATGGAGCTAAAAATAAAAGCCAAGATAATTATAGAAATTACAAGCTCGACAAAAGAAAATGCTCTTTTCATTTGGAGCTGATATAAACAGCCTCCATAAATGCCGCTCTAATAGCCCTTTCTTCTAACACCTTCACGCCTTTTATGCTCACACCAGCAGGTGAGCAAACACTTTCTTTGATAAGAGCTGGGTGCTCGTGAGCTAAAAGTGTCGAAAAGCTTTCAAAAAGCCCTTGCGTAAGCTTTAAACTTAACTCCTTATCTAAACCTCTATACACACCACCATTTGCAAGAGCTTCAGCCACCAAAGAAAGAAAAGCGGGCGCACAGCCACTTAAAGCCATAGCACTTGGCATTTGTTTTTCGCTACTCAATTCATAAGCATTACCAAAACTTGTTAAAATTTGGACTATTTCTTCTTTAAAAAGCTCGTTTTTTAATATAAAAGGTGTGGTAGAGGCTTTATATTTAGCAGCGATATTTGGCATAATCCTCGCAATATTTTGAGCTCTAATACACTCTAATTCTTTCAAACTAGTACTTGCCAAAACGGAAATTAAAATCCTCGCTTCCCCCTTTAAAATTTGGGACATTTCATTTAAAGCATAAGGCTTAAAAGCCAAGATAACATTTTTATTTTCCAAGTCAAATTCGTTGTAAAGTAAAGTTTTAAAGCCTTCTTTTTTCAAATATTCAAGTTTTTGAGCTTCACGCCCCACTATATAAATTTCATAAAAATCTCTTAAACCATAAGCTAAGGCACTCGCCATAGCACCATTTGCAAGGATATAAATGCTGGACATTATTTTTTAATGTAATTAGAAATTTTTTCTGCCTGAAAGAAATCAGGATAATTCACCGTATCTAAAATGACTTGTGCCATAGTATTGTTGTCCAAATTAATTACCACGGGAGCAAGAAAATTTACAGTAGATTCTTCAATAGTCTTTGCTAAAGCGACTATGTTAAAAACCTGCTGTTTGGATTCTGGTGTGAGCGAAAGCAATTCTTGGTAATAGGTCGGTATGTCAAATTCATAATCGGGGCGTATAAGGTAGGGATTGATGAGAACAAAAGAAAAATCCTTACCATCGAGGCTTTTAAGCCTGACAAATATCTCATCTATGGTTGTAAATTCCATATTCTTAGTTTCTTCAAAACCCAAGATAGGGCATTTAACAGCTAGAGTCATTTTATCTCCTCAAGTTTTATAATTTTAATTTTAACATAAATAAGCAATAATAATTCCAATTTTTTATTTTTTTACAAAATTAAGGCTTATTAATCAAATTTGATTAAAATTACGCTTTTATTTTAAGTAAGGTTTGTTGATGAAAAAGAATTTATTAATTTTATCTTTGATTATCACTTTTTTTACAGCTTGCAGCACAAAAAATAAAGATGAGCTTTATAATCTTAGCCCATCGCAATGGTATGCGCAAATCATTAAAGATTTGCAAGATAAAGATTTAGAAAAAGCAGACACACATTATAGCGGTATGGCAAGTGAGCATATCGCAGACCCTTTACTAGAGCCTACACTCATCATACTAGCTCAAGCGCATATGGACGAAGAAGAATACCAATTAGCCGAATTTTATTTAGATGAATATAATAAAAAATTTGGAAATTCCAAAAATGTCGATTATACACGCTATCTTAAAATAAAAGCCAAATTTGAAGCCTTTGCCGTGCCAAATCGTAATCAAGCCCTAATGCTTCAAAGTCAGCAAGAAATTGATAATTTTTTAAAAGAATATCCAAATACACAATACAAGCCTTTAGTGCAAACTATGCTTACAAAATTTAATATCGCAGTGTTTTATTTAGACAGCACCATAGCAGATTTGTATAATAGAACAAATAGGCAGCAAAGCTATGAAATTTACCAAGAAAAATTGCAACAATCAGAATTTTTTAAAAGAAGCATTATAACGCCTGAGCTTCCTTGGTATAGAGCAATATTTGAAAAATTTTAAGAGTTGAAATTTAGGAGAAATGATGGAATTAGAAGACATAGTGGCTATTAAACAAATTTTTCCCGTTTTAATCGAAGATGAGTTATTTTTATATCCTTTTATGATAACACCCATTTTCATTAACGATTCTAAAAATTCTAGTGCCTTAGACAAAGCTCTTAGAGATGATAATATGATTTTCGTTGCTCCCTCAAAATATGAAAATGGTCGAAGTTTTGATGAAATTTATGATTGTGGTGTTATAGGCAGCATAATGAGAAAAGTGCCTTTGCCAGATGGACGCATTAAAATTCTTTTTCAAGGGCATTCTAAAGCGAGAATTATAAAAAGAATTTCCAACAAACCACTAGAAGCTCAAATCGAACCCATAATCGAAGAAGAACTAGAACCCAAAAAAAAGAAAGCCCTTTTAGATGTTGTCAAAGAAAAGGTCAAAATTCTTTCTAGCATTAGCCATTATTTCTCTCCAGATTTATTAAGAACTATTGAAGAGGGCTTAGATGCTTCAAGGATTTGCGATTTAATCTTAAATACTATAAAAATGAAAAAGCAAGACGCTTATGAATTTTTTATCCTTTCGAATTTAGAAATCAAACTTATCAAACTTATTGATTTATTAGTAGAAGAGATTGAAACCAACCGCTTGCAAAAAGATATTAAAAATAAAGCACATTTAAGAATTGACAAGGCAAATAAGGAATATTTTCTTAAAGAGCAATTAAGACAAATTCAAAGAGAGCTAGGCTCAGATACACAAAAAGAAGATGAAGTTCAAGAATACTACAAAAAACTAGAGCTCAAAAAGCCCTTTATGCACGAAGATGCCTATAAAGAAATCAAAAAACAAATTGAAAAATTTGAAAGAATTCATCAAGACAATTCAGAAGCCTCTATGATACAAACCTACATAGAAACGGCTCTTGATGTGCCTTTTGAAAAAATTTCTAAGAAAAAACTTAGCATTAAAGAGGTTATCAAACAACTAGAACGCGACCATTACGCCTTAGAAAAGCCTAAAAGACGCATTGAAGAATATTTTGCTGTGCGTGAGCTTTTAGAAAAAAGAAAGATAAATGATAGAGACGGAGCAAAAGTTATATTATGCTTTTACGGACCTCCTGGCGTGGGTAAAACCTCTCTTGCAAATTCTGTCGCAAAGGCTTTAAAAAGAGAGCTTATACGCATAGCTTTAGGAGGGCTTGAAGATGTTAATGAGCTTCGCGGACACCGCCGCACTTATATAGGAGCGATGCCCGGACGCATTACGCAGGGCTTAATAGAAGCCGGACAAATAAATCCTGTCATCGTGCTTGATGAGATAGACAAGCTTAACCGCAGCTTTAGAGGCGATCCATCTGCTGTTTTACTAGAAATTTTAGACCCTGAGCAAAACTCTAAATTTAGGGATTATTATCTTAATTTTAATTTGGATTTAAGCAAAGCTATTTTTATCGCCACGGCAAATGATATTAGCAATATTCCCTCACCATTAAGAGATAGAATGGAATTTATCGAACTTAGCTCTTATACTCCAAATGAAAAATTCCAAATTGCAAAAAATTATCTTATCCCAGATGAGCTTAAAAAACACGGCTTAAAAGCTAGTGAATTGAGTGTGAGTAAGGATGGGATTGAATTGCTCATTAGCGATTATACAAGAGAATCTGGTGTAAGAACTTTACGCCGTAAAATTGCCGAGCTTTGCCGTAAAACTGCTAAGCAAATTTTGCTTGAAGAAACTAAGAAGGTTAGCATTACTGCCAAAAATTTACACCATTTCTTAGATAAAAAAGTTTATGAAATTCAAAAAAGAGAAAGAGAAGATAAAATAGGACAGGTTAATGGACTAGCTTGGACGGCTGTGGGTGGAGATGTGCTAAAAGTCGAGGCGATTAAAATTAAAGGGAAAGGCGAATTAATGCTAACAGGCTCTTTGGGCGATGTGATGAAAGAGTCAGCTAAAATCGCTTTTAGCGTCATTAAAGTTCTAATCGATGAGGGAAAGCTTAAAATTCCTAAAAAAGCCCTACTTGATACCAAAACAAATCCTTACGAGCAATATAATCTCCACATCCATGTCCCAGATGGAGCGACTCCAAAAGATGGACCTAGTGCGGGTATCACTATGGCTACGGCTATGGCATCTATTTTTAGCGAAAAAAGAGTGCGAAACGATATAGCGATGACGGGTGAGCTTGACTTAAATGGAAGAGTTTTACCTATAGGTGGCTTAAAAGAAAAGCTTATAGCCGCCTATAAAGCTGAAATGACAACAGCACTCATTCCCGAAAAAAACTACGAAAGAGATTTAAAAGATATCCCACAAGAAGTAAGGGACAATATGCAAATCATCGCCGTTAAGGAATTTGAAGAAGTGCTAAAATATTCTTTAATGTGATATTAAGGGCATAAAAGCCCTTATTAATACAAATCTTAATTAACTCAATTTTAAAGTCATTTTTTAATATAAAAATTAAATTCATTTTTAGCATAAGTAAAACCCGCTCTTTCGTAAAAATGAATAGCCCTTTGATTAACCCTATCTACAAAAAGCCTTAGCTGTGCTTTTGGATGGCGTTTGATGAGAGTATTTAACAAAGCAAAGGCGACATTTTTGTAAGCTAAATTTCTACGCACTGCGATGAAGTCGATATATAAGCCATTTAAAACGCTAGAATAAATCAATCCTCCGCAAATTCTACCCTTTTCTTTGTAAATGAGGCATTGATGTAATTTATCCTCCAGCTCTTTTAAAGAAAGTAAAAAAAGATAAGTCGTGTCAAAAAATTGCGAAAAAAATTCCTTCAATTCTGCCATATCCTCCCTTTTAGCCCCTTCGATGAAAAAATAATTTTGCGGAGTAAATGTGGGGCTTAAAAGCTGCATTTGCCTATGTTTTATAAGATTTTCAAAACCATTGAGTTTAAGAAAATTTTCATTTTGCATAAGCCAAGTGGAATTTTGGCTCAAAATTTTTACAAAACTTTTTTGTAAGCTGAAATCTTTAAGCTCTCTAACAAAATAATATAAAAAATTATGCCTATCATAAAGAAAAAAATTCTCCCCTTTTTGCTCAATTCTTATATTTTGGGCTTTAAATCCATCCTCAAAAAAAGATAAACTTTCTAAACTATTACTAAGCTTAAAACCCTCATAATAAAATTTTTCAAACAGACGCATAAAGGGCTAACCTATCTACTTTACTATTGATATTTAAAGGGAGTTTTGTAAGTCTAATGCTTTGCTTTGGCAGCATATAAGCTGACAATCTATCCTTCAAAAAAGCCTTTAAATTTAACTCCTCATCACTCTCATAAAAGGCGATGAGTTTGTCATCTTTAAAGATACAAGCACTATTTTTAATCTTTTCGTGAGAATTTAACACTGCTTCTATCTCACCAAGCTCAATTCTGTGTCCTTTAAATTTGATTTGATTATCAAGTCTTCCATAGCAAAGTAATTCCCCAAATTCATTATAAGCGACAATATCTCCTGTTTTATAAAGTAAATCTAAATAATTATTATGCAAAGGATTTTGTATAAAGGCTGCTTTTGTTTTTTCTGTGTCATTATAATAACCTAAAGAAAGGCTAGTCCCTCTTACGAAAAGCTCACCCTTTTTACCTACTTCATTAATCAAATTTTTATTTTCATCAAAGACTAAAAGTTCTGTATTCTTACAAGCCTTTCCTATAGGTAAAAGCTCTTCATCTTTAAATTCTCTATCTACCTTATAAAAACAACACACATCAGTGATTTCAGTTGGTCCATAAAGATTAGCAAAGAGGGTGTGGGGGAGGTGGGAACGCCAAATATTTAAAGTCTTAGCACTAAGCAAATCCCCTCCGCATAAAATTTTTCTCAAATGTTTTAAAGGATAAGGCTTTAAACTTTCTTTATTGGGGGCGAAATAATTATAAATCACGGGCTTCCAAAATATCATCGTAATTTTTTCTTTTTCCAAATAAGACAAAATTTCATCAGGAAAAGCAAAAGAGGCATTAGGGATAAGATGCATTGAACCCCCACTAACGATACTTCCAACAATATCAGGCAAGGACGCATCGACATAAAGCGGCGCTTGATTAGCTATGATTTCATTTTCATCAAGCTCAAACTCCTCACTCACCCAAAAAGCATAATCAATCACACTTTTATGACTTATGCTTACTCCCTTAGGTAGCCCTGTGCTACCACTTGTAAAAAAGACATAAAGTAAATTTGTATCAATATGTCTTAATCTTGCCTTTGCTAAAGCCTCTTCATCTCTTTCATAGCTTTCAAAATCTTCTGTATAAAGTGTAGGTAAATCAAGCTTTAAATTTAAACTTTTTGAAGTGATGAAAGCCTTAGGTTTTAAAACACTAATGATTTTTTTTATTCTTTCAAGGGGCATTTTTTCATCTAAGAGTGTATAAAAATTCCCACTCTTTGCCACGCCAAAAAAACTAATAAGCGTGTTAATGCTTTTAGGTAAGATGATTAAAATAGGACTTTGAATAGGCTCTTTTGCTAAGGTGTTTAAAAGCTTAGTTGCAACTTTTTGACTTAAATCATCAAATTCTTTATAAGTGATACTTACTCCCCCCATTTCTTTAAAAAGCATTTTTTGTGGGAATTTTTTCACACTTTTTTGTAAAAAGTCATCAATATGACATATCATCTTTTCTAGCCTTTCATCGTTTTTTTTGTATAATAATCTAAATTTCAAAACAAAAGGCAAAAAATGCTTGTAGATAAAACTTATAAGATTAAAAGCTGTGATGATGTAGAGCTTGGGATTAAGAGGGAAAGTAAGCTGGAATTTAGGCTTTGTTATGATGATAGTGAGCCAGTAAAACTTCTTTTAGTGCTTAATCAAGGCTTAGGCGATGATATTAACAATTCTTTTTTTAAACTCATTATGCAAGCTTTAGCTCAAAAGCATAATGCTGCTGTCATTGCTGCAAATTATCACAATATCGGTAACCGTCCTCAAACAGGAGCAAAGATAGGAATGGACGATTTTGACAAAAGCATCGTAGAGCAGTTTTGTAAAGTTAATGGCATCCCCTTGCCTCCTGATTTTAAAACAAGCGAATTTGCCTTTAATATCCATCAAATCTTATCGAACTTTATTAAAATAACTAAAGAAAATGGCGTTGTTGCAAAAGACTTTCAATTGGCGATGAGTGCAACTTTATTTCCTGCGAGAAATGAGTATCAAAATTTCGGCATTATGCCGGCCCTTGACATCTTAAACACTCTTTTTTATGTGCAAAAAAATGCTCCTTTTAGCACGGGGGGGGGGGGGGGGGTAAGCGTTAGGGATTTACCCGTTATCATTGCTGGGGGAAGTTATGGTGGCTATTTGGCTTCTTTGTGTGCAAAAATTGCTCCGTGGGCGATAGATGGAGTGATAGATAATTCGGGAGGAGCAAAATTTGTGGAGAGAATGCTAGGCTTTGGTAAAGAAATAAATTATCGAGATAATGCTTGTGTGGGAGTGCCACTTGATCATATTTACATCTGCTTTCACGATAAAAGTTTTTGGACACTAAATCCAACCTCACCCTATTTTTTCTCCCCTGCAAGAAGAAAAATTCGCTATATCCTAGAGCCGGAACATCTTGCTATTCAGGCTAATTATCCCAAACCCATTTATGTAAGTTATCATTCCGCAAAGGATTATGAGTTACCCTTAAAAGAAAAGGTGGAGCTTTATAAACTTTATGAAAAATTTGGCTTTGATGCGACTTTACACGCTGTGCGTTATCAAAAACAAATTGATGGTCGTTTTATTAAAAATTTAGACCATGGACTTGGCATACCTTTTAAAGCCCTTGTAAATAAGCATTTGCCAGAACTTTTAAAAAAAATCAAAGCTCACCCCAAATCCCCTTGCAAAAACAAAAGCATAAGCTATCCAAGTGATGATTTGCTTTATCATTTTTCGCAAAAAAATGCTAAAATGCACCTAGAAATTTCAAAGGTAGAAGATGCTTGTGGATAAGACTTATAAGATTAAAAGCTGTGATGATGTAGAGCTTGGGATTAAGAGAAAGTCAAAATTAGAATACCGCATTAGCTATGATGAGACGAAAGAACTTGAGGCTATCGTCTTTATTATAGGAGGTTTTGGCAGTAGCACTAATCTTTCTTTTATGGATTTTACAAGACAAAATTTAGCACAAAATTTTCCCGTTTTAGCGATTAATGTCCTTTATCATTGTTTTTGTAATAGGTTTAATCAAGATGAGGAAAAATACAGCATAAAACTTGCATATAGTGAAGCAGATATGCTAAATTTAAAGGAGAGTTTAGCAAAAGTTAAAATTCCTTATCAAAGTCATTTAGAGCCTTACACTTACTATAACTTACTCAATCAATGGATCAAGCACCATAAAGAGCAAGGACAAATTCCACAAGATATGAAAATGCAAGGTTTAAGTTACACCATACTCCCTGCTAATGATGAATATCAAAATTATGGCATTATGCCAGCTCTTGACCATATCTTTGTTTTAAAAGATATCTGCAAAAGATTAATTAAAGTTAAAACACTGGGGGGGGGGGGGGTAGCCTCCTTACCTGTCATTTATGGAGGTGGCTCTTATGGTGGATACCTTGCACATTTAATCGCCAAAATCGCTCCGTGGCACTGCCAAGCTATTTTAGACAATTCTTGCTCGCCCCTGCCGCAATTAAACTACATCGTAGGTAGAGAACTTGGTCAAGGCGACGCTACTACGCTAGATAAAGATTTAAACATAGAGCTTTTTTGTAAAACTTTTTGGAATTGCGATGCCAATTCTAAGCACTGCTTTACCCCAGCACATTATAAAATTCGCTCTTTACTTAACGCAGAGCATTTAAAAATTCAAGCCAAGTATGCTAAAGATACGCTTTTTATCAGCTATCACTCAGCCCATGATGAATTTGGCACAGCAGATGATAAAGAAAAGCTTTATAAACTTTATGAAACATTAGGTCTTAAGGCAAAATTACACCTTATAAAAGATGAAAAAGAGTTAGATAAAAAATTTATTAGAAATTTAGGTCATAGCCTTGGTATGAGTGATAGCGGGCTTTTTCGTAAGGAACTACCCACTATTTTAGAGCAATTTAGAACGAAAGTTTTCACGCAAAGACAGGGGGAAATTAGCTATCCTTGCGGAGATAAAATTTTCACTTTCAAAGATGAGGGCGAGAAATTTCTTCTTGAAATTTCTTAATTTAATCTCCATAAGCTTCATTAAGCATTTTTTTAATGCTTTCAAAATCCTCAAAATATGTCATTTTGATGTATTTTCTATCGAGAGTTTTTTGATAGTGCTTTTCTATCTCTGCGACTAAAGCCATCACATCAATACTATCAATTTCATTATTGCTTACCAAATTTTTCATATTTTCATCGATGTCATCTCTGCCAATTTTTATAAAAAATTCTTTAATTATTTGCATTATGTCTCCTTGTTTAAAATATACAAAACTATCACTAAAATCCCATTTTGCTATCAAAAATTTAGGTAAAAATCAAAAACGATAAAAATTATAATCTGGTTGCGAAGGGGAGATTTGAACTCCCGACCTTCGGGTTATGAGCCCGACGAGCTAACCACTGCTCTACTTCGCGTTATGAATTCGGAGTGGATGGGGTAAAGGGATTCGAACCCCTGAATGACAGGACCAAAACCTGTTGCCTTACCGCTTGGCGATACCCCAGCAAATAAAAAACGAAATTATACTTTTTTTTAATTTATTTGTCAAGTAAATTTAGCTACAATGCTAAAATTATAACCTAAGGATCACAATGAATTTTATAAGCATAGAACAAGCGATAAAAGACTTAAAAGAAGGCAAAATGCTCGTAATGGTTGATGCCGAAGATAGAGAAAATGAGGGAGATATTATCTTTCCTGCACAATTTAGCACTAAAGAAAAGGTCAATTTTGCTATAAAAGAAGCTAGAGGAGTCTTATGTGTAGCTTTAGATGAAAATTTAGCAAAGAAATTTGAATTACCCTTAATGGTGCCAAAAAACACCTCAAGTCACGAAACAGCCTTCACTATAACAGTTGATGCAAAAAAAGCCACAACAGGTGTTAGTGCTTATGAGCGTGATATGACCATTAAAATTTTTGCCGATGATGCAGCCTGTGCTAACGACTTCGTTCGTCCAGGACACATCAATCCTCTCATAGCCAAAAAAGGCGGAGTTTTAGAACGCACAGGACATACAGAAGGAAGTGTGGATTTATGTCATCTGGCTGGCTTGAAAGGCGCTTGCGTGATTTGCGAAATTGTTAAAGATAATGGGGATATGGCAAGAAGGGAAGATTTGCTAGAATTTTGCGAAAAATTCAAACTTAATATGATAACCGTATCCGATTTAATAGAATATCGTCTAAAAAATGAAAGCTTAATCACTCTTAAAGAGCAGCAAGCTAGCTTTTTAGCAGGATTTAAAGCACAAAAATTCATCTTTGAAGACCACAATCAAATTCAGCACATTGCTTTTTGTTTTAATCAACCAAGAAAAAGTGAAAATATTAAATTTCACATTAGTGATAGTGATTTTGAGCTTTTAACTTCAAATAAATTCTCGCAACTTTTAGAACAAATTCAATTTTTATCACAAAATGGCGGAATTATCATTTTTATGCAAGGCGAAAAATCAAATGCGGCACAATTTAAAAATTATGGCATAGGCGCACAAATTTTAAGATTTTTTAAGGTCGAAGAAGTGCATTTAATGTCGCAAAATTGCGATAAAGACTTTATTGCTTTAAAGGGCTTTGGGCTTGACATTAAAACTTGTCAATTCAAAAACCTACTTTAATATTAAGCCCCACAAGGGCTTAATATTTTTCACAAATCTTCCCACTTTCATCTTCCCTTAAGCTTCTTTATGTATAATTTCGACTTTCACTTTCTAAAAAAGTCTAAATACAACATTTTAACTCCTTTAGAAAGCCGTTCTTTAACTTATCATTGTTAAGAGTCACAAGCAAGTTTTAATAAACAATTTTACTGAACCTTGTTAAAGGATAAAAGAAATAAAGTTTAATACACGCTTTAGCTTCACATTGACTTTGCGTTTATATGAACTAAAGATTAAACACTTTCCGTCTTTATATATGTAATGAACCTATCTTTAAATATATAGTTTCAATTTATAATATAGCTCTTTTATCATTAAACTTTAGCAAGGAAGTGATGCGTTTTAGAATCAAAAAAGCTAATTTTGGCTTTTATGTCATTGTTTTTTTAGTAGAACTAGAGCTTTTTAGACAAGCCCTTAAGCTTAAGGAATTTCCTTAAGGCTTGGCGAGGTAATCTTTAGCTTTGGTTCTTTACTAAAAGAACATTAAAAGGTAAGCTACTAAGAGCGAATGGTGGATGCCTTGACTGGTAGAGGCGATGAAGGACGTACTAGACTGCGATAAGCTAGGTGGAGCTGTCAAGAAGCTTTGATGCCTAGATTTCCGAATGGGGCAACCCAGTATATAGAGATATATACTACCATAATGGAGCGAACGAGGGGAATTGAAACATCTTAGTACCCTCAGGAAAAGAAATCAAACGAGATTGCGTCAGTAGCGGCGAGCGAAAGCGTAAGAGGGCAAACCCAGTGCTTGCACTGGGGGTTGTAGGACTGCAATGTGCAAGAGGAAAGGTTAGCAGAACACTCTGGAAAGTGTAGCCATAGAGGGTGATAGTCCCGTATGCAAAAACCTAACCTTAGCTAGCAGTATCCTGAGTAGGGCGGGACACGAGAAATCCTGTCTGAAGCTGGGTAGACCACTATCCAACCCTAAATACTCCTACCAGATCGATAGCGAACAAGTACCGTGAGGGAAAGGTGAAAAGAACGGCGGTGAGCCGAGTGAAATAGAACCTGAAACCATTTGCTTACAATCATTCAGAGCACTATGTAGCAATACAGTGTGATGGACTGCCTTTTGCATAATGAGCCTGCGAGTTGTGGTGTCTGGCAAGGTTAAGCTAACGCGAAGCCGTAGCGAAAGCGAGTCTGAATAGGGCGCTAAGTCAGATGCTGCAGACCCGAAACGAAGTGATCTATCCATGAGCAGGTTGAAGCTAGTGTAAGAACTAGTGGAGGACCGAACCCGCTAGCGTTGAAAAGCTATGGGATGACTTGTGGATAGGGGTGAAAGGCCAATCAAACTTCGTGATAGCTGGTTCTCTCCGAAATATATTTAGGTATAGCGTTGTGTCGTAACTAAAGGGGGTAGAGCACTGAATGGGCTAGGGCATACACCAATGTACCAAACCCTATCAAACTCCGAATACCTTTAGTGTAATCACAGCAGTCAGGCGGCGAGTGATAAAATCCGTCGTCAAGAGGGAAACAACCCAGACTAACAGCTAAGGTCCCCAAATCTTACTTAAGTGGAAAACGATGTGAAGTTACTTAAACAACCAGGAGGTTGGCTTAGAAGCAGCCATCCTTTAAAGAAAGCGTAATAGCTCACTGGTCTAGTGATTTTGCGCGGAAAATATAACGGGGCTAAAGTAAGTACCGAAGCTTTAGACTTGCACACAACTTAGATGATTTAAATTTAAAATATGAGAAACTAAATTTATTTTTATTTATTTTTTGCTTATCTTTATTCATTTTTATAGAGTAAAGATAAAAACAAAAACTTCGTAAAAATAATAAAATATAGTAAAAAACAATAAAAATATTCTTAGATTAAAAGAGTTAAGTCGTTTAAGTTGTGTGCAATGTGGTAGGAGAGCGTTCTATTTGCGTCGAAGGTATACCGACAAGGAGTGCTGGAGCGAATAGAAGTGAGCATGCAGGCATGAGTAGCGATAATTAATGTGAGAATCATTAACGCCGTAAACCCAAGGTTTCCTACGCGATGCTCGTCATCGTAGGGTTAGTCGGGTCCTAAGCTGAGTCCGAAAGGGGTAAGCGATGGCAAATAGGTTAATATTCCTATACCAACATTAGTGTGCGATGGAAGGACGCTTAGGGCTAAGGGGGCTAGCGGATGGAAGTGCTAGTCTAAGGTCGTAGGAGCTTATACAGGAAAATCCGTATAAGAATACTCCGAGAACTGAAAGGCTTTTTGAAGTCTTCGGATGGAAAGAAGAACCCCTGATGCCGTCGAGCCAAGAAAAGTTTCTAAGTTTAGCTAATGTTGCCCGTACCGTAAACCGACACAGGTGGGTGGGATGAGTATTCTAAGGCGCGTGGAAGAACTCTCTTTAAGGAACTCTGCAAAATAGCACCGTATCTTCGGTATAAGGTGTGCCTCCCTTTGTATTAGGATTTACTCCGAAAGCAAAGAAGGTTACAACAAAGAGTCCCTCCCGACTGTTTACCAAAAACACAGCACTCTGCTAACTCGTAAGAGGATGTATAGGGTGTGACGCCTGCCCGGTGCTCGAAGGTTAATTGATGGGGTTAGCATTAGCGAAGCTCTTGATCGAAGCCCGAGTAAACGGCGGCCGTAACTATAACGGTCCTAAGGTAGCGAAATTCCTTGTCGGTTAAATACCGACCTGCATGAATGGCGTAACGAGATGGGAGCTGTCTCAAAGAGGGATCCAGTGAAATTGTAGTGGAGGTGAAAATTCCTCCTACCCGCGGCAAGACGGAAAGACCCCGTGGACCTTTACTACAGCTTGACACTGCTATTTGGATAAGAATGTGCAGGATAGGTGGGAGGCTTTGAGTATATGACGCCAGTTGTATATGAGCCATTGTTGAGATACCACTCTTTCTTATTTGGGTAGCTAACCAGCTTGAGTTATCCTCAAGTGGGACAATGTCTGGTGGGTAGTTTGACTGGGGCGGTCGCCTCCCAAATAATAACGGAGGCTTACAAAGGTTGGCTCATAGCGGTTGGAAATCGCTAGTAGAGTATAAAGGTATAAGCCAGCTTAACTGCAAGACATACAAGTCAAGCAGAGACGAAAGTCGGTCTTAGTGATCCGGTGGTTCTGTGTGGAAGGGCCATCGCTCAAAGGATAAAAGGTACCCCGGGGATAACAGGCTGATCTCCCCCAAGAGCTCACATCGACGGGGAGGTTTGGCACCTCGATGTCGGCTCATCGCATCCTGGGGCTGGAGCAGGTCCCAAGGGTATGGCTGTTCGCCATTTAAAGCGGTACGCGAGCTGGGTTCAGAACGTCGTGAGACAGTTCGGTCCCTATCTGCCGTGGGCGTAAGAAGATTGAAGAGATTTGACCCTAGTACGAGAGGACCGGGTTGAACAAACCACTGGTGTAGCTGTTGTTCTGCCAAGAGCATCGCAGCGTAGCTAAGTTTGGAAAGGATAAACGCTGAAAGCATCTAAGCGTGAAGCCAACTCTAAGATGAATCTTCTCTAAGCTCTCTAGAAGACTACTAGTTTGATAGGCTGGGTGTGTAATGGATGAAAGTCCTTTAGCTGACCAGTACTAATAGAGCGTTTGGCTTATCTTATAAATATTAACTTATCTTTTAAGTTAATAAAGCATCACTTCCTTGTTAAGGTTTAACCTTAATAAAGTGTAAAGAGTTTAATAAAACTTGCTCTTAACATTGTTTTTTAAGTATTCTATATAAAAACTTATCTAAGATAAAAGATAAGAAAAGAAGAAAGAGAATAAAGAAAAAAGTAAAGAAATAAAAGATTAAGTTTTATTCTTAAATTCAATCTTTCAAAGAATATTTAAATAACAATGTCCGTGATTATACAGATGTGGAAACGCCTTGCTCCATCCCGAACCAAGAAGCTAAGCACATCGTGGGTGATGATACTACGCCTTACTGGCAGGGGGAAAGTAGCTCATTGCGGACTTGTTAATTCTTTTTTAGATACCTTCATAGCTCTTTTATAGCCTAAGAAATGCCTTTGAAGCGTTTATGAACAAAGCCATAAAATACATAGCCTTTGAATATGGTGTCATAAGTATTTTTTGAAACCATAAGTTTGCTATATAACGCCCTTAAAGCTCTATCAAAGAAACCGCACTGAAGCTTTTAAAGCATTGCTTAGAAAGTTAGTTTTAAAGCCCCTTTTTACAGGCTATTAAAAGCCCGTTTAACTAAGCTCCACCGATAAATAAACGCCGTTATTTTAAGCATTTTTTGTTTAAATATTTCTTAAAAAGCTTTTTTTGATGATTTAGCCAAAGCCCTTTTTAACGCCCTTTAAAAAAGCCCTAGCGACTTGCTCTACTTCATACGCCTTTAAAGCCAAAAAGGCATAAATTCATTTTTACACCGCTTTAAAATTTCTTGCAAAACGACCCCTTTGCAAGTCTTAAAATGCTTCGCTTCTTTATTTCATCGTTTTTAAAACGCTCTTTCGTGTGGCGTAAAAAGCAGACAAAAGCACTCAGGCGGGGTCGTGTGGCGGTAGGGCGTGAATTTGGCACTTTGTGTGAGGGAAAAGCACGGCACGGACTTAGAGGCGAAGTAAGCCTATCTCAAAGCCTCTTTTAACGCCCTTTTTAAAGCCTCATATTTTTCACACTCCTCCCTAAGCCTCGCATTTTCAAGGCTCAAAGCCTCCACATTTGAAGGGCACTCCTGAGGCTTTTCACTCTCATCAAAGCCCTTTTTTAACGCCTCATCGTATTTTTTGGCTTTAATGATGAAGTGAAAATAATTGTTTAAATAGGTAGGATAGCCTTGCGTATTCCCCCAATTATTAATCGTTCCGTAATGTAAGCCCATAAGCTCGGCTAATTCTTTTTTACTCTTAATTCCCGCTTCTTGCATTAAGCTTTTAAATTTTTCTTTTGTCATTTTTGCTCCTTTTTTTTAATTATATATAATTATAGTTAATAAATATTATTTTTTATAAAAATTCACAAATTATGATAAATTTAAGCATATATTAAGTATTTAATTATTATGATATACTCATAAAAAATAGTTAATAGCTATTTGGAGGGTGGGTGGGTAGATACCACTTGAAAGGCTTTAAAATGCAAATTTTGAAGTTCAAAAAGGTGGTTTTAAAAATTAAGCTCTTAGGGCTAAAAATAGCCCTCAAGCTTAAAAAATAACCGCTTTCCCAGTCCTTTAAGGGCTGGGTTTGGGTTATTATAACCAAAAAGCTTAACAAATCCAAATTTATTAAGCAAGGGGTTTCAGCCAAAGTCGCCTTAAAAGGTCAATGCAAACTTTTTTTAATGAAAGGGCTTTTATGAAAGTCTTGAAGTTAAGAAGGGTTTTTAAACTTTTCAGCCTAAAATTTAGCCTAAAGCTAAAAATTAGACTAAAAGTCGAATAATCCTCGCCTAGCATTATAGCTAGGCAGGATAAAATCAAACTTAAAAGGACAGCAAATGACAATTTTAACTTGCGATTACAATGGACATAAAGAAATTTATACAGCAGACGGCAAAGAGGTCGATTACTCCACCTTTTGCGATTTACGCGCCAAAAACGCCATCGAAGCCAATCAAACAGCCCTTAAATCTTTCTTAGCAAAGCATAAAAATAAGCCCAATTTAGCAGGATTTAAAACAGGCGATATTTTAGTCTCTAGTAGTGATTATTCCCCCACTTTTTTTAAAGTCATAGCCACAAGTGAAAAAACGCTCATCATAGCACCACTAAAAGCCCTTATTTTAAGAGAAAAAGACGGAGGATTATGCACACCGGCTAAGGCTTATGATTATGAAAGATTTTTAAGCTATGAAAAATTTTTATTTCGTGTTAGCACCACTAAAGAAAGATTAAAAATTAAGCTAAGCCAAACCCAAAGCCTAAGCATAGAAAAGCCACAAAGCCCAGCCGTTAGTTTTATGGATTATTTAGATTAAGCGAAGTTTATTCGCTTAGCTTCCTTATTTTCCCCATTTGTATCACACATTGCTTATAGTGATAAAAAAGCATAGAATAAGCGTTTAAAATCTCAATTTCACTATTAACATAAGGCTTCGGTAGTGTTTTAAGCTCTAAAAGCTCTTTTGGCACTTGCACCTTTACGATTTTGACATCTTTAACGATTTGCTGCCCAGTTCTGCTCCCACAGCCTGTTAGCCATAGCATTAAAAAGCTTAGTAAGATTATTTTCACCGCTTTCATACTTCTTAACAATGTAACGATTAACATACTCAATCCTCTCTTTAACCTGCTCTTTTTCCTCATTTGCTTCGCTTATTGCCTCTATTTGCTTTTTATGCTCTAGCTTAAGCGTTTCAAGGCTTAAGGCTAGATTATAATTCGCCTCTAAGCTTATATTTAAATCATTTTTTACCTTTTCATATCTTGCCTTTTGTGCCTCTAAGCTTAAAGTTAAAAAGCCTATTGCACCCAAAGCCAAAGCTAAGGAGATGTAAAAAAACATATTGCCTTTAAAAAAGCCTAAAATCGTGCTAATTATGCTAAACATTTTTACCTACTTTCTATTTTTATGTTCTTTTCACCGCGAAGCAAAGCTCCGCTAAAAGAACCAAAACCTAAAGGCGTCCCCACCCTTTTCACTCCGTGAAAAGCCCCAGTTTTTCCTTTAATGTTTTTTTCAAATTCATACTTATAAACATCATCTTTTACCTACTTCTTAATATTATGCAAGTCTTTAAACCAAGCCCCAACGCCCTTTAAATCATCTAAATTATCATCTATTTCATCTAGCTTAAGATTTGCCCTTTTAAGCTCCTCATTTGTATTTTTGCAATGCTCCCTTATAAATTCCATCATAGTTTTATTATTTTCCTTATAAGTATCCAAAGTCGCCTTTTGTATGGCAGAATTTTCCTTTAGATTTTGCTTTATATCCTCTAAATTCTTTAATTGCCTTTCTTGCTTTTCACCTACGATTTCACTTTGCTTTTTATATAAGTGTATCACCACCCCAGCCAAAGTTAAAACCATAACTCCAAGCAAACCAGCACCGCTTAAGCTCCCTAAAGCAGAAGCCGAAGCTATAGCACTTTCACTCATAAAGCCCCCTTATTCTAATTCATCTTTTATAACAAGCTCGACCATATCTAAATTTACGCTTCGCATTAAATCATAAAATGATTTACAAGCCGCCCTACTTCCACCTATGCTTTCATCGCTTGTTTTTGTTTCACCAAGTAAAATACAGCCTTGCGTGTCTTTATCCGTGTTTCCCCAGTGTATCAAAATATGTCTTTCATAAGGCACCAAATCATTATAAACATTTAGCATTTCATCTTTTTCATACCCTGTAATTTTTCTTAAAGTCGCTTCAAAGCGTGAGTGTGGATGCCTTTTTAGCTTATAAACGCCCTCTGGTATCCTTAAGTCTTTGCCACTTTCAAGCCCTGCGGTATCCTCTTGTAAAGAAAAGCATTGAAAAGTTAAATCGCCGTTTTCATCATACACCTTAAACTTGCCAATAACGCAAGACTTGCCTTGATATCTGTTAATAATCTCAATTTTCATAATCTATCCTTTTTTAAATTTGTAAAAAGATAGCTTTTTAAGCGTATGAAAAAAAGGATTAAAAAAGGCAGTTTTTTTAAGGTAAATTTGCTAAAATTTGCTTGTTTAAGTTGCTAACTCGGTGGAGAAAGGTGGCTGAAATGAATTTATGGATTAAGATTTTAAAGCTTATCGTAGAAACATTGAGGCTGGCTAGAGAGTTACTAAAACTCCTTAACCAACACTAAATTCAACACTTAAATTATAGAGTAGCCTTACTTAGCTTATCCTTAAACAATACTTCCTGCCGATTTGTAAGGCTATCGGCTAAAGTAAATTATGCGTTTTTTCCAAATTTTCCTTTAAATTCTCCAGCGTTTCGCCGTATTTGTCGTTTATTTCATCATCATTTAAAAGCTCTAGCACTAATTCCAAGCTATCCTCATTTAAGAGGTAAAGCTCCTCACAAATTGCCCTAGCCTTAATTACCTTATTTTTCATTAAAGCTTTCATTTCCACCCTTTAAAATAACATTTAAGCTTATGAAACTTATCGACCCAGTGATAAAAAATAAAGCAAGTGGCAAAATTAACATTTAAAAGCCTTAAATGCTTATAAAAAACCAAATCCGCCCTTTTATAAGCCTCTTTTATGCTTGTTTCGTGCATTGCACGACTGCATAGATAATCGTGTAAAACACAAGCACTAAAATACTCACTTTTATAAGGAGGATAAAAACTCCAAAAAATGCGTGGTATAGAAGCTCCGTCAGTCGTGTAACCCTTAGGCACGACCCCACTTATAAACTCATTTTCCTTTAGCTCTATTTGATAGTTAAAATCCTCCCAAACCTCAAATTTATATTTATCATAAGGCTTTACAACAACCCTTTTTAAACTCATTTTTTACCTACTTTTTTAATGTTCTTTTCACCGCGAAGCAAAGCTCCGCTAAAAGAACCAAAACCTAAAGGCACGACCCGCCCAAAGGCTTACGCCTTTGCCAAGCCTCGCCTAAACCTAACTAAAGCCCCAGTTTTGCCTTTTAAACTTGCTACACCTAAAGCCCAGTCCGTCCCAAAGGCTTACGCCTTTGCCTTGTTTTGCTTTGAATTTGCTCTAAATTCACATCACAAGCAAAGGCTAGTTTTACCCAGCCTTTGTTTTTAAGATATAAGGTTTATTTTTTGGCTTATTTAAGCACCGCATATTGACCCATTTTAAAAGAACTTTCCATTAAGGGCTTAAGCCCCACCTAAAAGCCTCTTAAGTTTTGCTCGTTTCTTTTAAGCTTTCTTATAAGGCTTGCCTATTCCCACCCCATCCGCCCGTCATTGCGAGGCTTTCAAGCCTCTTTATTTGCCTCTTTCAAAAAGCGAATTTACAAACATATAGCCTAAAAAGCCTCCCACGCCATAAACCAAAGCAAAAAAGAGCGTGATTTTTAAGATTTCTAGCACATCAGCAAAAGAAAAAGCCCCAACCACCTCTACCATTTTTAAAACTCTACTTGTATTTTTTCCAAAGCCGCCACGCTTTTCGCCTTTTCGACTTTGTCTTTTAGCTCCCTTGCCTTCATCGTGTGAGTATTTACAGCATTAGCCATAACGCCACCCAAAGCGATTAAATCCTCCAAAGTAAAGCTAACCGCCTCATTGTCCTTAGCTATCCACTTAAAACCCTGCGGCACCTGTTTAGTTATGCTAAAAAGCGAAGTGGTAGAGGTTAGCAAATTTCTATCCTTTTCACCGCTTTGAAAAACCTTGCCTTTATACTCTACGCCTCCATTTATGGCTTCATCTCTTTTTTTTGTAATTTCTGCTTTTTTAAGCTCTTTTTTCACTTCTAAAGCCTCACTAGCTTCTGCATTTTCAAGCCATAGATTTAAATAAGGATGCGTTAAAGCCCACTCCAAATTCGCCTTTATACTTTCTAGACTCAAATCCGCCCACGCCGTGTTTAATTCTACATTTTGCATTTATATTCCTTTTTATTCACTTTCCAAGCTTATTAAAAAGCCTTTTAAACTTTCCAAAGAAAATCAAAATCTTTCATAATGAAACGCTTTAGCCCAAGTGAAAAAAACCCCGTCAGGGTTTTAAGCTTCACTTGTGGATAACCGCGTTGAAGTTGAAAGCGTTTTGATTTTCACTTAAAGCACCTCAATAAAGCCTTTAAATTTACCTTTAAGTGCGGTTACCATAAAAGCACCAGCTACCATGTGCTGACCACACTCCTACGGCTTGATTTGCATCATTTCCAGCCCCGCGTGAGTAGCCATTTCCAGCCACCAATGCTAAAGCTCCTCTAACGATTGCTAGTTTTTGATTATTCCCCGTGCTGCCACCCGTGAAATTACAAGAAGCGTGATTAGTAAGCCTTGCCCCGTCAATGAGGAGATGTTGATGCCCTGAGCGAGAGCTTATAGTAATATTTCCTATATACGCACTTGAAGCGGTATTGATAAACACGCCGTTATGTCCGCTATTGCCGCTTATAGTAATATTTCCTATATGCGCACTTGAAGCGGTATTGATAAGCACGCCGTTATGTCCGCTATTGCCGCTTATAGTAATATTTCCTATATGCGCACTTGAAGCGGTATTGATAAGCACGCCGTTATAATTATTATTCCCTCCGCTTAGTATGAGATGATCCACATAAGCCCTTGAGTTTTCGCAGACAGCAAAGCTTTCATTAGTCGCGCTGCTTTTGATAATCTCAATTTTGTGTGCCAAAAGCTGCGATCCATCATCGGTAAAGATAGTATATCCCCCAGCTTGACGGCAATTTCTAGTCGTTAATAAACTATCATCAAGCTTTAAATGCTCTATAAAGACCCCGCTTCCAAAACGGCTATAAATATAATTATTGAACCAGCAATTATTTTCCGTTAGCTCCTTAGCCTTAGCCTTTAGATATAGCTTTTTAATGCTTATTTTAGAATTATCTAAATAAAGCTTGGTAAGGATGCCATTATCCGCGTGCATATTTTCCCTACTAAAATCGCACATTATCGGCACATTGAAATTCTTTTGCGTGATGATGATATGAGATAAGTCCATATGATAAAGCCCGATAGCTTCACGCCACTCCCAGCCTTCTTGTATCTCTATAACGACCTTATTTTTTTCACGCGTTACACTGCTAGGGATACTTGGAGAGTATTTTAAAGATAAATTTAAAGCCTCTTTTAAAGAGGCGATTTCTCCCTCATCAGCGTTATTTCCCACTTTGATTAAGATTTGATTTTCATCTGTGATAAAACGGCTCTCTAACTCCTCCATTTTAGTCTCAAGTGCCGTGATTTTCTCACCTTGCTCGGCTTTACTTGCCTCTAAGGCTTCCAAAGCCTCCGTTTTTTGATTTTCAAGCTCATTTTTACACGCTTCATTTGCTTCATTTATCTTGCTCAAAGCCCCGTCATACTTGCTTCTTAAATCCTGCAAAGCCTCGCTACTTTGCCTTAAATCTGCCTCAATTTGTGTTAAACTCATCTTAAAAACTCCTTTTTTTTGCAAAATTTAGAAAAAAGTTAAAAAGAAAAAAAGGCTTAAGAAAGTGCAGTTTTTAAGCTAGTTTTAGTTATTATTACATCGTTAAGTTGAAACTCTGGAGGCTTATGCTAAAGGAGGTAAGATGACTGAAATTATCGCTTTTATGGTAGTCTTAGTTGTCCTTGTTTTAGCCCTTAAAAGCTAAAGCAAGAACTAAAAAATAATTTCAAAAAAATTATACTTCACTCTGCTTAGTTTAAACTTAACTTTATCTTTTTAAGCCTCTTTAGTAGAGTGGAGAGGCTATTGCTCTAAACTCACCACGCCTTTTTCCATTAAAAGCTTTTCAATGTTAAAGATGTGCGCATAAAGCTCGCCAAAATGACGCTCTGCCAAGCCCTCAAGCTCGTTTTTAATCTCCTCTTTTTTGCCTAAAAGCTCATTAGTCGCGTTTTGCGTGAGGCTAGTAAAATCTTGTTTCGCACTTTCTAAACGCTCTTCAAGCTCAGTTTTTTCTAGTAAAATTTGTGTCCTAAAGCCCGTTAAAGAAGCATTTGCATCATTAATCATTTCTTCAAGTCTTATTTTATCCTCTGCAAATTCGCGTTTAAAGTCCTCAATGCTTTGCAAAACTTCGCTTTTTTGCGCGTTAAAAGTGTCGTTAAACTCCGCCATTTCCTCCTTAAAAAGCTCTAATTTGACTTTGAAATTCTCTATCTCGCTAAAATAAACTTCCATTTCGTGCGCTAAATGCTCCACCTTTTTTAAAGCCTCTAAAACCGCACTTTCTTTTAGGCTCATACTCTCTAAAAGCCCTCTTGCCTCCTCTCTTAATTCCAAAAAGTCCTCGCCTATTTCCACGCTTAAAGCTTCTATTTTTAAGTATTCTTGCTTCACTTCAAGGGCGATTTTCTCGCACTCTTTTAAAGAAGTGTCGTATTTATTCTCTATCTTTAAAAAGCTATCATACAAATGCGCCAAAAGCTCAAGGCTCATTTTCACCTGCTCGACCCACTTGGCATTGTCCTTTAAAAGCTCTTTAAGCTCGTTATAAAAGTCCTCTTTAGGAGGAGTTAATCCTCCCCTTACTTCATCTGTCATAAAAACCCCTTTTTTTTGTGTGATTTTAAGCCTAAATTTTCTTATAAAAAAGGCTTAATAATTAAAATAGGTTTGAAAGCTTCTTGCCTCTTTTGTGCCTGAGATTAAGGCTCTTAGCCTGTCCGTTTCTTTTTTATAAAGATTTTCATAAAAACCCACTCTTTGCAAATTGCTCTCATTGCTTTCTATTTGAAAAATGCTAATTAAAACGCTAAAAATTAAAGCATTTTCCAAAAAGTCCCCACTACTTAAAATGCTATCCATTTCAAGCTTTACGCTTTCATTGACAAAGACTTCTAAAGTCCCATTAGCCGCCGTGCTTGGTAAGATAATAAGACTTTGAAAGTCGCTAAAGCTTGAAATTTGCAAAGTCTTAGCCTTTTCATCATAAGCCTTAAAAGAAAGGGGCGCATTATTTAAATACGCCTTTTCAAAAGAAAGAAACATTTTATTTGTTTGTAAAACATTATCCGTTTGGCTTACTTGCTTAGTGTATTTTTTAATATTTAGCTTAAATTGATAATTTAAGTCCAAATAAGCCGAATTTAGCGCATCAAGTAGCTCACTATCTCTAAAGCGAAATTCCCCCTCGCTTTCATCTCTTAGCCTTGTTCTTATCTTTGTGATTAAATCTTTTATCGTTATCATTTCTTACCTTATTTTTTTATTTACTTTTTAGCGGCGAAATTGCGATTTCGCCTAAAAGTAACAAAAGCTAAAGGCACGCCCACCTAAATGCTCCGCATTTAGCCAAATCACGCCATTAAACTTACTACACCTAAAGCCCAGTCCGTCTCGTAAAGCCGTGTTGAGCTTTGAATTTGCTTTCCTAAGAAAATCAAAGCCTTTCATAACGAAGCAATTTAGCCCTTTAGAAAAGAAAGCTGTAAAGCTTTCAAGTTTCTAAAGTGGATAAGAGTGTGAAAGCGTTTTGATTTTCACCTTAAAGACTTTTTGAATTCTCACCTAAACTCACTCCTAAATAAAGGTTAAAATAAGCACCTAAATAAAAGCGTTTAAATTCTCACCCAAAATAAAGCCTTTTGAATTCTCACTTCTTAAGCCTTAAAAGTCCGTCATTTTGCTCTTTTTGCTTGGCAAAATCCTCATAAACGCTTTTTTCATAAGCGTTAAAATCAAAAGCACCGCCATTATTTTCTAAATACTCTTGCTTTTTCTTTTGCTCTAAATATTCTCTCATAAAGCTTGAATTTTCATCTAAGCGGTATCCTAAAGCCTCAAGCCCTGCCTTTTCTTGCTCGAAATAATCCATAATATTTTTACGCGTTTGGGCTATCCTGCTGACCCTTTCTTTTGTGCTAGCAAAATCACGCCCTAGCAAACGCTGCTGCTCATCAGCACTTTTATTAGAATTATTGCCGCCTCGTGAAGTTACTTGACCGCTCATATTGGCAAAATTTGCCAAAGCATTGTCAAGCTTGGCATTTTCCTCACCTATGCCCCAAATGCCGCCTGTTAGGTTATTTAGCTTCTTATTTGCTCCGTAAGAAATCCCCGCTTCCTCGACACTTTTTAAAGCCTCATCACTCGCCTTTAAAGCCTTATTTATCCTTGCTAATTGCTTAATAGGCTCATTTATGCTTCTGCTTTTAAAATTAATATCTTGCTTAGCCTTTAAATTTAGTCCCTCATCACCATAATACTTTTTCATCAAATACTGCTCATAAGCATTATTAAAAGGGCTTTTTGCCTCGTTTGCTAAATTGTTGTTTTGCAAAAGCTCATTTTGTAAAGCCTCGTTTTGTGTTTTTAACTCTAGGATTTCTTGCTCTTGCACTGGGATTAAAAACTCTTCCATTACACTGCCTTAAATTTGTTTTCAAATAGAAGTTTTGCGTTTTCTTTGTCTAAATTTTCTAAGAATTCTTTACGCTTTTCTATGAGTTTATAATCATTAATGAAAACCATATTTTCGCTGATGATTTTAAGCTCATTTTGTAAGCTTAGTGAAGCGATGATCATATTTTGTAAAATCATCATTTTTTTAAGCTCTTTATGATTTAAGGCTCTTTCTAGGGCTTGTTTATTGATATTTTCAAGCACTTTGGCTAATTCATATTTGATTTTACTTGCTAAAACGCTATGATTTAAAATATCACTCACCAAATTCGCCAAAAAGTCCTCATTTGTTAAAAGCTCTTTTGCGCTTTCTTTAGAGATAAAGGGCGCATTTTCTTTTAAAGCCTCGTTTGAAAGCCTTGTGATTTCTGCTCTTAAAAGCTCTTTTGTCAAATTTTCAAGCTCTAGGCTCTCAAGCCTTTCATTTAAAGCAATATTTGCGTTTTGCGTGGTATTTTCTACCCTTTCTTTTAAGATATTTATGGCATTTTCTAGGCTTTCATTTTCATTTAAAAGCCTTTGCAATTCTTTGCTAAATTCTTGTTTTGTGATATTGATAAATTCATTTTTATTTGCCACAAAAAGGGCGTTAAAGTCGATTTGTAAGGCTAAAGCCTCTATTAAATCCTCTTTATTTTTCGCGTAAGATTTTTGTAATTCGTTATGATTATAATAAGTAATGTGCTCTTTTAATTCGCTTGTCTTTAATTCATTGGCGTTTATAATAAGCTCTCTTAATTCCGCGCTTAAAAGTGCAAATTTCGCATTTAAAAGGCTATCGATATTTTCAGCCTTTAATAAGTCCTTTGCCTCATTTAAAAGCTTGCTTGCTTCGCCTATTTTCTCCGCATAACTTTCATTAATATAATTTTCGTAGTTCACCTTAAACCTACTTTCACCGCAAAAATGCGATTTTTGCTAAAGTAGCAAACCTAAAGGCACGACCCGCCCAAAGGCTCACGCCTTTGCCTTGTTTTGCTTTAAATTTGTTGCACCTAAAGGCTAAAGCCCACTTCTCGCCTTTAAATTTGCTTTTTAAGAAATTTAAAACCTTTCATAACGAAACAATTTAGCCCAAGTGAAAAAAGGCGTTAGCCTTTAAGCTTCACTTGTGGATAACTCTTGTTGAGTGTGAAAGCGTTTTAAATTTCACCTTAAGCACCTTTTTGAATTCTCACCTAAAAGCCCTCAAAGCTCGGCTAAAATCTCACTAGGATTATAAAAATGCGCCTTAACTTTTACCAAGCCCCCACTAATCGCAGCACTAGGCTTAAGCACCAAAACATCGTTAAAATCGATAGTTGTGTGAATATTACTTGTTAAAAATTTCTTATCATTTGCATTTTTTGCAATTTGTGCATTTTCAAAGAATTTAAGCCCATTTTTTTGCAAAGAAAGCGTTAAAGTCTCTGTAATGCTATCTCTAGGCAGCTCTAAAACCTCCATTTTCACACTTAACACACTAGCACCCTTTGGCAGCATAATCACCTCTAAACCCTTTGTAACATCTAAAGTCGCCAAATCAACCACCACTTCACTTAAATAAGCGATATTTTTTACTCTTTGTTGCATTTTAATCCTTTTCCTTTTTTTTATTTACTTTTTTAATGTTCTTTTCACCGCGAAGCAAAGCTCCGCTAAAGTAGCAAACCTAAAGCTCACGCCGTCCCTTTTTGCTCTGCAAAAAGCCGTGTTTTGCTTTAAATTCACTTTCCAAGAAATTTAAAACCTTTCATAACGAAGCAATTTAGCCCAAGTGAAAAAAAACCCGTCAGGGTTTTAAGCTTCACTTGTGGATAACCCTTGCTGAGTGTGAAAGCGTTTTAAATTTCATCTAAAAGAGTTTTTGAATTCTCACCTAAACAAAACGCCTAAAGCCCACTTACTCCTTACTTGAAATAATGCCTATGGTAGAAAAATCCGTATTTGCATAAGCACTTAACGCCCCACTTGCATTTTCAAATTTCGCCTTAGCTATCGCCATAAGCCTATCCACACCGCAAACGACCTTACGCCCTGCGTCTTGACTTTCATCGATGTAAAAGCTAGGCGTATCACTTCCTACCATTACCAAAGCTGAAGCACCGATTAAAAAGCCTATTGATACAGGTTGAGTATTTGCATAGGCTGAAGGGGGAGTTAAATTTCCGCCGACATTTTGTTCGTTAATATTAGAGATAAAATCGCTATCGCTAATTTCACTATTAAGCAAACCCACTTGCATCTTAGTCCATACACCCATATCAATCACAGGACATTCATCGATGATACCCACTAAGCCAGTGAAAAGGTTATTTTTCTCACCTCTTATACCGACTTTTTGCATCGCTATCCACTCAGGGTCGTTTTTAAGCTGATTTGCTTGGTAAGTATCAAGCAAGATAAGGTAAGAATAATTTGTAACTTCAATGCCTCCTACTGAGTGCATATTACTTCTTATAGGCTTGATAGGAAAGGCTTCTTTGTTTTTATAATTTATCCCACTTCTTGCCATAAAAATTGCACGGCGTAAGGCTTTGACATTACACACATCGCCCTTAGTCGTTTTTTTACTCGCTTCTAAAACGCTATTTTCTGCTGTGGTATCCTTATAACCTGTGCCGTTTTTATCACAAACTACGACATTGCTTAAATCATTACTTAAAGCCGTGATGAAAGCCCTGTCCCTTTTATCTTGTATCCAGTCGGTAAGGCTTTCAGTCGCTTCTTTGATGAAGTCGATTTGCTCTATTTGCGTGTATTGCTTAACAGGGCTTTTAATGGAATTTCCTATGATTAAAGGATACACCGTTTGACTTAAAATTTCTAAATTATCGAAATTTGTTTCAAAGTCCGCATTTCCTCTCACGCCGTCGCCTGTTAATTGTGCTTTAAGTCTAGGGCGATAAGGGTTAGAATCCTTGACATTATAGGTTCTTACCCCTCTATCTTGCCCCCTACCCATAAAAGGCGCAAAAGGGCTTTTTTGCCAACTTGCATTTTCTATCGTTCTTGCGATTTCTACCGCGACATTTGGATTTTCTCTCCACGCTGCTAAATTGATTTTGTTTAAACTATCTAACATTTTTTGAATTTCCTTTTTATACCTTTAAATTCACTTTCCAAGAGAATTGCAAAAGAGCTTTTAAGAAATTTAAAGTTTTGCGTAATGAGGTAATTTAAGCCTTTAGAAAAGAAACGCCTTAAGCGTTTCAAGTTTCTAAAGTGCTTAACTCTTGCCGAATTAGCAAAGACTTTAAATTTCCCTTTAAGCACCCTTTTGAATTCTCACCTTAAATTTGCTTTCCAAGCTTATTTTAAACCTTATGCAATGAAGCAATTTAGCCCTTTAGAAAAGAAAGCTGTAAAGCTTTCAAGTTTCTAAAGTGGATAACCCTTGCTGAATAAGTAAGGGTTTAAAATAAGCACCTAAAAAAGCCTTAAATTCTCACCCAAGCCAACCCCGACCACAACCCCCAAAGCTTTTAAAATCTCTGCGTTACAAGACTATCCCCCCCACTTTCCACACTTGCACTACTTGCATTAAGCCTTTGCGGGAGTTCCTCACTTTGCTCCTGCGTTTCACCTTGATAAAGCTTGTAAAGCTCCTCAAAAAAGGCACTAGGCTCTAAGCTTTCTAAATTCGCCTTAGCTCTAGGGCTTAAATCCTTTTGAAAAAAGTCCAAAAGCTCATCAGAGCTAACGCCTAAATTACGCTCATCAAAAGCATCAGCTGCGGCTTGGATATTATCAAACGCTTTTTTTTGCCCTATTTGACCCCTTAGCTCATTTGCCTCATCGACCTTATTTTGCAAGGATTTTAAAAACTCGTTTTGCAAATGCAAAATCTGCTTAATAAACTCCTCTTTATCCTCGAAATATAGCTCCTCCAAACTCTCATCACTGGCTAATTTTTCAGCGGCAAAACTTGCAAAGTCTTGCTCTAAACTCGCTTCGGCTTGGCTGATTTCATTTTCTAAAACCGCTAAGCGTGCTTCATCGTCATTTAAGGGACTTTGTGCTGCTTCGTCCATACTTGCTCCTTTTTGTAATTTGTGAAAAGATAGCTTTAAGAGGATTTTAAAAAAAGGCTTAAAGCTTTTTAATTTTCCTCGATAACTCTAAGTTTTATACTCGTGCTTAAAAGCTCGTTTTTATGATTTCTTGCTTTAAAACTTAGCTCAAATTCCCCCGCCGCTTCACTGATGAAAAAAAGGCAAGTCCCCTCATACCTACGCCCCTCAAGCTCAAAATAATGCTCCTTATTTGCATACATCGTATAAGCGTTGATTTCGACCGCTTCATTAATCCTAAGCTTAACTCTAGGGCATATTATGCCAAGCTCCTTAACGCCTCTGCCGTCCTCAAAGCCCTCATTTGCTAGTTCTTTAATCTTGTCTAAAAGCGGCTTATAATCCGCACTCATATCTTTATTTGAGATTTGATTAATAAGCGTCATAACTTGATTTGTATAAGAAGCGACCATTTTTTCATTACTTGCATTACCGACCACATTTAAAAAGCTCACCACCGCATTTGCCTTATTAATCGCCGCATTATCTCCTACACTAAGTAACATAGCGTGCGCTTGCACTAGGCTTTTAAGCTTTTCTATTTGTAAGGCTTCATTTTGCGTTTTGCTTTGTAAGATTAGGTTTTTAATCTCGGCTTCGGCTTTTTCATAATTATAAGCGTTTTCCTTTTCTTTAAAGTCGATTTCGACTAATTTTAAGGCTAACTCACTTGCAAAAGAGACTAATTTATCATCGGTCAAACGGCTTTTATGCTTTTTTTCTAAATGCGTGTAAGCCTCGTTAAAATGATCCCAAAAATTAAAGCGTTTTGTCATATTTTTGTCCTTTTTTATTTACTTTTTAGCGGCGAAATGCGATTTCGCCTAAAAGTAACAAAAGCTAAAGGCACGACCCGCCCAAATCCTGCGGATTTGCCAAATTTTGCCTAAAACCCATTTTAAGCACTTTCTAAAGAAAATCAAAGCCTTTCATAGCGAAGCAATTTAGCCCAAGTGAAAAAACGCTTTTAAGCGTTTAAGCTTCGCTTGTGGATAACTCTTGCTGAGTAAGTAAGGGTTTAAAATAAGCCCTAAATAAAAGCGTTTTAAATTCACGCTTAAACTCACCCTTGCGTAAGGGTTTTAAATTTCTTGCAAATCTAAACCCTGCTTGTATCCAAAAGCCCCGCCCCACTCATCACCATATCAGTCGCCTCATCTCTTTCCTTTTCTCTTTTATCATATCTTGCGTTTTCTATGGACTGCTGCTTTTCGGCATTTGCTAAGGCTCTTTTTTGCATTTTTAAGGCTTTGTTACTTTGAAAAATGCCATAAATATTTGTCCCTATACTTGCTATTGCTCCCACGCCTTGCATACCTTTACCAAAATTTGCAAAATTATCACTGCCTAAATAATTGCTAAATTTAGTCCATAAACCGCTTTCATTTGCCGCTTTTTCTGCATTATTTATAGGTGGCATTAAGTCCATATTTATCCTTTTAAAACACTTTTTAAGCTAACTTTACCCCTGCAAAGGCTTTAAAAAAAGGCTTAAGGCTTTTATTTATTTTCTTTCGTTAAAATTTCGCATTTAAGCAGAGTAATGAAGCTAGGCTATACTTTAAAATACCACTCGCTCATTTAAGCTTTAAAGAGCAAATTATCAAGCAAAAAGAGCAAAAAGAATATCATTCATTTATAACTTTGTAATTTATCTTTAAAGTATAAAAACTCCCTTAACTTTTCTTAATTTAAGCTTTTTAAGCCTTTTTTACAAAAGAGCTTTTTTATATTTTTACTTAATTTATTAAGAAAGGATAAAAATGCCAGGTAAAAAAGAAGTCTTAGAAAACGAGCTTAAAGAAAGTAAGCCAAGCAAAAAAAATAAAGAAATTTATGTGGATTTAGCCAAGTTTTTATATATAGGCGATGAGCCTTATCATCATAAAGATAGCAAAGGTAAGGATTATATTTTCACAAAAGGCGATGTGATTTTGATGAGTGAGGGCGAGGGGGCGCGCTATTTTGACTATAAAAACACCCTTTTTAAAAGGACAAGCAATGCGTAATGATTTAAGAGCAGGTAGCGGACCTGCAAGCGTGGCAATAGCAGCCGCAGAGGCTTATCATAATGGCGTTTTAAAACAACAAGCTTTAATGAATTCTATGTTTGATAAATTTGCCTCTTTTGTGAAAGAGCAAAGAGCGGAAAAAAGAGAGGATAAGGCGGATTTACAAAAAGAGCAAATCCACGCCTTGCAAAAAGATAGTCTGCAAAAGCAAAACGAGCTTTTAGGCAAGAATTTAGCGCATTTTGAAAAAGACAAAGAGCAAGAAAGAGCTAGAAACAAAGCCCAAAACGCCGCCGCTTACGCTTCAGCAGGAGTAAATAACGAGCAGCAAAAGGCTTTAAAAATGCAAAGAAAAGAAAAGGAGGATTTTGACAAGCTTAGCAAAAGGCTAAATCCGCTTAATTATAGTCAAAGCGGCTTTTCTAACATAGATGATACAGACATACAAAACGCCTTAAGCTTTAGCGAAAATGGGCTTTTTCCTCAAAGGCGATAAATGATAGATCTAAAACTCAAAGCAAAAATAAGGCTTCATTATGAAAGCAATTTTGACAATGCTAAAGAAGTCAGCCGAGCCTTTGAGATTAATTACCGCACCTTGATGAAGTGGATAGAAAAGGAGAAGTGGCAAAAGGGCGTGTTAGTTAAGGGCGTGTTAAAAGAAAGCACGAAAAACGAGCTTTTAAAAAAGGAATTTGGCACAAGATTAGATATGCAAAGCCAGAAAATTAAGGATAGCGTTAAAAGCAAGATTGAGAATTTAAAAGATTTTGAAAGCCTTAGTTTAGAGGAGTTTAACCTAGAATTAGAAAAGATTAGTGATAAGGTCCTCACTGCGGCTTTGAGTGCTGAATTTATCCATAAAAATATGATGGAGAGTTTTTTATATGCTAAACACGAGCTTAAAAGAATGAGTTTGCTAAGAAAAGATTATAAAGCAGACCCGACTTTAATCGCTATGAGCGAAAAGCTTATCAATATGCTTTCAAGCATACAAAAAAGCCTTTATTCTAAAGACTTGCTAGAACACGCCCTTAACGCAAATAATACAAACATCGACCTTAAAAAACTTAGCGAAAACGAGCTTAAAGCCCTAGCGGGGGAGATTATAGACATTAACTAGCATAAAAGAACCGCCCTTTCTTTTATGCTATAATGGTAAAATCGTTTAAGCGTAAGCTAAGGCGGTTTAACTTATAATTTTTGTGTTTATGAGTTTTTTAGTCAAGGGTTTTTAAAAATTCCTTGACTAGCTCTAAAATTAGAATTAAAATGTTAATAATCTTAATCCACATTTTTCAAGCCTCCTTTCCACATAAAAGAAAGTTAGCGAACTTAAACTTTACAATTTTATCTTAAATTCTTAAATATTCCATCCGCTTTGATACACGCTTCTACCACTCTTTTGCAAAGGCATTTTTAAAGCCGCAGGAGGCAAAGTGTCCTTATGTGCTATGCAAGAAGCAAGCGCGTCAATGCAGTCATCTTTTCTAAAAGGCTTTTCAGGGTTAAAGCTTAATAATTCTTTTTTGATTTGATTAAGCGAGGAAGCTTGATTTAAAAACACCAAAGCACCGCTATTATAATACGCCCTCATCGCCTTGATTTTCTCCACTTTTGAGATTTTTCTATTGGCTGGATACACCTCTATGATATTATTAATTAAGGGCTTATTTTGCCTTTTAAGATTTTCATTAACACGCACGATTTCACGCTGTAAAAGCCTATGCAGTATAAGCCCTCCGCCCTCACTTTCCATATAAACCCTAGCATTAGGATAATTAATCAAAGTTTCTATGATATGCTCGCAAGTTTGCATTTCGTCCCATATCCCATAAAAGCAGTTTTTTAGCACATATCTTACGCTATTTTCGCCGTGATTTTCCACGCCCACGACTACCAAAGCCCTATTATCCGCCCTTGCATTAATAGCAAATGCCCCGTCAAAAAAGATATATTCTTTTTGCTCTTTCATCTCAAAACTTGGAATTGTCTTAAAATTCTCAAGTAAAAAAAATCCGCTCTCACTCGCTTGCGGCTCTTGCTGATACTGGGTAAAAAACTCATCATCGCCCATTTGTGCCTTTAAAGCCTTTAAGCCCTCTAAATCGTGCTTTTTCATAAATAAAGGCTCATTTGCTTCTCTTTCATAGCTAAATTTACCTACCTGATAAAGGGTTTTTTCCTTGTTTAAAGCCTCCATTTTAAGCACTTTCCACTCTTTGATAATCTCAGGCGTAAAATGCCTTTCATTAAGCAAAAAGCCGCATAAATCATCTTCGCCTAACCTTTGCATTAAAATAGTAATGTTAGAATCCTTATCCTGTAATCTCGTTAAAATGCTATCCTTAAAGGCTTGATTGACAAATTCACGCTCTTTTTTGCTTTTCATATTTTCCACTTTTATAGGATCATCTATGAGTATGCTATCCGCGTGAAAGCCAGTAATTGCCCCCTTTAAAGTCGTTACAAAAAGCCCTCCGCCTTGCTTTAGGATAAACTCGCTTGAATTTGCCTGGATAAATAAAGGCGTGCCAAATATGCTTCTATAAAATTGTGAGTGCATCAGCTCTCTTATTTGCTTATTGATTTTCCTGCCTAAATCATCACTATAAGAGATATAAATAAATTTACGATAAGGATTATTCCCCAAAGCCCAAGGGATAAAAGTCCTAGCTATGGTTTCCGTTTTGCCATAAGAGGGTGGCATATTTAGCATAACGCGGCGAAGTGGAGGGTTTGAAAATTCCTTCATCGTGCTTTGTAAAACTTGACATAAATAATCAAAATGCCAATTATCCAAAAAAGGCATTTGATTAAAACGCGCCCATTTTAGCCTTAAAAAGGTCTTTAAATCACGCCTTGCCAATTCTCTAAGCGCTAGTTCTCTCAAAGCTTCGTTTTGTTTATCACTCATTGATTTTCTCAAACTTTCTTAATATTCGTTTTTTCATCTTTTTTTTGCCTTTTTAATAATAATTTTCCTAAGCTCATTTATGTGCCATTGCATTTAACTTAGTTTATTATTCTTTATCTTGCAAAAAAAGGGTTAAAAAGAAAGCGTATTTAAAAAATATGTATTTCAATAATCTTTATTTTATCTTTAAAATTTTTATAAACAATAGACATTTTTCCCATTTTTAAAAGCTAAGTATCCGCATTTTTAATCTGCATAAAATCCCTTAGTCTTTAACACAGCTTTCGCCCATTTTATATCCTCTTCATTGACTGGCTCTATATCGTTCCAAAATACCGCTTCAATAGGCATAATTTCCCCGATATTCACACTCTCCCATAGCTTATCGTGCGTTTGTTTTGATAAATCAACCGCCCTTTCGTCCTTTAGCCTTGCCATAACTTCGTCTATGATTTGAATTTCTTTTGCATTAAAGTCGTTCATATTAGGCTCAATAAGACTATGAAAGCAAATTTGCTTTTTATCATCATCGCCATAAGCATTTGATTGATAGCTATGTATCACGCGATCATTTTCAAGGCTTTTTAATATCTTGTCATATTTTTTAGGTAGGGGACCATATTGCATTTTGATATATTCTAAGCCCGTTAAAGTTTCACTATATTTATACATAAAAGCCCTATCACTAAACCACAAAATTTTAGCAAGTTTCAATTTCCCTAATTTTAAAGGCTCGTCCCTAAAAGAATAAATGATGTAATTAATAATTTTTTCAAGCTTAGTCATCTTAACTCTCCTATATTTTTATTATATTTTTTTATACTTATCATCTCTTTAATCCTTTTATAATCTAGTAATTTATTCTTTAAATTTGTGGTATAATCTACTTAAATCTATGCTCGGAGGCGTGGCATACCTAGATAACCACCATAGATTAAGGCTAATAGTGTGCTTTGTGCCGACTTAGCTTAAGCATTATTTAGCCGTAATTCATCAAGCTTAAGAAAATATAACACATCATCGCCTACCTTTCTTTCTTGCACGCTTATAATAGCCTTTCCTCCTTCAAAATCCGCACTATAAACCCTATAAGCTTCCACATAGTCTTTAAAATGCCTTTGCTTCTGTCTTTCCTTAAAAATCGCTTTTTCAAATAAAGCAGGTAAAGCCTTAACCGCTTTTATATGTTGCTTTGCTTTAAAGCCGTTTTTCACACTTTGCTTAATCGCCTTAACGCTTAACATCTCCTTAACTCCGCTCATCGTAACAATAGCCTTAGTATTATCATTTTTATTTTCTATAGGCTTATGCGTGAAAGGCTTTAAAAGCTCTTTTGTTTCATTTCTTAATGCACTAAGATTTGAAGGATTTGCTTTACTCAACGCTTCGCCTTGTATTGTCGTTTCAGCTATGGTTTCACTCAAGGGCGTGTCCATAGTTTTGTGCGGATGTGGAGTTCTATTATAAATTTCATCATTTATAAAATGCAATACATACTCTTTATCCTCTAAGGCTTCTCGTAAATCACTATCATAATTTTGCAATATAAAATCCTTAGTCTCCTGCGTTTCATCTTTATATTCACCCACGCCGTTTTTTACATTTTGTATCCCTTGCTCTATGCGTTTTATACTTGCATTAAGGATTTCTAAGCCTCTTTTAGCGTCCTCTTTAGTATAAGGCTTCCCCCGCCCCCTCAATCTCTTTTGCACATTTCTAGCCTCCACTTCGCCGTGCCTTAGTCTATAATTATCCTTGCTATACATAGATAAATGTTCCCCATAAGCAAAGCCCTCTATATCTTGGATTGCGTGTTGTATTTCGTGGTAAAGAAAGCTTTTTGCTTTTTCCATATCAGTGTCTATGTTTTCTGCATTGAGTTTTATCTCTTTTTTATCTTGCTCATATCTACCTACTACAAAGGGACTATCCGCACTTTCTTGGTATGTAAATGTCTTTATTTTTATATCTTTTAACTGCGGATAAGCCTTAAAAAGCTCTTTATCGTCTAAAAAATCCGCAAGATTTTTTTCTACTCCTATACTATAAACTAACCAATCCGCAGCCTTATTCTTTGGTGTGTATTTTAGCTTTAGCTCCCCACCCCTTTGAGAGATTTCAAATTTCCATTTATTATCCTTGTCTTTATACCAGCCTGTTTTTTCCCAAATTTCTATCTCATCAGCACCCTTACTTTCTAGCTCTTTTGCCTTAGCTAGTCTTGCTTTGTGCGGTGCGTAAGCCTCATTTAAAAGGGCTTTTTCTCCTGCAAAAAGCCCCCTTGTGCTATCAAAATGCTTATTTTTATTCAAAAAGCGTGTTAGGGCGTTTTGCGTTTCATTTTTTGCGTAAGTTAGCAAGTCCCTTTTTGCGATTTGCTCCATTAAAACAGGATTATTTTTAGCGATATTTGGATAAGCTTTTTTAACCTTATTCGCCCTCCACTTAATGCCACTACTCACAGCCTTACTTCCCACTGCTCCCCCTAAAAAACCCATTGCAAATTTCGCAGGGTCAAAGCTTAAATTCCCCTCCTCATCTTGCTCTACGCCATTTAGCACACCTCCTACTAAACCCGCCCCTAAGTGAGGGTTAGAGTGATAGATATTATCGCTTTTTTCGTTAAAATAGCTAAATTCCACTTCTTTATTTTTTGGCTTTTTGCTTGTAACATTGCCTTTTGTGTCAGTAAAGCTTCCTTTGTTATCAATGTGCTTGATTTGATTAGAGTTAAACACTGTTATTATAGTATCATTAAGCACTGCGCCGTCATATCCTAGCTTTTCAAGCACGCGTTTGACTTCATCACGCCCAGAGGTGTGAAAATATCTATCGTTTTTATTAAGCGCATATAAGACTAAATCAAATTCATTTCTAACAACATAATAAAAATAAATATCCTCTGTCTCAAGCCCCTTAAAAGCCTCTACTACACGCTTATTTTCCTTATCTAATTCCTCTAAATTTATAAAGCTATTTCGACCCTTATTATCTATAACATAAACGCCTCCACCACTTGCAGAGTGAAACTTAAATCCAGCCTTTTTTGTAGCCTCTTTGACTTTTTCAAGCTTGGTTTTTAAGTCTTTAAAGCTTTCATATTTTTCTTTATCATAATCAAGCTTTAAAATATCCGCCCATTTTTGTAAATCCGCCTCTTTATTTATCTTAAGCTCATCAGCTCTAAAAGGATTTTTGATATTTAAAAAAGTGTTTAAAGTTATATCTCCATATTCCTCTGTGGCTTTTTGACTAGGCGTAAAGAAAAAGCCTTGTTGAGACGCCTTTCCTGCTCTTTTAAACACTTCAAACTTAGCATAAGTTCCGTGATAAAACACCTTAGGCAGTCCGTTTTCATCTTTGGTTAAAGCGTGTGAGTCTTTATGCCACTCTAGCAAGTCTTTCGCCTTTTGCGGATTAAATTTAAACTTCTCTTGCACCTTTAACACAGGATTTTTAAATTTCATCTTTTCTTTAAGATTTCTATCACTATAAAATGTTATAATTTCCTCCGTAGCGGTGGTGGGGTTAGAGTCCATATCCGCTACATCATTAACTACAACTCTAAATCTAACCTTATCTTTGTTTTCCCACTCATAAATTCTTGCTCTATTTTTATCAATAAAAGGCTCATAGCTTTCTAAAAACTCCCTTATACTCTTGCCTAAATTGACGAATTCTAAATCCGTGATATAGCCCTCTTTGCTAGGGTCTGTTAAATGCTTTATCCTTTCGTGTTTCGCACCTTTATAGCGTGTTCCTTGCATTAAGGCTATTGCCTCCTCAACCGCTTCTAAATCCTTTTTGATTAGCGTGGCATTTTTTCCATTATAAGCCACATTGAAAAGCCCCTTTTGCTCCCTCTCAAGCTCTTTTATATCTAACTCTCTTTTTTTTTGATGATACTCTCCACTTGCTTGTAAAAAAATGTCTCCATAATTTTCTTTAATATACTCTATATGTTTTTCAAACTGCGTCCAGTCTTTTTTGCTTAAAGGCTTTATTTCCCCCGCATTTTGTGCTATACTTTCATTTAAGCCATTAGGGTCTAAGGCGTTACTTGGATTTACTCTAAGGGATTCGCCGCCGCTTATGCGGTCTCTAACTGGCTCTTTAAAAATATTGCTATTTTCAAGGCTTCCATTTTCTTTATACATAGTTTTTAGTTTTAGCTCATTATCTTTCGTGCTTATGCTTTCTATGATAATGTGATAACCATTAATTTGCTTACCGCTCACTAGTATTTTTTGATTATCCTCACTTAAAATAATCTTTCTTTTATCCGCTTCATTGACTATTTTAGCGTGATTAGCATAATCCTCATTTTCCACAATAGGCTGTCCATTTTTAGCTAGTGTAGAATTTACGCCGTGCCTCTTTTCAATATGCTTTAAGGCGTTGCCGTTCATAGTTATTTTAACGCCCTTTTGAAAATTAAGCCCTAATTCATCTGCTAAATTTTCACTTTCTAAATTTCCCACCCATATTTTCGCATTTTGCTCTTTTGCCTCCTCTAAAAGCTCGTTTGTTAACTCCTCTTTTTCTGCTTTTCTTAAAGGCTTAGTTTTGTCTAGTAAATCGCTTTTAAGCTTTTCGTTCTCATTTTCGCCCCTAGCACTTTCTTTAGCCTTTAAGTCCTGCGGCTCGTTTTTATTAAAAAAGCTTTGTGCTTGTTTGTTTGCCTTTTGAATATAATAAAACCATTTTTTAAGATTTTTTAGCGCGCCATCATATTCTAAAGCTAAGTTTTGGTAATAATTATCTCCCTTTCCTTGCTCTATTTGCCCATACTTATTAAATGTATATCCTTGATTTTTTACAAGTTCGTTATTGTGATGCCAAAGCACTCTAGCGACTTGATTTAAAAAGCTTTTTTCATCTTTATATTTTGATAAAAATTTAAATTCTTTGAGGCTCATTTCACCATTTTTATACGCCTCTTTCACATTTTCCCATTGATTTTCAAGCTCTTTTCTAAACGGCTCTATTTTGTAATACTCTCTAATAATATCTTTCGCGCGTGTGTGAAAATCTCTATCCATTTTTAGCAAGTAGTCTTTAAAATAAGACATTGTTGATTTTTCGCCGATTTTATTTGCTAAATACCTCACTTCATCACCGCTTAATTTATCCTCCGCGAAAACTTGCATTTCAAAAGGTAATTTTTCGCTATTTTGTGCTATAATGCTTTCTTGGTTAAGTGGAGTAACAGGGCTTTCCTTTGCGTTAGTTTCAGCGTTTTCACTTGTAAAAGTCTTAGACTGACTTAAATTAAGGCTTTCCAGCTCTTTTTTATTATTTCTATCTCTAAACGCCGTTAAAACAAAATTATTATTTTCTTTCTTGTCTAGGATTATGGTTGTTAAATCCGTCTTAATGCCCACTCTACCTTTTTCTAGCTCTACAATTTGCCCTTTTTCTATATTTTCGCTTAAATGAGAGATGAATTTTAAAGCCTTTTCCTCTCCCCACTGCTTCGCTCTTTGCTCTAAAATATGCCTTAAGCCAAAATTCTCATCCCCCCATACTAAATCAATATCCCCTAATTCCTCCCTATAAAACGCATTTTCTATATGTCCTGCTTGTGCTTTAAGTAAAAAATCTATTGCATTTTTACCTTTAAAATACTCTTTGCTAAATTCTTTTATAGTTACTTCATCATTAAAAAGGATTCCAAAAGGATTCCCATTTTCTTTATACTGCCTATCCATTTTTTGCAAAAAATCTTTATTAAAATTATCTACACTGCCATAATGCTTTTTTGCAAATTCGGCATAAAAAGGTATTGTTGCCTTATTGTTTGGAACAATATCATTAAAAATCTGCATTAAAATTTCTAAAGGATATTTCATAAACGCCGCTTTTGGTATGCTTTTAAATAAATCAAAAAGCTTTTTATTTTCTAGCGTAAGTCCATTTTGAAAGAAATTTGCAAATTGCAAAACTTCTCTTTTATCACTATTTGTAAGTAAATGTATATATCTGTCTTTAAAATCTTTATTTTTATTTGTCAAAACTAAATGTGTATCACTTAATAAAAGCGTATCACCTTTTTCATTTAAAACAATTTCATCTTTTTTTATTGGCTTTTCTTGTGGATTTTTTAACAAATTGTGCTTTTCATCAAAATAATAAATATTTCCGCTTTTTGTGCTAATTTCGGTTTTACTATTTAAAGGCTTAGTAAAATTTTCAATTTGCTTTTTTCTTATAATATTTTGCAAATGATTATAAAAATTTTTAAAAAGGCTAAGCTCTTTAAATTGTGGATTTTTTTCAAAAAAGGTGAAAAGATTGTCATTGTATTGCTTTATTTGATGTATAAAATCTAGCTCAAAACTAGCATTTTCCATATTTTGCACAATATCCCTGCTAGCATTTGCATAAAGGTCTAATAAATCTTTGTCCCCTAACTTTGTATTTAAGTCCTTATCTTGCATATCTTTTAAAATATTTATAGTGTTAGCATTTTGTGTTATAATGCTTTCTTGGTTTGATAATACATCGTCCGATTTATCAGTAAAATCTTGCTTCGGTGAAAGTGTGCTTGATTTCCCTTTTCGATTAAAAGCAGTGATGATAAATGCGCGTTTTTCACCTTTAAATTCCCCGCTTAAACCTATTACAAAATTTCCATATTCAATTCTACTTCTTACTTCATTTTGTTTTTTAAGCACTCCATTTTCCATAGCCTCACTTAAATCTTTTGCTATATCCTCAAATTCCCCTCCGTGCTTCTCTATTATATGCCTTAAGCCAAAATTCTCATCCCCCCATACTAAATCAATATCCCCTAATTCCTCCCTATAAAACGCATTTTCTATATGTCCTGCTTGTGCTTTAAGTAAAAAATCTATTGCATTTTTACCTTTAAAATACTCTTTGCTAAATTCTTTTATAGTTACTTCATCATTAAAAAGGATTCCAAAAGGATTCCCATTTTCTTTATACTGCCTATCCATTTTTTGCAAAAAATCTTTATTAAAATTATCTACACTGCCATAATGCTTTTTTGCAAATTCGGCATAAAAAGGTATTGTTGCCTTATTGTTTGGAACAATATCATTAAAAATCTGCATTAAAATTTCTAAAGGATATTTCATAAACGCCGCTTTTGGTATGCTTTTAAATAAATCAAAAAGCTTTTTATTTTCTAGCGTAAGTCCATTTTGAAAGAAATTTGCAAATTGCAAAACTTCTCTTTTATCACTATTTGTAAGTAAATGTATATATCTGTCTTTAAAATCTTTATTTTTATTTGTCAAAACTAAATGTGTATCACTTAATAAAAGCGTATCACCTTTTTCATTTAAAACAATTTCATCTTTTTTTATTGGCTTTTCTTGTGGATTTTTTAACAAATTGTGCTTTTCATCAAAATAATAAATATTTCCGCTTTTTGTGCTAATTTCGGTTTTACTATTTAAAGGCTTAGTAAAATTTTCAATTTGCTTTTTTCTTATAATATTTTGCAAATGATTATAAAAATTTTTAAAAAGGCTAAGCTCTTTAAATTGTGGATTTTTTTCAAAAAAGGTGAAAAGATTGTCATTGTATTGCTTTATTTGATGTATAAAATCTAGCTCAAAACTAGCATTTTCCATATTTTGCACAATATCCCTGCTAGCATTTGCATAAAGGTCTAATAAATCTTTGTCCCCTAACTTTGTATTTAAGTCCTTATCTTGCATATCTTTTAGGGTATTTATGATTTTATTGTCTTTATGCTTTTGTAGTAATTGCTTTGTTTCTGTTACACTTTTGCCTTGCTCTTTTGCTTGTTTTATGATTTCTTGTGGGGTTTGTGGTATAATATCCTTTGCAAGTTCATTAGAAAACGCTCTTTTGGTAAAAGCTTCAGCGAGTATATTTGAGGCTTCCTTGCTTAGATACAAAAGCTCTCCATTATCATCAAGTCTATTTTTTAAAGTATTTAAAGTCTTAAGCGAATTTGTAGAGATGACCCACTCATTATTTGCATTTTTTGCCACGCTTGTAAAATAGCTCTTTTTGCCTATATCTTTCACAAAAATAAGGGCATTTTCCTTATCTTTTAACACCGCATCCGCATTTTCTAAAGTCTCTTTGATAAAGGGCAAAAACTCCTCTCTATCACGCTTTAAAAGCTTTTCATAACTTCCCTTTGTAAGCTTGATTTGTTCGCCATTTAGCACCCTTTCTAAAGCCTCGCTCACTTCTTTGCTAAATTTCGGCGTGTAAGCTTCCTCCATACTCTTTAAGCCAAAAGCCTCTAACCACGCCTTTTGTGCCTTGCTTGTTAAAGCTTCGTTTTGAATTTCCTGCAGTCTTTCCGCCCTATCTTGTAAGCCAAATTTTAACTTTTGAATTTCCGTTTGCACTTTGCCCTTAAGTCTTTGATAAGGGTGTATAAATTTGAAAAGCGCATCATTATAAGGCTTTCTTAGCTCCTCTTGCTTTGCTTTGATTTCATCAAGCTTAAGCCATTTTTTTGCGTTTGCCTCCTCGCCCCTTGTCTCTGTAAAATAAAGCTCATCGTATTGTTTTTGTAAGGCATTGATTTCATCTAAATAAGGCTGTATTCTAGTCTGCGTTTTTTTAATCCTCTCATCAAGCCTTGCGGTTTTTGCCTCATATTTTTGAATTTCTGCTTCAATGAAAGGGATTTGCCTTTCTAGCTCCTCTTTTTCGCTTTGCTTTGTAGTTTTTTGTGCTATACTTTCCTCATCGGTTTTAGCAATAGTCGCTATGTTTTCGTCCGCCGTATGCTCTTGTGAGTTAAAGCCGCCCGTGTTAGATTTAGTGTCAGTCGGACGCACTTCATCGCTAAAACGCGGGGTTAATTCAAGCTCTAAAGTATAGATTTTATTTAAATTTTTATCTAAGCTTTCTTTTGTTGTAATTAAGGCATTTGCATTTTCAAATTCACTATTAAAACGATGGATTAAAACATTTTTCCCACCCTTTTCGTCCTCGTATGTTTTTACCAAATTTGCCTTTTTAAATAAGCTTTCTATATCTAAAACCGCTCTTAAATGCTTCTCTTTACTAAAGCCGTTATTTATGCTTTTTTGTATAGCCTTATCGCTTGTCATTTTTGAAAGAGATTTTAAGTTAAACACGGCTTTAAAGCCGTGTTTTGTGATAATTTCTTGGTTAAATAAAGGCTTTAAACGCTCTAGCATTTGTGTTTTTATTTGCTTTATATTTGCATTAAAATCTATAAGCTCACTTTCTTGCTCCGCTTTAGCGGATTTTTGCATAAGCTTATCTAAGGCTGGTTCAAGCTCTTTTAAAAACTGCTCTTGCTCTTGTTTATTTAATATTTCGGTTCGCTTGTTAAAAATTTCTCTAACTTCAGGCTCTTTAGTAATTTCTACAAGCTTATCAAATAATTTTAAAGTGTAAGGGACTTTAAAACCTTTTTTATTTGCGTCTAAATACCCTAAAGCTTCTTTTGGGCTTATTTTTTCAAGACCATAATAAAAGGCATTTTTTATCGTGTCAAGCGGAGTTAAAGCATCGAGTTTTAATCCTAGTATTAATCTATTATCAAAATTATAAAATTCATAATTCTTCTTTTCTAATTCCTTTTTAAGTTCGTTTAGCTCTTGCTTTTTTAGCTCATCATCCTCAAGTGCCTTTTTAAGTTCTCTTTCTAATTTTTCTAACTCCTCATTTGCCTCTTGCAAATTGTCTAAATGCCATTGTCGTTCTTTTAGAAAGGCTTCATCAGCCCACCATTTTGCGCGGTCTTTTTCCTCGCTAGTTTTTGCTAAAGCTATTTCGTTTTTTGCTTCTTGTAATTTTTCATCACTATAATGTTCTTTTAAATTTCTTTCTGCTTGTTCCTTTAAATGTTTTTGATGCGAAATTTCATCTTTTAAGCGAGAAAGTCCTTGCGCCTCTTCGTATTTTTTGGCAAATTTTTCCTTATCCCTTTTAAACTGCGTCCAGTCTTTTTTGCTTAAAGGCTTTATTTCCCCCGCATTTTGTGCTATACTTTCACTGCTAGGCTTGTTGGACGCAGATAGAACTCCTGTAAAAGCTTGTTGGGCTGTGTAATCTCGAAGTTTGGAGTCTAGCTTCAAAATCTCTTTACTCTTATCAAGCTTATTTAAAAGATTATTATTTTTCTTTGGTGCTAAGGATAAGGCTTTAAAAGCCTCGCCATAGTCTCTATTGACATTTACAAAAAACAATTTATCATTAAAGCTTTTCGCAAAAATTAAGTCGTCATTTTCATCGATGAATACCGCTTCAGGCTCTTTAAAAGTTTCTTTGATTTGTGGTATATACTTTTCACGCTTATTTTTTACAAGCTTTTCAAAATCTTTTTTGTTTAGCTTAATCTCCTTACCTAAACGCTCTTTTAAATCGACTGGGATTTCTACTATTGCTTCCTCATCTAAACTTTTAAGCCCAAACGCCTCTAGCCACGCTTTTTGCGTTTCTTTTGTGAGTGTGTGTTCCTTACCCTTTGTATCAGTAAAAATTATATCCTCACTCCCCTTAGCTTCTTGCGTTTCATATTCAAAATTAGCCTTTTTCTCCTTGCTAAAAAAGCGTTTAAATTCACCTCTATTTTTTATTGCTTTTTGAATTTGTTTTATTTGCTCGTATGATAATCTATTTTCCACATTAGAAAGATTTATTGCCTGCATTATGTCATTTATTCCTATATTCTCAAAATTGTCATAAAATTCGCGCGCCGTTCTCTTTTTATATTCTACTTCGCGTTTTATAAATTTAGGGTCTATTGACCTAACTTCATCTTTTAATTTTTCTAAAGGCAAATTTGATACTTTTAATAACCCTCGCTTAACTTCCCTTAAATAATCGATTAATTCTTGTGTTAAAAATTTTTCCCTCTTATTCTTTAAAGCCCCGTTAGTTTCACTCTCTTTAACGCTCTCTTTTTCTTTGATTTTCGCCTCAATTTTGCCTAAGTCCCTCTCTAAATTTCGCATTAAAAAGGCTTTTTCCTTGCCATTTAAGGCACTTTGCTCTAAATAATTTAAAATATCTCTTGTCTTAAGCTCAATTTTGCGTTCTAAAAGCCTTAAAGGCGTGTTTTGCTTAATATATGTTAAAAGCTTTCTTTGCTGAAATTCTAAAAACTTCATCGGCTCATTTAAGCCTACTTCCTCTATTATCTCCACTTCCAAAACTTCGTCATTTTTAGCTTTTTGTGCTATACTTTCACTTGAGTTTAAAGAGAGATTATCCTCTTTAGTAAAAGGCGTAGATGATATACTTTCGCCTTTCTCTTTTGCTTGTTTAATTATTTCTTGCGTGTTTTGTGGTATAATGGTGCTAGAGTTTAAAGGCAGAGTCTCGCCTTTTGTAAAAGAAGCAGATGTATATAAACTTGCTTCTTTCTCTTTTTTAACATAAGCAGTTACTACCCAATGGGCAGTTTTTTCGCCTTTCCAATTATCCTTTATCCCTACGATTTTATTCTCATATTCAAGCCTTAAACGCCCTTTGTCATCTTTGACAATCTTGCCATTTTCTACCGCTTCGCTAAGTTCTTTTGCTAAGTTTTCAAATTCCCCGCCGTGCTTGTTTAAAATATGCTCTAAGCCATAGTTTTTATCCCCCCATACTAAATCAATATCCCCTAAGCCCTCTTTATAAAACGCCCCCTTTACTTGCCCTCTTTTTTCCTCTAAAAGCTTGTTTATAGCCTCCTTGCCTTTAAAGCCCTCAAAATTTACTCCAAAATCATCAGCTTTTTGTGCTATACTTTCATTTGAGTTTAAAGGCAGAGTCTCGCCTTTTGTAAAGTCGCTAGAGTGGATAAACTTATCGGCTTCTCTATCCTCTTTATAACTTGTGATAACCCAGCTATTTTTAGTCGGCTCACCCTTCCAGTTTTGCTTTAATCCCACCTTATAAACATCGCCATTTTTATGGTAAATAATCGTCTTTCTGCCATATTCTTGCGTGTGAATTTCGCCCTTTGTGATGATTTCATCAAGCCCTTTGCTAACTCCCTCTAAACCCTCGCCAAATTCCTTAAAATCCTCGCCGTGTTTTTCGATTATTTTAGAAAGTCCGTAACCTTTTGCTTCCTTACCACTTCCTTTAACCTCCCCCCATACTAAGTCAATCTCCCCTAAGCCCTCTTTATAAAACGCCCCCTTTACTTGCCCTCTTTTTTCCTCTAAAAGCTTGTTTATAGCCTCCTTGCCTTTAAAGCCCTCAAAATTTACTCCAAAATCCTCTTTAAGCTCGGTTTCTAAAATGTCTTGTCCTAAATTTGCCTCTTGTGTGTGATATGCGTTTTCTTGTGCGGCTTTGATTTCATTTAATCTTTTTAACTCCTCTTGCCTTTGTAGCTCCTCCTCCTCTCTTATCCTTGCTAGTTTTGCTTCTTTTTCTGCGTTAAAATCCTCTAAATTTTGCATAAATTTTTCGATTAATCGGCTTGTGTTTGAGTTAAAATGCCTGCGTTTTAATTCTCTTTCAAGCTTTATCTTAAAATCATCATAATTTAAACTTCTACTTAGTGCCTTTCTTAGATGATACCTTAACGCCCCTCCTTGAATTTGCTTAGAAAAAAGTCCAAATAAAATCCCATCAGGCAAAAGTCTAAAGATAGGATCAAACCCACCCTTAACCACCTTTTGTTTTATCGCTCCCTCCGCACTTGTGGCTATGCTTGTGCTTAGCTGTGAGGCTGTGCCTTGCGTGAAATTTTTAGCAATTATTGCATCGTTTTTATAAAGCTTGTGAAAGCCCTCTACTAGCTCTAAAAACTCCCTAGCCTCCTTGCTTTTAAATAAGGGTTGTGTTATACTTTCATTTGCAAGTCCATTGCCTTGCTTACTTGCTCTGCTAGTGAAACTTTGGATAAGGCTAGCGTTATCTTTATGCAATTCTTTCAGCTCTAAAGTGTAGATTTTATTTTGATTTTTGTCTAAACTTTCTTTAACTAAAATTTCCGCATTTCCGCCCTCAAATTCACTTATAAAACGATGAATTTTTACAGCCTTATCACTATGCCTTACATCATCATCTACGCCCTTATAACTAGCCTTTTCATAAAGCTCTTTGATGTTTTTTACTGCCTCTAAATGCTCTTTGACACTAAAGCCATTATTAACACTTTTTAAAATAGCCTTATCGCTTGTCATTTTCTTAAGTCCAGCCGTGCCAAAACTAGCCTTAATCCCCGTGTTTTCATTGCTAAATAAAAGCCCTTTTAAGTGCGAAAATCTTTCTATAAAGGCGTTTCTTTCCTTGAATTCAGCCTCATTTAAAGCTTTTTTTATAAAATTCTCTTGTTTAGAAGGTCCTTGAGAAGCTCCGCTCAAGGCACGAGCCTCTAAATTTGCCCCTAACGGAGCGGGGGTATCCCCCACCAATTCCTTAACCCTATTTAAAAAGCCCTCACTATCAAACACCCTAAGTTTTGTGTTATCCACCACGCTTTCCTTAAAAAGCCTGTTTAAAATTTGCATTTCTAAAAAGGCGTTATTCTCCTCACCTAAATAAGCCTTGATTTTTTGCAGATTATTTATCCCATTTTCGCCTTGTCCTTTAGCGTATTTTATGAGACTTTCCACCACTTCATCGGCACTTTTAGCACTATCTTGAAGCTTTAGATTTTTAATGCTCTCACCCAGCTCTTTCATCGCGGCATAATCTTTCAAAGAAGTGCTATAAAGCTCTTTAATGCTCTCATAAGCCTTTGGCAGCTCTTTAAAGATATTATCAATCCCCCTATCAATCTCCGCTTTTAAAGAAGTTTCAGCTATTTTTTTAAGGGTATTTATGAAATTAGGCGTTTTGTCTTTATTGAAAATGTAAAAATTAAGATTTTTCCTAAAATTATTCAGTTTTGCAAATGTTACGCCCTCTTTAGCAAAGACATTATTTTCTAAATCCCTCAAAAAAGGCGTCATTTCCTCTAAATTGACCCCATTTTCTAAAAAGTCCTTTTTGATATTTTCATACTTTGTTCTATCTAAAACGACCTTTATATCCTCATTATAAAGCTTTGAAATTTGGCTTTCGACCTCTTTAAAAGCGGCTTTATTTCCGCTTTCAAACTCGTCTAAAATGCTCTTAATCTCACGCGGATTTATATTTAAGTTTTTAAGATTTTTTTCTACATTATAAGAGGCAAGATTTAGCATATTTTTAAGATTATTTTGGATTTTCACATCATCTTTTGCCACTTCTAACAAATAGGCTAAAGTAGAGCCGTCCTTATCGCTTCTTATTAGATCTAGCATTTCTTGTTGCTTGGTTTTTAGCGAGTTTTGATTAAAGATTTCAGCCAGTTTTGCTATTTTTTGCGTTTTTTTATCCTCTTTTCCGTATTTTTTAGCAAAGCTTTCTTTTAATTTTTCAAAGACAGGATTTGCCAAATCCTCCCCCCTCACGCCTCCACCATACTCCTTTTGTGCGGCTTTTAGCTCCTCCTTCATCTCAGGCGTAAAAACTTCATCGATGATTTTATTTGCCGCGTTTATATTTTGGCTAGGAATTGTGCTAAAAAGCCCTAAAGGCGTATGCTCTTTTGCATAAGTATAAGCATTTTTTACGCCCTTTGCCACGCCTTTTGCCATAGGCTTAGCCGCTATGATCACCCCGTCCCCTGCTATGCTTAGTAATCCTGCTTGAAGGGCGTATTCTAAATTCCTCCCATAATTGCTCTCTCTATTTAGATACATATCCGCAATTTTTGCGTCCATTAATCCCCCGCCAAAGCTCCCAGCCGCAGCTCCTAAAACGCTCTTTACGACCTTACCTTTGGCACTTTTACCACTATTAAAGCCCTTGATCCCTCCTGCTACACCTCCTGCGATTTCAAATTTAGAATTTTCGATTAAATCCCAAAAATTATCCAAAAAGCCCGTATTTACGAGGTATTTTTGCTCTTTATCCTTGTCTTTTTTGATGAAATAAAGCTCATTTTCCTTACTAAGACCCACATCATCAAAGCCGTTTAACTCTGCTATAATTAGGGCATTTTTTAGATATTCTTGTTGTAATTCTTGCTTTTTATCGCTAAAAGCGTGTCTTAAAAGCTCACTTTCCTCAAATTGCTTTAGCACATTGATCGCTTTTTGCACATCAGCACCGATAAGCCCCTCACTTTTATACTCATCTTTAAATTCTCTTATCGTGTCCTTAGCCTCATTAAAAAGCGTGTGAAAAAAGCCCAGCTCCTCCTCCATAAATTCAACTTCGCTTTTATTATATCCGCTATCTTTTTGTATGAGTCTTAGCTTTTCTTTTTCCTTTTCAAGCGCTTTTTTATAATCTAATTCATCGTATTTATCCCTTAGGGCATATTTTTCCCTTTCATTAAGTTCTAAATCCCCTCTTTGAAGCTTTTCCCTCACGCTTTTAAGCGCTCTTTTTTTAATGTCCTCTTTTTCACTTTCAAAGATATAATTTTCATCTTTAAAGCCAAGTTTATTAAGCCCCAGTTCTAAGCTATCAGCTACGGCGTTAAGCCCAAGATTATCCGCCGTATCTCTTAAGCTTTTAGTCAAAATATTTTCATTTTCTAGCCTTTTTTCGAATAAGGCTTCTTTTCTTTTAAGCTCTTTTTCCTGTGCTTTTAAATCCGCTTTGATTAAACCCTCTTTTGAATTCGCCCTTTCTTTTGCCTTTTTAAAATCATAAAAATTATAATCTTGCTTATTATCAAGCCAAGAAAGCGAAGCGTTAAATTCAGCCCTTAAGGCTTCATTTTCTTTATTTTTAAGCAGTTTTTGCCTGGTATCCTCAACACTAGGCTTTGAAAAGGAGAAATTACCGCCCTTTAAAGCCTCATAAATGGCATTTTCATCGCCTTTTAAATCACTTTCTAATTTATCAAAATCAAGGCTTGAATTTAAGCCTTTTAAATAATTTATCGCCTCACTTTTATCTTTTCCACTCTTTTCAAACGCTTCAAAATTGAAATTAAACTGCATAAATTCTCCTTTTAATTTACTTTTTAGCGGCGAAATGCGATTTCGCCTAAAAGTAACAAAAGCTAAAGCCCAGTCCGTCCCTTTGCTCCGCAAAGCCGTGTTAAGCTTTGAATTTGTTACACCCTAAAGGCACGACCCGCCTTTAAATTTGCTTTTAGGGCTTATATTTAAAACCTTGCGTAATGAAGCAATTTAGCCCAAGTGAAAAAAAACCCGTCAGGGTTTTAAGCTTCACTTGTGGATAACCCTTGCTGAATAAATAAGGGTTTAAAATAAGCACCTCAAATAAAGCTTTTTCAAATTCTTACCTTAAATCCTGCCCCGCTTTTTGCATAGAGGCATTGCCCTTTTGCTCTAAACTCTTTGGATTTTCAAGTAAAAGGGCGTTTTGTGTGCTTTGATTAATGGCTACGCCGTGTGCTAAATCGCCTTGAGAGGAGTATTTTTTCGTTTTTGCTTTTAGCTCTAAAATCTCGGCTTTTTTCTTTTCAAGCTCAAGCTTCATATTTTCTAAATTTAGCTCTTTTTCTAAATTCTCACTTTCATTTTGTGCCTCATTTTGCTTTTGCGTGATGAGTTCAAGCAAGTCTTTTGCCTGTGTGCTTTGGACATCTTTTAGCATTAAAAGCATCATTTGGCTCATTAAGTTAGGATCGTGCGAAAAGCTTTTAATAATCTCAGCCCAAGAGGCTAATTTTTCCTCATTTGACTGCGTTTTGATTTGAGATTTATAAGAAAGGTCAAATTTGCCTATTTTTATGCGGTTATTTTCATTTTCATTAATGCTAAAATACCTCTGCCCCACCCTCTCATCACTGATTTGAAAGACTTGTTTTTTGGTAAAATAAAGACTGATATAATCAATCGCCTTTTTAAAAATGAGCCTATCCATAGCATCACAAGCATTTAGGTATTCTTGTAAGCCCATAAGCCCAGCTTCGCGGCGTTGTGAAATGGCATCATTACTCATTCTATTATTAGCAATTCCTAAGGCTTCATCGTTTAAACCACTTATCATTTTGGCTAAATTTCGCTTTTCATTTGCCTTAGCGCTAATGGTCGCTATGTCGTTGTGATGCTCTACAAATTTAAGCTTATTATCTCTTAAAGCTCCGCTTCTTACTTTCACAACAGCATTATCTAAACTAGCTTGTTTGATAAATTCCTCCGCTTCTAAAATGGCATCTTCTTCAAAAAACGCCTTTAAAGTGCCTATCATATTCATCATTTTATTTTCACTATAATTAATATAATCTTGCAAAGGCTTAATGTCTCTAAAAAGCCCATACCAAACACCCTTTTCATCGATATTAAATTTACTCACTATAAAAGGATGCATACCATTTTTAAAGGGCTTTTTTTCATAGCTTAGTAAGCCTTCCTCCTGCCAAATATACCTAGCAAAACCCTGCTCCTCTTTGATCCAGCTTTCTATTAAAATACATCTTTGGTCGAAATTTCTTTGATTTTTGATATAAGGGGGCGTTTTTAAAAGCCTTTTTGCCTCCTCAAAGCCCATATTAAGCTTTTTATGAAAACGCCTTGCATCAAGAGCGTTTAAATCCTCACTATAAGCGTCCATTAAAAAGCTAAGCGGATCTAGGCTTTTAAGACTTAAGAAAAAATCGCCCTCATTGTCTTTTTCGCACCATAACTCGCACAAGCCTAAGCCAAAAATTAAATTCCTATCTCTTTTAATGATTTCTTTATTGTAATTTATATCCTCACTAAATACTTTTAAAATATCATTGATTAAAATCGCGGTATTATGATCACTTTCTTGGCGTCCGCTGACTTTGATTTCTGCTATACTTTGGGCTTTATAGCCTATGATTTTATTAATGATGAGTTTAAAAATATTTTCTATAACGGGGCTTTGTCTTCTTTCTAAAATGGTCTGTAAATTCACAGGGTCGATTTGATCGCCGTGATAATACTTTAAACTTTGATGAAATTCATAAAAAGATCTTTGACTTGCTCTTAAATCAAAATCGTAAAGTTCTTTAAGCTCATTAAGTGAAAGCATACTAACCCTTAAAAGGCGGGAGATTATGATAGTCAAAGGAGACCCCGCCTTGTTTTTACCGCTTTAAAACTTTAGGAGAGAAGCCTTAAAGCTTTAAAATTATGCTTTAAACGCCCTTTTAAAAAAAGGCTTAAATTATGTTATAATTTCAAAAAAAGGAGAGAAAATGCAAATTTTAAGCATAGCCATTTTAATCGTTTCTATCATTTTTATTTTTACCGCTCCCATATTTTTCTTTAAAAAACTTGCGGATTTAATCGATGAAAAATAAACTAACCCGCATTTTAGATAATTTAGAAAAACTTGCCGGCTCATTTTCCCTAACGCTCATCGCTTTGATTTCTTATTTATTTTTAAATGCTGAAAATTTAATCTTTTTAAGAATTAGCATTTTGATTTTTGCCATTTGTCTTAATTTAATCTCGCTTGTTTGTATTATTTGGCTTTATCTTAAATTTTTCAAAAAATTAAAAGATTAAAACCCCCTATAAACCCTCTCTTTTAAAAGCTCTGCATTTTCTACCACTTTAAGATAAATTTTCCCCTCAAAGATGAGATAAAATGCCTCCTTACTTTCGCCATTTTTAAAGACAAGAGGCGCGAAATGATTTAAAATGTAAGTTTCATAAAAGCTTATGATATTTTCATCGCTATCCTCACTAAAAAGCGTATCAAAACAGCTATCAATGTCCTTGCTATTTTTACTTATCCAAGTGCTATTTTCATTATAAAAAAGCTCCGTGTTTAAAAAAGAGGCATTATTTAAAGCCGCCTCATCTTTATAAAAGCACACAAAAGGCACTTTTTTGATAAAATCCTCCACCCTAACTTCCACCATTTGAGCATAATTTTCCCTTTTTTCCTCCAAAGTATAAAGGCGCGATTTTTGGATATAATAATCCCCACTCATCAAAGCCTTTTCACTCTCAAAAAGCGCTTTTTCAAGCCTTTTTTTATTTTCCTCTTTTAATTTTGCAATTTGCCTTTCTATCTTTTTATAAAACCACCCCGCATTTTCTAAAGCCTTTTCAAGCTCCTTTAACTCCTCACTCTCACCTAGCCATTTTTCATAATCCTCATTTAACACCCTCTTAAAACTCTCACTTTCTTTAAAAGCCTTATCCCTCTCCTCTTTGCTTTGCCTTCTTGTTTTGGTAAGTTCGTCAAAATGCAAAGGCAGCTCTAGCCTTAAAGCCCTATTATAATTTTTATTTTTGTCTATAAAATCCTCCGTGCAAATTTGTCTAAAAAAAGGATGCACCTGTTTAGCCACCACAGCTTCATAATGCTTATTTGCAGTCCCCTTAAAATCAAAGCCCACTCCCACAAGCTCACTAAAGCCCTTTAGTATGCGGTCATTAGCTTTCTTAGCATTGATTAAATGGCTATCTTGCTTTTCTTTGACACTTATGCCCCCCTCGCCCTTTTGGATATAACCCTCGCCTAGCTCATTTACAAAGCCTTCATTTCCCCCTTGTGTATAATGGGCTCTTGTCATTATCATTTCATCGACTTTATCTTCTTTTAAATCCCCTCTTAAGCCCTTGCTAGTATCATAAGCAAGACTAGGGCTGTAACTTTCACTTCCGGGCGCATTTTGCCTATAAATGCTCCCATCTGCGTAAATGCTATAATTTTTATCGCTATTTAAAAGGCTTTGATCTCCTTTATTTCTACTATCATTAAAAGCCTTTTGCCACGCTGATTTTGCATAAGTAGCATTTGCTCTAAAGGCTAAATCCCCCGCCTTAAGGGCGTTGCCTGTCATAATTTTATTAGCCGCTAAGCCCAAGCCCCCACCTACTATGCCTAAAATCCCCCCTGTAAAAATGCTCCCTATGATAGTGAAAATCCCCCCAAAGATATTAAAGCCGCCAAATATCCCCTTACTTGCCTCGACCTTTGCATCGGCGATAGCCCAAGCGATGTAACTATACTCATTTGCAGCCATACCAAGCTCATATTTTTCTATAATAGCACCAAATTGATTCATAGCTTGATTATAATACCTTTTTCTTTTTCTCTTAGTTCTACCTGTTAAACCCATAAAAATTATTTCCTATTTTTACCTACTTTCACCGCGAAGCAAATTCGCCTTAAAGTAGCAAACCTAAAGGCGTCCCCACCCTTTTGCTTACGCAAAAGCCCCAAGTTCGCCTCTACAACTTTCAAAGCTAAAGGCACGACCCGCCCAAATCCTGCGGATTTGCCAAAATCCCACCTAAAACCTAGCTAAAGCCCAAAAGCCCCTCGCCTTAAGCTCACTTTCCAAGCTTATTTTAAACCTTATGCAACGAAACAATTTAGCCCAAGTGAAAAAAGGCGTTAGCCTTTAAGCTTCACTTGTGGATAACCCTTGCCCCGTAAATAAGGGTTTAAAATAAGCACCCAAAATTTCCCTTTAAGCACCGAAAATAACCCAAAAAGCCCATTAAAAAAAGCCTTAAAATTTGTGTTATAATCATTTCTTGCGTAAGCCTCGTTTTAATTTTAGTCTTAATCATCGCTTTAAAATATTTTATAAAAGAGCTTGATAAGCTCGAAAAGGAGAATTGAAATGTTTGGAATTTTAACCTTATTTGTCTCTCTTGCTTGTTTCATTTTTGCCGTATTTTACACGCTTTATAAAATCTCAAAAGCCTAAACCTCGCTTTTAATTTGTGTGATTTTACTGGCTAATTCCTTAAGCCTCAAAGGCTCTTTTTCGCTTTCTTTTTGCTTATAAAGATTTGAAAGAACAAAGGCTTTTAAGGCTTCATTTTGCCTTTCTTTTGCGTAAATTTCCACACTTTCATCAGCTAAAAGCTCCCTTTTTTTGCCCTCATCGTTAAAAAACGCCCTGTCTAAAAACTCCCCCGCATAGTAAATAAGCCTTTCTTTAAAGTCCTCATCGTTTAAAGCACTTTTAATAATTTGCAAAATTTGTCTTTGATTTTCCGTATCATTTTTAAAAGTCTTTTTTGCCTTTAAAAACTCGCTCTCATCGATATTTAAAAGCCTTGCCGCCTTGCTAAAAAGCTCTTTTTTAAGATAAAAATTACTCACGCTTTCTATCATCTTTTTAAGCTTTATAAAAAGCGCGTGTTTTGCCTCACTATTTTGCGCCTTTTGCATAGCAAATTTAATGTAAAACTCAAGACCCTCATAAGTATGCAAAGCTAGGCTTTTAATGTCGTATTTTTGCATAAATTCGCCTATATCTTTCACATTTTTTTTACACAGCGCCACTTTGAGATTAAAAAATTCATTTTCAAAGCACAGCCAAAGAGCTTTATTCACAGCTTCATAGCCAGCCTTATCCTTATCAGGCACGAAAACAAGCTCCAAATTCTCCACATTTAGCCTTTTGATAAGGCTTAAATGCGAATGCGTAAAAGCCGTCCCTAAGCAAGCCACCGCACTTTTAAAACCCGCTTTTTGTAAGGCGATCGCGTCAAAAAAGCCCTCACATAAATAAAGCTTTTTAGAAAGCCTCGCATAGTCTTTTGCCTTATCAAAACCATAAAGCAAAAAGCTCTTATTAAAAAGCTCACTATTTAAAGAATTCACATATTTGCCAAGCTTTCCTCCTGCCTTTAGCTCTCTTGTAGAAAAGCCCCTCACTCTGCCAAAGCTATCTTTTATCACAAAGCTTAAGCGCCCTACAAAAAGAGAATAAAAGCCCTTTTGATTTTCTTTGATATAACCCAGTTTTTTGGCTAAGCTCATATAATTTTTCGCCTTTAAAAATCTAAGCAAATTTTCCAAATCCCCCGTATATCCAAGCTCAAATTCGCCTATATCACTCTCATCTAAGCCCCTTTTTTTGCAAAAAGCTAAGCACTCCTCATTAAAATTATTTTTAAAATACTCACCAAGCTCTTTTAAAAAGCCAAATTCCTCTTTTTGAGTGGAGTTAAAGCTAAATTCTATATTTTCAAGCTTCGCCACTTCAGCCGCCGCTTCAGTGAAGCTAAGATTTTTATAATCTTGTAAGAATTTGATAGCATCACCACCCTTTCCGCACCCAAAGCAATGCCAATAGCCCTTATTAACATTGATGATAAAAGAGGCAGTTTTTTCCGCGTGAAAGGGGCAATTTGCCTTGTAAAACGCCCCCTCTTTTCTTAAAATGAGATAATTTTCTATAATCCTAACGATGTCTATCCTACTTTTAAACTCTTGCAAATCCATCACTTTCCTCCTATTTTAACCTACTTTCATCAGGCGAAGTAAATTCGCCTTAAAGTAGCAAACCTAAAGGCACCACCCGCCCAAAGGCTCACGCCTTTGCCAAATTTTGCCTTTTTAAACTTGCTTTCCTAAGAAAATCAAAGCCTTTCATAACGAAGCAATTTAGCCCTTTAGAAAAGAAACGCCTTAAGCGTTTTGATTTTCACCCTAAATTCACGCCCAAGCCGTCCCCCCCCCTACACAGCCCTAGCCTTTAAAAAAATCCCCGTAATTTCCTTATGTGCGATTTCAAAGCGAAGCGGGGTTTGCATTTCACACTCACAAGAGACACATAAGGGCTTAAATTCTAGCACCCCGCTATAATTTGCCTCGATGAGCATTTGCCTAAAAACAGCGTTTTTATCGACATTGTAATTAAAAATGAGTGCCTTATCATTTTCCCTTTGACACACATCACAGACCATTTTTTCCTTACCACTTTCAAAAAAACAATTTAAAAACATTTTATTTCCTTTTTTTAATTTACTTTCACCGCGAAGCAAAGCTCCGCTAAAGTAACAAACCTAAAGGCGTCCCCACCCTTTTTTCACAAGTGAAAAAAGCCCCGTTTTGCCTTGAATTTCTTAGTCCCAAACGCTAAAACCCCTCTTAGACTTTGCCAAATTTTGCCCTTGTTTAATAAAAGCCGTCCCCACCACTTTGCAAAGCCGTTTTATTTAACCGACTTTTATCCAAACAGAGCCTAGCCCCACCCAATTAAGACGCCTAAGCCTTTAAACTTACTCTAAAAGCCCCAGTTCGCCCCTAAGCTCATTTAAACCCAGTCCTAAAAGCCTTAAATTTTGTCTCAATTCAACCCACCAAAAGCCCCCTAAGCTCAATTCAAAGCAAATCTAATTAAGCCTTTAAAAGCCTATTTTTCCACACTCTCACCCTTTCCCCCTGCCAGTAAGGCAGAGAGAAAACTAAGGCTAGAAGCCTCTCCACTAAAATAAACAGCAATTTTTCAAAAAAAATAAAAGCTTCGATGATATAGGCTTTTGAAAAGTATTTTAAAAAAGGCTTTAGGATTTTTTAAGAAAGCGGAGGGGGGGTCAGCCCCACCTTAAAGTTTTGTTTTTGTCTCACGCTTTAAAAAATCTTTTGAGTAAAAAATCTTTTCAAAAGTCTATGTTATAGGGCTTAGACTAGCTTTATCACTATGACACAAATTTAAAATGCTTTGTGCCATAAAAAAGCAAGGATAAATCTAATCTAAGCCCTATAAACAAGGCTTTTAAAGGCTTTTAGCTTTTAAAAAAAGCTTTTGGCACAAAAAGGCGTTTTAAAGCCCTTTAGAAAAGCCCTTTTTATGGGGTTTAAAGCACTTTAAACCCCATAAAAACTAAAAACTAGCTTAAACGCCCCCTCGTGTGCGGTCGCTACTGGGGCAGTTAAAGCCTCTTGTTAGGCGATAGTTTGGGCTTTATGAAAGCTTTTTGTGTGGCTTATCGGCGTGAATTTGGCACTGGTAAGGAGGCTTGGCTCGTGTGAGGGTAAGCAGTCGTATCAAAAAGGGCGGCGGCGTGAAGCAAAGGCGGAGGCTTTGTAGGCGGCTCTCGTGTGGCGGCAAAAGGCTAGGGCGTGAGCGGTCGTTAAAGCGTAAATTAGCTTAAGCGTGGCTAAAAACAAGCTAGGACAGGGTTAAAGTGGGGCTTAAGTCGTGTGAAACTGCTTTGAGGAGGCAAAGCAAAGCCTCTAAAACGGCGTCAAAAAGCACGCTCTAAAAGCGGTTAGGAAGCTCGTGTGCGGTCGCTTAAGGGCGTGAATTTGTCAAGTGTGTGGCAGACAAGCACAAAGCGTGGCGAAAAAAGCAAAAGCGTGAGCTAAGCACGGCATAGGCTTTGGTTAAAACAAGTCGCTAGAGCGTTTGTAGGGTGAGCTTGCGAAGCGTGATTTAGCTTAAGCGTGTGAGCAAAAAGCAAGGCTAAATTAATGCCTTTTGTGTGGCGGCGGGGCAGGGTCAAGCAGGGCGGGGCGGCGGCGAGGCAAATTTAAGCCAAGCCAAAAAAGCTTTTCTTAAAGCTGGAAAATAGGTGCTAAAAGATACATAGGAGCAAAGTTAAATTTGGTATCTTAAGGCTTAAAAGCTTAGGAAACTAGGCAAAAAAGGAGAAAAGATTATGATAGAAAAAATTCTAAATTCTACGCTTTATGAGCGTAATGGTGTGTGGTATATCGATGCAAGTATCGTTAGAAATGGGACGCAAGAAAGACTGCGTTTTTCGACTTCTTTTGCGGTGGATGAGATGAAAAAGCAAAGCGAGCAATACGCCCTTTTAAAAGAGCTTAAAACGGACTTTGTAAAGCTCTATCTTAAAAAGCAAAAGCACAAATTCAAAAAGACCTATGAAGCACATAAAAAAAGAGGCGTGAAGCTTTTTAAAAATGTGGCTAAAGACTTCTTAGACTCCCTATACGGGCTTAAGCCAAAGTCTAAAAATAGCCTTGTGGAAAACATACGCCCCGCGCTTGGCTTTTTTGAGTGGCATAATGTAACAGACATCGATAAAGAGGAAATTGAGAAATTTTTCAATTTCTTAGATGAAAAAAATATCAGCGTTTGCACGAAAAAGCACTATGCCAAAACGCTAAATAGAGTGCTTTGCTATGCTTTAGAAAATGAGCTTATAGAAAAAAACCCCTTCAAAATGCGAAAATGGCGTGATGATACAAAAGAAATTCAAGCCTTTAGCAATCAAGAAATTCAAACCCTACTCACGCAAAGCACAGGAGAGATAGGCATTTATCTTAAAATCGCCCTTTTGTGTGGGGCTAGAACAGGCGAAATTTTAGCCTTGCAATGGAAGCATATAGACTTTGAAAATGAAAAAATCATCATAGAGCAAAGTATCAATAGCTTTGGCTTAGGCAGTCCTAAAACGGCAAATTCAAGGCGGATTATAGATCTTTTGAAACCTCTTTTTGAATTTTTAGAGCAGGTTAAAGAGCAAAGAAAGCCAAGTGAGGAGGACTTCATCTTTAAAGGCGTTTTAAAGCCTTATATAAAGAATTTTCACAAAAGCTATTTAAGAGTGCAATACATCACCCTTTTAAGCCGTTTTAACATCGCTTATCGTCCTATTTATAACACTAGGCATAGCTTCGCCTCCTTTATGCTTTCAAAGGGGGAGAATTTAATGTGGGTAAGCTGGATGATGGGGCATAAAAATACAAGCATTACGCTAAGTTTTTATTCTAAATACCTACCAAGCGGCACGCACGCGGAGTTTTTAAAGGGCTTTTTAGGGGGTGCGCTATGACTTACACGCTTTTTATAAAGGTCATTAATGAAAAAACAGGACGGGAAAAAATGATAGATACGAAAGCTTACTGCCTCGCAGATATTCAAAAAATCATCGATGTTTATAAGCAAGGAGGCTGGAAGCTTAAGGCTTTTAGCTTTAAGAATTTTAACACTAAAGAAAGTGAGATTTAAATGAAACAATACTACCTAAGCAGAATTTGGGAAAAGAAACTTTTAGCAGGTTTTTATGACGGCACGAAGCAGAGTTATAGCAAGTGTGTGAGGGACTTTTTACAAAATCTTAAAAACAGGGAAACTAAGGGCTTTAGTTTTGAGAATTTAGAGCAGTTATTAAGCCTTATGCAAATAAGTATAAAGATAAAGCATAAGGGCAAAACGCCTCTTATTTTAAAAGATAAAAGCCATTTTATGCGGTGCTATCTTTTACTATTTGAGTTTATAGAAAAGGAGAAACGCTATGCAAGAAATCTTTTACAAATTTAAAATGCCGCGAAGCGAGAAATTTATATGCGGCTTTTGTGGGGCTTATGCGCCCCTTTTTCACGCGACAAAGCCGCTTTTTGAAAAGCTTAATGAAAAGCAAAAAGCTAAGGTTTTAAACCAGGGGCGTTTTGAGTGTGAGCCTTTATGTCCGCACTGCTTTAAAGGCGCGAATTTTAACATCACGCTAGAGCTTTATGAGCTTAAAAGCTCTAGCATTTATACGCTTAAAATGAAAGCAAGAAAGGAAAGAATATGATAATTAAAGCAAAATTAAAAGGGAATTTCACGCAGGTTAGCAATGAGCTTATCAACCATCCACATTTAAGTAACACAGCCAAACTTTTGTGTATTAAAATTCTTTCTTTGCCTGAAAATTGGCGGCTTAATACAAAATATTTAGCAAATTTTTTAGGCTTAGGCGTGAGGGCAACTCAAAGATATTTAAGAGAATTAATTGATGTGGGGATTTTTGAAAAGGCACAAGAATTAGACGAAAAAAGTGCAAAATACACGCAAAATTTTACCATTATTTTTAACTCTTTTGATGATGAGGAAAAAGAGCTAAATGAGTGCAATGAAAGCCCTAAAAATAGCGTTAATGAAAATGAAAGTATGGAAAATGACGGATTTGTTAAGGATGCAAATGCTAAAAGTATGGAAAATAAGGAAGTGCAAAGGGGCGACAAAAAACCGCTGGACGGACTCAGTTCGCACATATATAATAAAGAATTTTTTAGCAATAAAAAATTCTTATACCGATTGAAAAATTTTTCAAATCGCACCATTTTTTTAAACCTTCAACAAGGCTTTAAAGCAAAAAATAGCCTTTTAGACCTTTCTTGTTTTGATGAAAGAGAAAAAATTGAAATCGATAAATGGTTTGCTTATAAAAAAAGGCTTTCAAAAGGACAATTTAACGCAATGAGTAAGGAAAGACAACTCAAAAAAATCAAGGGTTTTAAACTAGCAAATCAAAACATTATCGCCATCATCAATCAAAGCATAGAGCAAGGTTGGCAAGGGCTATTTGCCTTTAAAACAAGCACAAATTCACAAAGCAAGGCAAGTGTAAGGCAAAAAGAAAAAGACGGCTTAATGGCGTATTTTGATAGCTTAGAGGCAGTAAAATGAGAAGTCTTAATAGATCTAGCCATTATAAAACAAGTAAAAAACCTAAGCAAAGAAGCACGACTTTTTACCTAGAAAGACGGCTTTTAAAGCTTTTAAAAGAAATCGCACAATTTGAAAACATCAGCCTTAGCATAATGGTAGAAAGGAGCTTAAATTATGCAAGAAACAGGAATTTTAAAAGAGCAAACAAAATCAAAAAAAAGACAAAGATTTATGCTAAAAACAAGCACAAATTTGCAAATTGCAAGGCAAAGCAAAAAGATGAAACTGACCAAAAATGCCTATTTAACTAAGTCTTTACTGGACTTTTTAGAGCAGTATAAATCGCAAAATATTTTCTTTTTTGGGCGTGATGATGAATAAAAAAGAGTTTTTAGAATACATTATTGATAATGTAAGCTATCTTAACAGCGTGGAAAAAAGGCTTTTGTGTGAATTTGTCATGCGTTTAAATGAGAGCTTTATCAAAGCACTTTTTCAAAGAGCTTTGGGCGAAAGAGTGATTAATCTAAAGAGCTTAAATGCCCTGTATGATGAGCTTTTAAACGAGGAGGCTTTAAGACTTGCAAGAAATTCTAAGATTAATTTTAAAAGTCAAAACGACCGCTATAAATACGACCCTTTGGAGCTTTTAAGAAGCTATTATTATGAAAAATTAAAAAATAATTCTTTACAAAAAGGCAAATAATGCAAAGCATAGTGATAAGATCTTTACTTGAATTCCCGCAGAAATTAAGTGAATTTGAAAACGCTTTTCATAAAAAAATATTTGAGCCAAGTTATCAAAATTTCCTTTCTAAAATCTATAAGTTAGAGAAAATCAGCCTAGCCGCTTTTGAAGCAGAATTAAGCGAAATGGAGCTTAAAAGTGAGGAGTATATAAAAATCGCAAGCGCCGTACCTGAGCTTGACTTTTTAGAATACGAAAAGCCTCTTAAAAAGTCCTTTATGCTAAGAGAGCAAGAGAGTTTAGCAAGGCTTTTGCTAAAGGCAAGTAGCGAAAAAACGCTTTTAAATTTAGAGAATTTGCAAAGTGATTTTAGTGAGCTTTATACAAGCTCTTTTTTAAGCTTTTTAGAGTGGGAGAATAAATACAATCAAAGAGAGGCAAACGAGCAGATAAAAAGCGGAGTGAGCTTTTTAGACCACGCTTTAGACGGAGGCTTTGAAATGGCACAGCTTGTACTAATTAGCGGAGATCCTGAAATGGGTAAAACTAGCCTTTGCCTCCAAGTGATAGAAAATATCTCCCGTTTGCATAAAGTCGCCTTTTTCTGCTTTGAATTTACCATATGGGACTACATCAAAAAAAGGCAAAATAACACGCATTTTAATAAGGAAAATTTGATTATTTTAAATGATGGTTATAATATCTTTGAAATGGAAAATAATATAAGAATTTTAGCCAAAAAGGGCGTAAAAGTCTTTTTCATCGATAGCCAAATGAGGGTAGAAAATAATAATGAAGGAAACAACCCTGAAGAAAGGGAAACGATGAAATTTAGCGTTTTAGCTAAGCTTTGTCATAAGCTTGACATTTTAATCTTAATGGTCGTGCAAACCTCTAAAAGTGATACGGAAAATCCTCTTGGCTCTAAAAGAGCATCGCATGAGGCAAGTATCATCATGCGGCTTGAGAAGGTAGAATGCGACAAACACGACCTAAGCCATAAAAATAAGGCTTTTCACCCCTCAAAACGCAAATTCATCATGCAAAAAAACAAGCAAACAGGAAAGCACTTTGTCGAGGAAGTGGGCTTTAAGCAAAATAATCAAAGCTTTTATAGCCTATATGATGAGGGTAAAAAAATGGTGCAAGTGGATTTTAAAGAAATTCAAAAAACGCTAAATTTAGAGAGTGATGAGCCATTTTAAAGGGCTTGGTTTTAGAATTTAAAAGGCGTGGGGGCTTGGTTTATCGCTTAACCGCCTTACTGGCAGGGGGAAAGTAGCTCATTGCGGACTTGTTAATTCTTTTTTAGATACCTTCATAGCTCTTTTATAGCCTAAGAAATCATTTGAAGCATTTATAAAATTTTGTCAAATTTCAATCTAAAGCATAAGCCCTCTCTTTTAAAACTTTAAACACAAATCGCAAATAAACGCTGTTATTTTAAGCGATAAAATTAATGATTAATCATAAAAAGAATAAAAAAATTCCTAAAAGTAACAAATGCTTTTGATTTTTTATCAAAAAAATTGTTTTTTTAAATTTTTTATATTTATTTTGCTAGAATCTTAAATGTAAATATCTCAATTTGAAAGGTAAATAATGAAAAAATTATTTTTTATTATGTTGCTCGGTGTGTTCTTTTCAGGTGTTGCTTTAGCAAATTCTGCTTATGATTTAAGTAAATCAAAATCAAGTTCCAGCATTTATGCGGAGCAGTGGTATATTTATTACAATAAATTAAGATACTGCGATAGATTGCCTTACTATCAAGCAAGTATGTGCCGTTTATCAGCTATGCAATATAAACCAAGATAGTAAAGGATAAATAATGAAAATCGCCCAAGATGTCCAAATTATCGGTTTAAATGATGGTTTTACCTATTCTAAAAGAGCGAGTATAAAGGCTAAAGATTTTCAAAGCTTAAAAGAAGAGCAACTTAAGCAAGAAGATTTTTTAAGCGTTTTAAATCGTAGTGAGGGCGTGAGGGTGATTTTCCAAGATGAGGAAAGCTCTAAATTTGTCAGCTTAAATCTCACAAAAAGTAATTTTGCAAGAATTATAAAACATTTTAATCAAAAAGATAATTATTTTTTACGAGAAGATGGAGCGATAAGGCTTAACGGAGAAGCGCAAAATTTCATCGCTGGGTGGTTTAAAAATGCGGCTTATGATTTAAATTATCTCAAAGCCGATGCAGATAAAAATGGCTTGATACAAGGAAGAGAAAACGAAAATCTTTACCTTTATAATAGTGAAGTAATCTACACGCCAAATGTTTATAAAGGTGGTCCAAATGATGTTGTAAGACAACTTTACCTACAAGGTGGTGGGGGTAAAATTTTGGCAAATGATGATAAAGAAAGAAGCTTGGACGAGGCTTTAAATGCCTTTCTTGCCTTTGATAAAAATGCGGACAAAAAAATAAGCATTTTGGAGCTTGAAGGCTCAAAAGAAAGAGTTATCGCTAAGGCTAAAATTATATTTGATAATCCAAGCTCCATAAGTAAAGAAATTTTAGAAAAATTAAAAAGAAAAAGCAAAGAGATAGAAAATGCAAGCGATGAGGCAGAGGAGAAAAATGACGCAACTAATATCAAAAATAAAGCGTTAGAGCAAGGACTAAGTGCCTTAAATATGAGTGAGCTTTTAAAGCTTAAAGAACAATACCCAGAGGAATACGAGCAGCTAAAACAAAAGGATTTAGACAATTTAAGCAAAGATTTAAATGAGGACTTAAAAGCACACTATGAAAGTCTAAAAATCATCGACCAGCTAACCTAGTCTTAACATAAACTATACAATAAATCAAATTCCAATTAATTTTATTTAAGTAAAATAACACATTTTTATGAGGAGAGTCGATGACTTGTTTATATCCGGGCAGCTTTGACCCCATCACAAATGGGCATTTAGATGTGATTAAAAGAGCGCTTAAAATCTTTGACAAAGTGGTTGTTGCCATAGCACAAAGTGAGCATAAAAACCCTTGTTTTAGTTTAGAAAAACGCAAAGATTTAGCCCTACTTGCGACACAAAATTTAAAAAATGTAGAGATTGTTACCTTTACTAATTTGCTTGTGGATTTAGCTAAGGAGCTTGAGATAAAAACGGTTATTAGAGGACTTAGAGCGGTGAGTGATTTTGAATATGAGCTTCAAATAGGCTATGCAAATAACACTTTATGGAGTGAATTTGAAACGGTTTATCTAATGCCAAATTTAAAAAATGCCTTCATCTCAAGCTCCATAGTCCGCTCCATAGCAGCACACGGAGGCGATGTCAGCTCTTTAGTGCCAAAAGAAATTTTACCCTTTTTAAAGGATAGCTCGTGTATGTAGTTTTAGAGGGAATTGATTGCGTAGGAAAAAGCACACAAATAGAGCTTTTAAAGCCTATTTACAAAGATGCCATTTTCACAAGTGAGCCTGGTGCGACTAAGCTGGGAGAGTATTTAAGAGAACTTTTGCTTAATAGACCCTACCCTATCTCATCAAAAGCAGAGCTTTTACTCTTTTTAGCCGATAGAAATCAACATTATGAAGAAATTTTAAGAGAAAACGAGCAAAAGCTTATCATCAGTGATAGAAGCATAATTTCAGGTATGGCTTATGCTAAAAATTTTGACCTTGATATTTTATTTACCTTAAATGACTTTGCCCTTAATGGCTTTTTCCCACAAAAAGCCATTTTTCTAAGAGGTGATGAGAGCTTACTCAAAGAAAGAATGGAGCAAAAAAATTTAGACGATATAGAAAAACGAGGAGTTGCGTATTTTATAAATGTGCAAGAAAAAATGGAAAAGGTTTTAAATTTCTTAAAATTTAAAATTGATCTTAAAATTTTAGAGTTAGATGCGAAAGATAGTATAGAAAATTTACACGAAAAGATAAAGGAATTCATTAATGATTAACGCTTTAAAGGGTATGAAAGATGTGGAAGGCAAACAAGCCTTTTATTATACTAAAATCATAAAAATTTGCGAAGAAGTCGCCCAAAACTACGGCTTTAGCTTCATCAACACTCCACATTTAGAACTTAGCAAACTTTTTAAAAGAAGTGTGGGAGAAAGCTCTGACATAGTCGGTAAAGAGATGTATGAATTTATCGATAAGGGCGGCAATGAAGTCTGTTTAAGACCTGAAGGCACGGCTGGTGTGGTGCGTTCTTACATCGAGCATAAAATGGATAAAAGTGGAAGTGTGAAGCGATGGTTTTACCACGGCTCAATGTTTCGCTACGAAAGACCGCAAAAAGGGCGTTTGAGAGAATTTCATCAATTTGGCGTAGAGAGTTTTGGCACTAAAAGCATCTATGAAGATGCTTCTCTTATTTTAATGCTAGTAGAAATTTTCACACGCCTTGACATTAAATTTAAACTTATTATTAATTCTTTGGGCTGTTTTGAGTGCTTAGAGTCTTATAAAAAAACCTTAATAGAATTTTTAAAAACTCAAAATGGCTTTTGTGAAGATTGTTTGCGGCGTCAAACGCTTAATCCCATACGCGTTTTAGACTGCAAAAATGAGCATTGTCAAAGTCTGCTTCAAAACGCGCCTTTGCTTAGTCAAAGACTTTGCCCCTCTTGTGAGAAAAATTTCACACTTTTACAAACTTGCCTAAAAGAAAATGGCGTGGAATTTGAGCTTGACGATAAGCTTGTGAGGGGGCTTGATTATTATTCTCAAACGGCATTTGAGTTTATTAGCGATGAAATAGGTGCTAAAGCGGCTATCGCTGGGGGAGGAAGATATGATAGACTCATTGAATATTTAGGTGGTAAAAATGGCTATGGCGTAGGCTTTGCGCTTGGCATTGAAAGGCTTATTGCGATTTTGGAGCAAAAAGAAGAAAATGAGGAGCGTAAGGGAATTTATCTTTGTGCCTTAGATGAAGCTTATATGCCACATCTAATGCAAATCGCTACAAAATTAAGAAAAAACAAAAAAGTATTTTTATCTTACGAAGCAAAAAAACTTGCAAAACATCTAGCAAGTGCCGATACTATGGAGACTGAAATCTTTTTATGTATGGGTGAAAATGAAGCAAAAAATCAAAGCTTATTTTATAAAAATTTAAACACAAAAGAAGAAAAGCAAATTTTAATCTCAACTTTGGAGCAGCATTTATGAATAGCTATGGTATAGACATTTGGGGAGATGATAATTTCATTATTAAAAATGGCAAAGTTTGTGTCAATTCTGGCAAAAAACCCGCCATTATCGATATGATCAAAGAACTACGCAATGACGGATATAGAGGTCCTTTACTGCTTCGTTTTCCACACCTTATCCAAAAACAAATCGAAAATATTTATGGTAGTTTTACTAAGGCGCGTAAGGAATTTGATTATAAGGGCGGTTTTAACGCCGTTTATCCTTTAAAAGTCAATCAATATCCAGGCTTTGTAAAAAACCTTGTCAAGCTTGGCAAAGATTATAATTACGGACTTGAAGCAGGCTCAAAGGCAGAACTTTTACTCGCTATGGCTTATAATAATGAAAACTCTCCCATTACCGTTAATGGCTTTAAAGATAGAGAATTAATCAACATAGGCTTCATCGCCGCTGAAATGGGACATAATATCACCTTAACCATAGAAGGGCTTAATGAGCTTGAAGCCATTATCGACATCGCTAAAGAGCGTTTTAAACCTAAACCAAATATAGGACTTAGGGTGCGTTTGCACTCGGCTGGAGTAGGAATTTGGGCGAAAAGTGGGGGAATTCATTCTAAATTTGGACTAACCTCAACCGAACTGATTGAAGCTGTAAATTTGCTTAAAGAAAACAAGCTTATAGAGCAATTTACGATGATTCATTTTCATCTAGGCTCACAAATTAACGAAATTCACCCGCTTAAAAAAGCCTTAAATGAAGCAGGAAATATCTATACTGAACTTAGAAAAATGGGGGCTAAAAATTTAAAAGCTATTAATTTAGGCGGGGGCTTGGCGGTGGAGTATTCGCAGTTTAAAGACGAAAAAAGTAGAAATTACACTTTAAGAGAATATGCTAATGATGTGGTTTTTATCCTTAAAAATATCGCTGAGCAAAAAAGTGATATTGAGCCTGATATTTTCATAGAAAGTGGGCGTTTTGTCGCTGCCTCGCACGCCATTTTAATCGCTCCTGTTTTAGAGCTTTTTTCTCAAGAATATGCCGAAAATAAGCTTGTTTTAAAAAAGCAAAATCCTAAACTCATCGATGAGCTTTACGATCTTTATCAAAACATAAAGCCCTCCAACGCCCTTGAATATCTTCACGATAGCATTGACCATCTTGAAAGCATTTTGACGCTTTTTGATTTAGGCTATGTGGATTTAAAAGACCGCTCAAATGCCGAAATTTTAACTCAACTCATTAGCAAAAAGGCAATTTTACTGCTTAAAGATAAGCCAAGTGCGGATTTAATCGCTATACAAAATGAAGTGCAAGAACGCTATTTGGTAAATTTTTCTCTCTTTCAAAGTATGCCCGATTTTTGGGGTTTGGAGCAAAATTTCCCCATTATGCCTCTTGACAGACTCGATGAAAAGCCTACAAGAAGTGCGAGTATTTGGGATATCACTTGTGATAGCGATGGTGAAATTTCTTATTCTAAAGACAATCCTTTACTTTTGCACGATGTCGATGTGGAAAAGGAGAACTATTTTTTAGGCTTTTTTCTTATGGGGGCTTATCAGGAAGTGCTTGGTATGAAGCATAATCTTTTCACTCACCCAACTGAAGCTAGCGTTTATATAGATGAAAATGGCTATGTTTTAAAAGACATTATCGAAGCACAATCTATACTCGATATTTTAGAGGATATAGACTATGATATTCACGCGATTATGGATATTTTAAATGAGCGTATTAGCGAATCTTCGCTCGTTGATGAAAAGCAAAAAAAGCACATTTTAGGAGAGCTTTATCTTTTTTTAAATGATAATGGCTATCTTAAGAGTATAGGCGTTTAAGGATAAATTCCATAAATTCCTCGCTTTCATTGGGGCAAGCGATGACTTTATAATCTTTGGATGCGATTTTTCTATATTCTATCTCTAGCTCGAAAATCGTCTCCACACAATCAATACAAAAAGAAAGCGGATAAATCAAAACCTCATTTTTAAGCGTTGAAAGAATTTCGCTCGTGCTAGGACCTAACCATTTTACCGGACCCAATTTTGACTGGTAAGCAAGTAAAATTTCATCAAAATAATCCTTCAAGCTTTCTTTTAAAAGCTCAAAATGTGCATTAATATGCTTTTCATACAAATCCCCCTTTTTTATCACAGAAAGAGGCAAAGAGTGTGCTGAAAAAATAAGGCTTTTTTTATATCCGGGCATAAAGCTTTCATTAGCTTTTAAAATATGGCTTATCAGCATTTCATTATAAAACTTATCTTTGTAAAAAAATTCCACTTCTTTTAGCTTTGTCTTAATTTCTTGCTTTTTTATCTCCTTATGCAAGACTTCAAGCGAAGTTGTGATGGTCGTTGATGAGTGATGAGGATAAAGAGGGAAAAGTATCAATTCATCATCGTTGTTTAAGTCATATTTTTGCAAAACTTCTTTGGCAAAGGGCGGGACATAAAGATTAACAAAATCAAATTGAAAATCTTTTTGTCTAGAATTTAGCTTATCGCAAAGAGAGGTGGTAATGAAATTAAGCGGCGAAAAGCCGCCTATTTGCTTATAATTTTCCCTCATCGCTCCTACCCTTACCTTAGTGATGCAAAAAGCGACAAAAGAGCGTAAAAAAGCATTTTTAATCCCCAAAATATAAGGATCATTAAACATATTTTTTAAAAAAAGCTCACAATCTTTCAAATTGCAAGCCCCGCCCATATTTAAAAACAAAACAAGCTTCATCATATCCCTTTGAAAAAAGCTTGATTATAGCTTAATTTTACTTAATTTTGCTATTATTTGACTTTTAGAAATTTTAATAGGAAAAATAATGGATATAAGAGCCCAATTTTTAAATTTTTTCGCCTCAAAAGGACACGAGATCACTCCCTCAAGCCCTTTAGTGCCTGATGATGCAAGTCTTCTTTTTACAAATGCTGGTATGGTGCCTTTTAAAAATATTTTCACAGGAGAGGTGCCACGCCCTACTCCTCCGCGTAAAACAAGCTGTCAAACCTGCATTAGAGCAGGTGGAAAGCATAATGATTTAGACAATGTCGGCTACACTGCGCGCCATCATACCTTTTTTGAAATGCTTGGGAATTTTAGCTTTGGAGATTATTTTAAAAAAGAGGCTATTGCCTATGCTTGGGAATTTGTAACGGAGGTTTTAAAACTCCCTAAAGAAAGACTTTATGTTACGGTTCACGAAAAAGATGACGAGGCTTATACGCTTTGGCAAGCACACATTGAAAAAGAACGCATTTACCAATTTGGCGATAAGGATAATTTTTGGCAAATGGGCGATACTGGACCTTGCGGACCTTGTAGCGAAATTTTTTACGATCAAGGCGAAGAGCATTTTCACTCAAGTGAAGACTATATGGGAGGTGATGGAGATCGCTTTTTAGAAATTTGGAATTTGGTTTTTATGCAGTATGAAAGAAGTAGCGATGGCACTTTAAGCCCTCTTCCTAAGCCTAGCATAGATACAGGGATGGGACTTGAGAGAGTTTATGCGATTAAGGAAGGAAAATTAAGCAATTTTGACAGCTCCTTATTTATGCCTTTAATTAATCAAATCGCCTCGCTTTGTGGCAGGGCTTATGTGTATGAAAGCGGAGCAAGTTATAGAGTCATAGCCGATCATATCCGCTCAAGTGCTTTTTTACTCGCTCAAGGAGTAAGTTTTGATAAAGAAGGCAGGGGCTATGTTTTACGCAGAATTTTACGCAGAGCTTTAAGACACGGCTATTTGCTAGGGCTTAAAGAACCTTTTATGTATAAGCTTGTCGATGTGCTTTGTGAGCTTATGGGCGGACATTATGCGTATTTAAATGAAAAAAAAGAAGCCATTAAAGAGCAAATTAAACTCGAAGAAGAAAGATTTTTAGGCACTATAGAAAAGGGTATAGAGCTTTTTAACGAAGAATTAGCCAAAACACAAAATATTTTTAGCGGAGAGATAGCCTTTAAGCTTTATGATACCTATGGTTTCCCTCTTGATTTAACGCAGGATATGTTAAGAGAAAAGGGACTAAGCATTGATGAAGAGTGCTTTGAAAGATTAATGAGTGAGCAAAAAGAAAGAGCTAAAGCTGCTTGGAAAGGAAGCGGAGATAAGGTTGTGAGTGGGGATTTTAAAATTTTGCTAGAACGCTTTGGTAAAAATGAATTTGTAGGTTACACGCAAAAAGCGTGTGAGAGTCAAATTCTAGCCCTTTTAGATGAAAATTTCAAAATGCAAGAAAAACTTCATAATGGACAAACAGGCTGGGTCTTTTTAGATAAAACGCCCTTTTATGCAAATAGCGGCGGACAAGTGGGAGATAAGGGCTTTTTAGGCGAAAATGAAATCAGCGATACGCAAAAATTCTTCGAGCTTAATCTTAGCAAAATCACCGCTAAAAATGAGCTTAAGCTAGATGAGAAGCTTTTAGCACGCATTGATGAGGATAAAAGAGAACAAATCGCAAGGCATCACTCCGCTACGCATTTACTTCACTATGCTTTGCGTAAAATTTTAGGAACACACATCGCTCAAGCTGGGTCTTTGGTCGAATTTAATAAACTTCGCTTTGATTTTAATCACCCTAAAGCTCTCACTAAAGAAGAATTAGAAAAGATAGAAAATTTAGTCAATGAGATGATTAGCTCCTCTTATCCTGCCCTGCTTGAAGAAATGAGCCTTGATGATGCAAAAAAAAGCGGTGCGATAGCCCTTTTTAGTGAAAAATATGAAAGTAAAGTTAGAGTTTTAAGCTTAGGAGAAAGCAAGGAGCTTTGCGGTGGAACGCATGTAAATAATAGTGCTGAAATAGGAAGCTTTTTCATACTGAAAGAAAGTGGAGTGAGTGCTGGAGTAAGGCGTATTGAAGCTGTGGTTTCAAAAGCGGCACACACTTACGCTAAAAATGCCTTAAAAGAACTTGAAAGTTTAAAAATGGAGCTTAAAAATAATGATTTATTAAGCGGAATTTCAAAGCTGAAAAATGAAATTTCAAAGCTTAAAAATGAGCTAAAAAACTCAAATCAAAATGAGCTAAAAAGCGAAAATATCAAAGGCGTGCAAATTTGCATAGCTAAAGTAGAAAATGGCGACATAAAGGCGATGATTGATCATTTTAAAAATCAATTTGAAAAAGCGGTCATTTTACTCATACAAGAAAAAGAAGGCAAGATAAGCCTTGCTGCTGGAGTTAAAAATGCTCCTTTAAAGGCTGGAAATTTAGTCAAAAATATCGCTATAATTTTGGGAGGAAATGGCGGCGGAAAAGATGACTTTGCCACAGCTGGAGGCAAGGATCTTACAAAAATAGATGAAGCTTTAAAAGAGGCTAAAAGCTTTATAGAAAAAGGACTTTAATGCTTATCTTAGCTTCAAGTTCTAAAATAAGAGCCTCCTTGCTTCAAAATGAGGGCGTAGAATTTCAACAAATGTCATTTGATTATGATGAAAGTCTTAAAAAAGACACTAAGCCTCATCTTTATGTGCAAAAAATCGTCCTTGAAAAAGAAAGACAATTTTGCATAAAAAACGACTTAAAAAACGAAACTTTGCTTTTTGCAGATAGCGTTGTAAGCATAAGGGGGCAAATTTTAACTAAGGCTAAAAACGATGAAGAAGCTCTTAAAATGCTCTTAATGCAAAGTCAAAATGAAGTGAGTGTTTTAAGTGCTTTTTTGCTTCAAAGTCCTTTAAAAAGGGTATTTTCTCTTTCTAAAACGACACTTTTTTTAGCCCAATTTGACAAAGAAGATATGAGGCAATATATTCAAAGCAAACTTTATCTAAACAAAGCTGGTGCGTTAATGTGCGAGGGCTTTCATCAAAAATACATCTTAAAGCAAAACGGCTCTTTAAACACAGCTTTAGGACTGGATACTCAAACCTTAAAGGCATATTTATGAAAATTTTAAAATATTTTTTCTCTTTTGCAATTCTTATTTTCATTTGTGGGGTGATTTACGCGAGCTATTTGTTTGTAAGTGCAGACACAGAGGGCTATACTTTTAAAGAATACAGCCCTCCTCTTACAAGTCAAATTTATGATAAAAATGGCAAATTAATCGCTAATATTTTCGAGCAACATCGCTTTTATGCTAAATATGAAGAATTTCCTCCAAAACTCATAGAAGCTTTAATAGCCATCGAGGATACTGCTTTTTTTGAGCATAATGGCGTTAATATCGATGCTATTTTTCGTGCCGCTTTAAAAATTATCAAAACAGGGGGGCAGACTATGGAGGGTGCTTCAACTCTCACGCAGCAATTTATCAAAAACACAGAATTAACCCCCGAAAGAACGCTTAATAGAAAAATTAAAGAAGCTCTACTCGCCTATAAAATGGAAACCTTATTAAGCAAGGAAGAAATTTTAGAACGCTATTTGAATTTCATCTTTTTTGGACACGGATATTATGGCGTTAAAACAGCGGCTAGAGGTTATTTTCATAAAGAATTAGATGAATTAAGCCTTAAAGAAATTGCTATGCTTGTAGGTATGCCAAAAGCTCCTAGCTCTTATGACCCTACCAAACATTTTGATTTAAGCGTTTCAAGGGCAAATAATGTCATAGCGAGATTATATTCTTTAGGGTGGATTTCTAAAAATGATTATGAGATAGCGATGAAGGAAACACCAAAAGTGTATGATGATACCCTAACGCAAAATGTCGCACCTTATGTAGTCGATGAAGTCATTAAGCAATTAAGCCCACAATTTAGCGATTTAAAAACAGGAGGCTATCAAATCACCCTAAATTTAGACCTTGAAGTGCAAAAAATGGCAAGAGAAGCCTTAAAATTTGGCTATGATGAAATCATTAAACGCGATAAAGACGCAAATTTAAGCACTTTAAATGGTGCTATGGTCGTGGTTAATCATCAAAATGGCGATGTTTTAGCCTTAGTGGGTGGGGTTGATTATGAAAAAAGTCATTATAATAGAGCCACGCAAAGCACAAGGCAGCCCGGAAGCTCTTTTAAACCTTTTTTATACCAAATCGCTATCAATCTTGGCTACTCGACTATGAGTGAAGTTCCTGATATTTCACGCATTTTTGAAAGTGCAGAGAAGGACTGGAAACCTAAAAATTATGGGAGCAATTTTCAAGGACTCATCACCCTAAAACAGGCTCTTACTGCTTCAAGAAATCTAGCAACCATCAATTTAGCCCTTGAAATAGGACTTGATGTAGTCTATTCTAAACTTTTAGAATTTGGCTTTAGTCAAAATATCCCTGCGGATTTATCCATAGTGCTTGGAAGCTTTGGAATTTCGCCTTTAGAATTTGCTAAATTTTATACGATGTTTGGTAATTATGGTGTGATTAAAGAGCCTGTTTTAATTAAAGAAATTAAAAATAAAAATGGAGTTTTAATCGCACAATTTAACTCAAAGGAAACACAAGTCAGTGAGGCAGGACAGACTTTTTTAGTGCTTGATATGATGAAAAGTGTCGTTGAAAAGGGCACAGGGCGTAACGCTAGAGTCGCAGATATCGAAATAGCAGGTAAGACAGGCACATCAAATAAAAGCATCGATGCGTGGTTTTGTGGGCTTACGCCAGAGATAGAAGCACTCATTTGGTATGGTAATGACAATAACAAACCTATGCGTTACACAGAAGGAGGTGCTAGGACAGCTGCACCTGTATTTAAGGACTTTTTGACGCGTTATATCGCAGCCTTCCCAGAAACTAAAAGAAAATTTGATGTGCCAAATGATGTCAGGCGTGGGACCTATAATAATTCAAGAGAATATTACACACCCAAATCGCCTCTACCTAATAAAAAACACCATCAAAATGAGATTTTGTTTTGATGATGAAATTAAAAAACTAGGCGATAAAATAGCACTTAACTTTCTTCTTCGCCTAGCTCATAAAGTCCGCTTTTAAGCACAATTTCATTGCGATTTGTGTCAATTAGCCCTTGTGTTTTTAGCTCTTTTATCACCCTTGCAACTGCCTCTCTAGCACTGCCGATGTTATTTGCTATGCTTTCTTGACTAGCCTTTACATGGTTATCCCTAGCATTGCTTAATAGAAACTTCGCTACGCGATTTTTAAGACTTTTAAAGCTTACATCATTAATGGTATCAAAGGCTTGTTTTAGGCGTTTAGAGACTAAAGAGAGATTAAAACGCATAATAGATTCATTGCTATGCGTGAGGACTTCAAAGCTTTTATTTGGCAGGATAAACACACTAGAATCTTCCATAAACTCAAGCACCACATCAACTTGTATATTTGAAAAAATACAGCTTGTAGCGATAATACAACTCTCTTTGCCACTTATAGTAAAAATGGTGATTTCCTTAGCATTGCTTGAGACGCTAAAAAAGCGGATTTTGCCACTTAAAACATACAAAAAGCCTAGCAGCTCATCGCTATCTGGGTAGATTCTATATCCTTTTGCGTAGGCTTTTACAATGCCCTTATTTTGCAGGACTTCAAGGCTTTTCTCATCGCCACATATTGTGGTATTTATCTGCGTTAAAATCTCTTTAGTTAGTGGTTGCATATTTTCCTTTTGTGATAAAATCGCTTGAATTATAGCCTAAAAAGGTTTGATTATGGCTTGGCTAGAAATTTTTCATTTAGTATTTTTCTGGTATCATAATGATCTTAAAATGATATAAATTGAGGAAATTTAGTGGATAGCTTACAAGTTGATGAAACTTTACACATAGAACAAGCCGCACGGTTGATAAATTTATCTATCAAATATGTTCGCAGAGAAATTGCTAATGGATCTTTTGTGAGTCAAAAAAAGAATGGTAGAATTTTGATTGATAAGCATTCTTTTTTACATTGGAAAGATAATCAATCAAAGAAAAATCTTAATCAACAGAATAAAATTATTAAACAAAAAAGACAAGAAGATATAGCAAATTGGATAAATATTGAAAAAGAATTTAAAGAAATAAATGGCTGGATTAATCATTTAGAGACCACCTATAACTGCATTGATTTGTTTTCGGGGGCTGGTGGTTTGTCTTGCGGATTGGTAATGGCTGGTTTTATGCCTATTGCAAGTATAGAAATTATGCCCGAGGCTGTTTTGACATACAAAAACAATTTTTCAAAATTGAAAAATTTTAATGAAAACATAATTGCACAAGATATTAAAGAAGCTAGTGTTAAAGAAAAGTTAATTAGCTCTATCAAAGATAAACACATTCATTTAATTTCTGGCGGATTTCCGTGTCAAGGATTTTCAATGTCAGGACACCGTATAGTGTGTGATCCTAGAAATTCCTTATATTTAGATATGCTTGATATTGTTGAAAAGATTCGTCCAGACTTTGTTTTAATGGAAAATGTTGAAGGTTTGCGTTCAATGCTAGGTGGTGCAATTGAAAAAAAAATAATAAATGATTATAAAGAAATAGGTTATGAAATCAATGTAACAACACTAAATTCTGCCGATTATGAAGTTCCGCAAATTAGAAAGCGTGTTATATTTATCGGCAACAGGATTGGGGCAAAAAATTATCATCCAAAGCCACTTTTAACATCGCAAAATTACAAAACTGTTGGTGATGCAATTTTAAAGTTTTTAAATGTACCTGAGAATGAGTCGATTAATCATATTATGACTAGACATAGTCCAGAAATGGTTGCTAGAATGCAAAATGTAGAAGTGGGAAAAAGTCTTTATAGTCATTATGGTGATGCGTGGAAAAAAGTCGATTGGAATAAACCATCTTGCACGGTTAAGGAAAATCACGGCGGAGTAAATATCCATCCTATTTTAAATAGGGTGATGACTCCTAGAGAATTGGCAGCATTGCAGAGTTTCCCTGATGATTTTATATTTGCAGGTTCAAAAAAATGGCAATTAGTGCAAATTGGGAACGCTGTGCCACCACTTTTGAGCAAGGCTATTGGATTATCTATCATCAAATCGCTAAAGGAAAATAATGTCAAATAGCTATTTTCAAAAGTGTGTATATTTAAAAAAAGAAATTATCAATTATATAATAACCATTTTTAGAGTATATGATGATGAGTTGGTATTAAAATTAGAGGACTATAACCTTTTGAAAAATAGACATAATTGTTTAGAGAGTTCAACTGCACCTGGGTTTATCATTGAAGAATTTATAGTTTCAAAATTAGAAAAATATAGTAAAAAAGAAAATATTTTTTGCATCAATAGGGCAAAGGATAATACTGCTACAAATCATAGTTATGATTGTTATACTGAATTTAAAAATTTATTATGTATGATTAATATAAAAGTTCAAAAAGATAAAGGGCAAAATAATGCAATTTCTGCAATCAATATTTTGCATAGGGATTATTGTAGCAACCCAAGCCAAGAAAAAGCATATTTAATCATAAAAATACATTATACATTTAATAATTCTAATAGCAAAAATGAGCGAGTTCTTTCTATATTGGGTGTGGATGGATATTTTTTAGAAGAAGTTGATTTTAGTGATGGACACAAACAAGATAGTAGAAATTGGAGCAAGGAATTTAAAGCACAATCTGGTAGATTATTAATAAATGATAGTTTTAGAAACAAAAATAAATGCGATATAACACAAATTTCATACCAAAAAACTTTTGATTTTATTAAACAAATTGCACATAGTGAATAATTGCATTTTTATATACTAACGACAACATTTCCCTTTTGTGATAAAGTTACACACAAAGCTTATAAATTTGCATATAATGTTAGAAAATTATAACTTAAAAAGGTTAGTGTCTAAAAGACACTTTTCTTTTTCATAAGAAAAAATTTAAGTCCTAAAAGCTCCTTTATTGATTTGCACAACCAAAGCTTTTCACTAAAGTAAAAAACATCTAAAATTAAAGATTATTTAATGTAAAAAATGGGGCGTAAAGCCCCACAAGAATATTAAAGTAGAGAGTTGATTTTATCAGCAATAGTTTGCTTTGATTGTGCGCCTACAAGCTGTCCTGCAACTTCGCCATTTTTGAAAAAAATCAAAGTCGGTATAGAACGCACACCATACTCAGCCGCCAAGTCGCCTTGCTCGTCTGTATTTACCTTACAAATTTTAGCCTTGCCTTCAAAATCACTCGCAAGCTCGTCAATCACAGGGGATAACATCCTGCAAGGTCCGCACCAAGGCGCCCAAAAATCCACTAAAGCCACACCCTCTTTTGCTGTCGCAAAGTTTTCTGAAGTAAGTTCAATATACTTTCCCATAGTTTCTCCTTTAAAATTTTCTATGATTATAATAAAATAAATAAAATCTTAGCTTAAAGGCTGATGTTTTCAAAAAATTCTATATCTTTATCTTTAATGCAAATGAGATCAAGTTGAAAATCGTTAGAAATTTGTCTTTTAAGCTTATAAAATTCTATGGTTTTTAAAATTTTGTTATATTTTTTAAAATCAAGTCTTTCATAAGGCTCATAGTCTTTTTGCGTAAATTTTACCTCAACAAAATGTAAAATTTCATCTTTTTTGGCAATGATGTCAATCTCGCCAAATTTAGAGTGAAAATTCCTCTCTAAAATCTCAAAACGATGCTTTTTTAAAAAGGCACAAGCTCTATTTTCTCCTAAAATTCCACTTAAATGCGAAATTAAGCCCATTATTCTTCTATACGCATCATAAAAGGCTTAGCCTTGATAAATTCTTGCTTTTCTAAGGCTTTAAGTAAAGCTCTTATGCTTTTTTCATAACTTTTATGCGTAGTGAAAAAAAGCGTGCTATAAGGCTCATTGATCTTAGGCTTTTGCAAAAAACTATCCACAGAAATTCCACACTCGCTCATTAAATGTGTGATTTTAGACAAAACGCCTATTTTATCCTCGACTTTAAGTCTTAAGTAATATTTCGTAATGATTTCTTCCTTTTCAAGCAAAACAAAGGGTAAATTTTGTTTAAAACCAAGCATAGGAGAGGTATAACTCCCCCTTGCAAATTCCATCAAATTTGCCACCACAGCACTTGCAGTCGCCTTTCCACCAGCTCCAGCCCCATAATAAAGACTTTCGCCAAGTAAATCGCCCTCTATGCTAATAGCATTCATCACGCCATTAACCTTAGCGATCATCGTATTTTTTGGTATCATCGTAGGATGCACCCTAAGCTCTACGCTAAAATCTTGCTTCTTAGCGATCCCCAAAAGTTTAATGGTATAATCAAATTCCTTTGCAAATTCCATATCAAGAGCGTCAATTTCGCTAATGCCCTCACACAAAATCTCCTCAGGCAACGCCTTAATGCCATAAGCAAGACTAGCCAAAATCAAAAGCTTATGTGCCGCATCTTCTCCGCTAATATCAAAGCTAGGATTTGCCTCTGCATAGCCTAATTCTTGTGCTTTTTTAAGCATAGCTTCAAAATTAGCCCCCTTTTCACTCATCGCACTTAAAATATAATTACTCGTGCCATTAAGTATGCCTTTAATGCTTAAAATTTGATTTGCCGCTAAGCCCTCTTTTAAAGCTTTTATAATGGGAATTCCTCCCGCCACACTTGCCTCAAAGGCTAATTTTCCTGCTAAATTTTCAAGCTCATAGCGATGATAAGCAAGCATTGCTTTATTTGCACTGACGACCCTTTTACCTTCTTTTAAAAGCCTATATACAAGCTCATAAGCAAACTCAACGCCTCCCATAAGCTCGACATACACATCAATGTCCTTTCGTTTTAAAATTTCTTCCACATCATAAGCAATAGGAATTAGGGCGTCTTTTTTAGGACTTCTTGCAAGAGCGATCACAGGCTTTATCTCCTCGCCACATCTTGCCTTGATGATTTCTTGATTTTCTATCAAAGCCTTAGCCACAGCAGAGCCGACCACGCCATAACCCAAAAGCGCTATATTCATCTTTAATCTTTTAAAAATTTCTTAATATTTCTCGCAGCTTGACGGATGCGATTTTCATTTTCTATTAAAGCAATTCTTACAAAATCATCTCCAGCCTCGCCAAATCCAAGTCCCGGACTTACAGCAACATTTGCTTTTTGTAAAAGTTGCTTAGAAAATTCCAAACTTTTTAAATGCCTCTTATTTTCAGGCAAACGCGCCCATATAAACATACTTGCCTTAGGTTTTTGCAAATTCCAACCAGCATTAGCAAAAGAATCGAGCAAAACATCTTTTCTTTTATCATAAATTTGACAAATTTCTTCTACGCATTTTTGATCGCCATCAAGTGCTATGGTAGCGGCGACTTGTATAGGTGTATACATACCATAATCAAACCAAGATTTAATTTTTTTAAGAGCGGCGATGAGGCGTTTATTTCCCACGACAAAGCCTACACGCCAACCTGCCATATTGTAAGATTTAGAAAGAGTATAGGTCTCCACAGCCACATCTTTAGCTCCTTCAACCTCCAAAATAGAAGGCGTTTGATACCCATCAAAGGTCAAATCCGCATAAGCAATATCGCTAATAATATAAAAACGCTCCTTCTTAGCCATAGCGACTAATCTTTCATAAAAGCTCTTTTCGCAAGTAATTGTTGTAGGATTATGCGGAAAATTCACAACCACATAACGCGCCCTTGGAACGCTTTCATAAAGCGCCTTATTAAGACTTTCAAAAAAAGCATTTTCATCAAGTTCAAAATGATCATTATAAAACAAAGGCATTTTAGTAACATTGCCCCCAGCGATGATAAAGGCTTGCGTGTGGATGGGATAAGCTGGAGTTGGCACTATGGCGACATCGCCTGGGTTTATCACAGCTCTTGCAAGATTGACAAAGCCCTCCTTACTTCCCATAGTCGCCACGACTTCACTGTCCGGGTCTAAATTGACGCTATATTTTCTTTTATACCAATTACAAATGGCTAAACGAAGCTTATAAATTCCCATAGAGGTCGAATAGCCCGAAGTCTTGTCCTTATTCGCACTTTCGCAAAGCTTATCGATGATATGCTGAGGGGTTTTACCATCTGGATTACCCATAGAAAAGTCTATAATGTCCTCTCCCGCTCTTCTTGCTGCCATTTTAATCGCATTAACCTCTGCGAAAACATAATTTGGAAGTCTTTCTATGGTATTAAAATGAATTTCGTCAAACATTTTTATCTCTTTAAAGTGATTTTTAAGCCTCTTTTGATATTGTCTAAATTATACATATCGCTGACTATTGCATAAACTGCGGCGTTTGGAACTGCTCCTGAAAAATGATTATTTTTCTTATCATTTTTAACCGCACTAATTAAATTTAAATTTTTATCCAAAAATAGAATTTTGATAAACCAAGAATCCGCCGCATTTGCCTCTATCTCCATACTCTTTGCTCCCTTAAGTGCAAAAACATAATCCCTCAAAGGCTTTTCCAAATTTTTCGTTACATTTAGGGTTAAATTGACATTTGTTTCAAGTTTAGCCTCGCTAAAATCAAGCTCATATTCATAATAATTTTTAGCACTTTGTCTAATATCTTCTATATAAACCGAATTTGTTTTCAAAATTCGGTAAAAAGTGCCGGGATCTAAGATGTATTGAGATTCTAATTGTATGGTGTAATCAATCTCACCCGCACTCAAGCTTAAATGCACAGGGATAAAATAAACATAACCAGCATCATTTAAAGCCTCATTAATAATCTTAAAAAACAAAACCGCATCACTTTTTGCTTTAAAATTGAGTTTTAAGGTTTGAGGACTTGGAAGAGTAAGATTTAATAAAGAATTTGTTTTTAATACTCTTAAAATGCGTTCGATGTCCAAATTTCCTCTATTATCATTAAATTCTTGATGGGAAAATAATAAAGAAATTTGACTATTTTTACTACTATCACCTACAATATTTTGTGCCAATTCTAAACTAGAAACCCCAAAAACACCCGTTACAAAACACACAATCAAACAAAAAATTCTCATCTTACCAGTCTTTGCCCTTGTTTAATTGCTTAAATTCTGCAGCACTAATGCTGGCAATCTTGCCGTCTTTAATCAAAAATCTCTTAGAAATTCCCGCAGGATAAGACTTTTCATTACCCTCCTCATCACTGACTACAAAGGCTGTGGCACCTGTTAAAATAAGCTGATCTTCATTTAAAGGAATTTCAAAATCGCTCTCCTTAACCCAAGTCATCTTTTTGCCAGTTTTAAGGTTAATCACACCTACCCAAACCTTACTATTGACCTTAAATTCAGCGACCTCTTTTAAAATTTTTTGCGAATTTAAATCCGTCTCCTCTAGCTTAGTTTGATTAACTTCGCTAGTATTATTTTCATTAATTAAAGAGGCGGTTTTTAAGCTCTCATTAGTGTCTTTAAGTTCTTCTTCAGGCTCTTTGCTTAAATTTTCTTGAGTCTTAGCACTTGTATTTATTTCATTTTCGCTTAAATTTTCCTCGCCCACAATTACAACGGAATTTTCAAGATTTTTTAAATTAAGCTCCGCCTCTTTTGCCGCATCTAAACTCATCGCACTCGCGAAGCTTTCCTCGCTTTTTAATAATTCTTTCAATGTATCAAAATAATAAATTCCAAGCCCCACAATAAAAGCAAACAAAACAATAACTACAATAGGTAAAATCGAGCCTTTATGACTATAAGAAGCAAGTGGTGGAGTTACTGTTTTGGTGATATGTAAAGAATCGGGCTGATTTTCACTTAAATACTGCTCAAGCTCCTCATTAAATTCCGTAAAATCAAGCTCATATTCACGCTCTAAAATTTTAATGAAACCCTTTACATTAAAGCGGATTAAGGTTTTAAAATCCTTTTCAATTAAAGCTTGTAAAAAATCCATTTCAATTTGCGTATTTGTCGAAACTTCTCTCAAATTTAAATCTTGTAATTTTTTATAATTTTGCATGCACTATCCTATCACAAAGTATTGCAAAAGCCGCACTGACATTAAGGCTATCAAAGTCATTTTGCATAGCTATACCAACGCACTCATCACACTTTTGAATAATTTTTGAGGACAATCCAAAGCCCTCACTTCCCATTATCAAAACCTTTTTACCTTTTGGAAAAGTAAGGTGATGAACTTCCCTACCTTTTCCATCGGCACCATAAAGCTTAAATTCCATTTGTTTAAGCTCATTTAATGCCGATAAGGCGTCATTGCTTAAACATATAGGCAAGTCAAGAGCCGCTCCACTACTAGAACGCACAATGCTCTCTTGTGCCAAATTTTTTCCTATAAAAAGCAAACCATCAACACCCAAAGCATAAGCCGTGCGTATGATAGCACCGATATTTCCCACATCGCTAATTCCACAAAGCATAACGATAAATTCGCTTTTTTTAAGCTCACAAAAAGGCACAAAGTCAAATTCTTTAATATCCATTAAAAAACCTTGATGATTTCCGCCCCTAGCTAAGGCTTGAGCACTTTTAAAATCTAGTTTTTTAATTTTAAATCCAGCTTTTGCTATCAAAGAAAATGTGGCTTTATCACACTCTTTTGCCAAGTAAAGCTCATTAATCATCTTTTTATGCTTTTGCAAAATGTAAAAAAATACTTGCTTTCCATAGACTATCATTTATTTTACCTCATTTTGACTTAAAAGCAGTTTTTGATAAAGCTCTTTTGAATTTTTTCCACTCATTTTAGCCAAAAGCTTACTTTTGATTTTTAAAGGCAAATCAAGCTTCAAAATATCACTCTCACAAAGCGAATTTGAAGAAAAATTTTGCGAAGATTTTGCCACGACTAAAACCCATTCGCCATTTAAATTTGCACCTTTCAACTCTTCAACAAGTTTTTCAGCCCTACTCCTAAAAGAAGTTTGAAATTTTTTACTAATCTCTTTCATCGCAAAAAGCTCTCTTTTTGGCTCAAGCTTTGCGATGGTTTGCACTAGGGCTAAAATGCGTGTGGGAGCTTCATAAATTATAGTGGGATAAGGATTTAAAAGTAAATTTTCTATCTCTTTTTGCCTTTGCTTACCCTTATTTGCTAAAAAGCCAAGAAAAATAAATTCTTTTTCGCACAAATTTGAGCTTACAAGTGCGACTAAAGCAGCATTTGCACCAGGTAAGACTTCGTAAAAAAGCTTATGTTTTAGAGCGAATTGAACAAGGGCAAAACCCGGATCGCTAATACCAGGCATCCCCGCATCACTTAAATACGCAACATTTTTTTCAAATAGCTTTAAATCAAGCTTTTCAAGCACTTCTTTTTCATTATGTGTATGTAAAGAAAGAATTTTTTGAGGTTTAATACAGGTCTTAAATCTTTCGTTTAGTAAGGTAATCAAATGCTTGCAAACTCTTGTATCTTCACAAAATACAATTTCACAAGCACTTAAAAGCTCCAAAGAGCGTAAGCTAATATCGCCTAAATTTCCTATGGGAGTAGGAATAAAATAAAGCATTTTACTGCATTGCGTATTTTTTCTTAAATTTCTCTACGCGTCCAGCGGCATCGACTATTTTTTCACTACCTGTGAAAAAAGGATGGCAATTTGAGCAAATATCTACCCTTAATTCAGCCTTATTAGACTTTGTAACAAAAGTGTTTCCACAAGCACAACTCACTTTGCATTCTACATATTCTGGGTGAAGTTCTTTTTTCATCATTTTTCCTTGAAATTTTTAAACAATAAGCTGTAATTATAATTGATTAACATAAAAGAAAGATAAAATTAAGCAAAATTTTCGACAAAACACCCAAAGCAGCACTTTGGCTTTTTAAAATAAAGGGCGAATTTAAAGCGATCTTATCCTTAATTCTCCTTCTTTCACTCTCGCTAAATCCTCCCTCAGCACCGACAAAATATAGCGTATCTTTATCAAATTCTTTTTTTTCGCCTTCAAAATCCACCAAAACAACCTTAGGATAAATTGCTAAAAAACTATCCACATTTTCATAAATTTCAATCCTCATCAAATCCCCTCTTCCACACTGCTGGCAAGAATTAATAAGAATTTTTTCAAGGCGTTTTTTATCAATTTTAAAATTTTTTTGCGAAAATTCGCAATAAACCAAAATAAGTTTTTCTAGTCCCATTTCATTAAAAAATGGCAAAATTTTTTCCACAATTTTAGGCTCTATCACGCCTAAAGCTAAATTAACTCCGCTTTTAAAAGTTAAATTTTCTTCTTGCGAGATAAGGCTTAAAACGCAACTATTTCTTTTTAAATCACTAATCCTATAAGTGTATAAAAAATCATCTTGCAAATTACGCAAATTGAGACTTTCGCCCTCTTTAACCCTTCTCACTTTAAGATGTAAAAACTCTTCTTTCTCTAAAAAAATAGAAGAATTTTTTGCCTCTTTATGATACAAAAATTGCATAATTTATATCAATAAAAGGTATCATAAGCAACAAAAGCTCAACAAGTAAAATCGCCAAAGAAGCCCATCTAAAACCAACATAACGCCTTACACTACGCGCTTTTTTAAATAAAACAAATTGAAAAATAGCCAAGGCTAAAATCAAAATCCAAATCAAAAGCATCACAAAAAAGCGTAAATTTGCCTCAAAACCCTTAAGCGCCCAAAGTAACAAGCCTGTAAATAAAGCAAGAGTTAAAAAAAGATAAAATACGGGTAAAAAGAGCCGGACTCTACGGATAAAAATAAATTCTGTTTTAAAATTTCCTTGCGTTAAACCAAGATAAAAAAGCATTAAAAACGCACTAGCATAAAGCGTATAAAGATGTAAAGCGAGAAAAAACTCATATCCTTGCATTAGCGTGCCTCATCTTCTACTGGCAAAGGAAGATTATTGTCATTTAATTCGGTCTTTTCGTCATTTTGTTCAATTTGCACCACTTCATCTTCAACACTTTTTTTGACTTCTTGTTCCTTTTCTGCACTACAAGCTGCCAAAAATAAAGCTAGAAATAAAATTAAAACGCCAAAAATCCTCATTATAACTCCTTAGGATTGATAAAAATATGAGTTCCACAAAGCTTTTCATAAAAGCTTTCATCACTCCACTCAGCCTTAATCGCCTTAGAAAATTCAATATCCTCTAATGAAATTTTAGGTAAAAATTCACTATAAGCATCTTCTCTAAAACCTTGCGCATAGCCCGTTCTCGTCTCGTGTATGATGATACTTTGAAGCTTTACGCCCCTTTCGCCATTTTGCATTTTTGTTTTTTCTAACAAAGCGTCAATTAAGACAAAAAACACACGACAAAAATTCTCCGCACTCACATTAACGGGCAAAAGCACCCAACGACTAGAATATCTTTGCATTTCCCTAAGATAAGCCTTATCATCATCTTTAAAAAGCGTAATAGCATGGTCAAAACTATCTACAATTTGCCTCATTTCATTTTTTAAAAGTCCAAAGTCATACACCATACCCGCATTATCTAAATACTTACTCTCAAGTAAAACTTCTATCTTATAAGAATGTCCGTGAATGCTAGTTTTGCAGCGTTTAGAAGAGCAAAATCTCACAATATGTGCATTTTCAAATTCAAACATTTTTCTTATAATCATACGCCTTCCTTATCTCCCCATAGCCTAATGTGCGTTCTATCCGAATAATTATAGCCATTTTTTAAGCAAAAATTAACCAAAGCAAGAGCATTTTTCTTGAGCCTTGCTTCGTTTTCTCCTAAAGGCATACAATAAACCTCATTTTTAACTACACTTAAAATTTCTTTAATTTCCTCTTCAGCCTTACTTAAAAATTCCTCTTCCAAAACAAATTTATAAAAACTCTTTTTTGCCTCTTTTTTAAAGGCTTTAAGGGCTTTGTAATTGAGCCTTTTTTCTTTTGAGACACCACTATTACTAAGCTTTACGCCAAGTGCAAAAATGCATTTTTTATATAAAGGATATTTTTTAAAATCGACCCTAATGCTTGCATTTGTTTCAAAATGCACCTCAAATTTAGCCTCTAATAAAAGCTTAATAAATTTTAAAAATTCGCTTTTTTTATGATGAAGTAAAGGCTCACCTCCCGTTATCACAATTATGGGCTTAAGGTCCTTAGCCATCTTTAGCACTCTTAAAAAAAGCTCTTTTGCATTTAAATTCTCATAAGTATTTTGATATTCTTTAGTAAAAACAGCCCTTAAAGTATCACAGCCCACAAGCTCCCTGTTCTCTTTTTGTTTTTTAACATTAAAGCCCACGCAATTAAAATTACACCCCGCAAAACGCACAAAAACAGCCAAACGCCCTGCAAATTTCCCCTCACCCTGTATGCTTAAAAAGCTCTCAACAACTTTCATTTAACCCCCAGTTTGATAAAAAGCACGCTTAGAAATTTGATTATCATTTAATCTCCACTCGTTTTTTTCGGGCTTATTTTCCAAGACTTTAATTAAAATTTGTAAAGCTTTTTCAATATCTTTTGAACGCATTGCCTCCTTAATGCTTAAGGCATCTTCGTGATATAAGCAAGGGATTAAAAGCCCCTCAGCACTCAATCTTATACGGTTACAACTTTTACAAAACGCATCGCTATGCGGGTCGATAATGCCAAATTCATAGCCACTTGCACTATATAAACTCACAGGAGCAAATTCAGCCTTTTTAATTAAAGAAATTTGATATTTTTGCGATAAAATGTCGATAATTTCGTCCTTTTTTAAACCTTTTAAAGCCCCGTAAGCGTGGATATTTTCCATAAATTCTATGAAGCGAATTTGCATTTTTTTATTTTTAGCAAATTCTAAAAGGGAAAGTAATTCATCATCATTTAAGCCCTTAAGCGCAACGGTATTTAATTTAACATTTAATCCAACTTCAATCGCCTCTTCAATACCAGCCAAAACAGAGCTTAAAACATCTTTTTGAGCGAGTTTTTTTGCTTTTTTAGAATCTAGCGTATCAAGAGAGATATTAATGCGGTCAAGCCCTGCATTTTTCAACTCTTTAGCGTAGTCTTTAAGCAAAAAGCCATTGCTCGTTAGGGCTAAATCAATATCATGTTTATAAGATCTTATCATCCTTACAAAAATGCTCAAATCCTTACGCAGTAAGGGTTCTCCACCACTTATGCGAATCTTTTTCACCCCTCTATCAATCAATTCTTTTACAAAAACAAACATCTCCTCAAAGCTTAAAATATCTTCTTTTGGCACATAGTCAAAAGGAATTTTAGGCATACAGTAAAGACAGCGAAAATTACACCTTTGTGTAACAGAAATGCGAAGATAAGTAATATGACGACCAAAACTATCAATTAACATTATTTTATAATCTTTTTAAATTTAAGCACTAACTCAACATTACCCGTGCCTATTCTTAAATCTTTAGCGATTTGCTCTATGCTCTTGCCCTCTTTAAACAAATCGATGATTTTTTGCTCTTCGGCATCATAATTTGGCGTGAGTTTCGTGATACTTTGTGCCTTTTGCTCTAGGCTTAAAAGCCTTTCTTGCTGTTCATTTTGAAACTGCTCGATAATATGCTCCATACCCTGCAAACTTTTTAAAATCGGTAAAATTTTATTCGCTACTTCTTTTTCTAGTAAAATTTGCATTTCATTTCTCAAAAGCTCGTTGTTATACTCCTCATCAAAAGCATCGCGGCTTAAAAGCTCTTTTTTGACATAATGAAGTTCCTTACTCATATCCTCCACAACACTTTCAAATTTTGATAATTTAAGGCTTTGCTCCTTGTCTTTAAGATACATATAAGCGACAATGGCTGCAAATAAAATCACAATAAACACCAAATAAAGCAATTCTTCACCCATAACTAGCTTCCTTTTTTTCTCTAATTGCATTTCTTTGAATTTCAACCACAAAAGCATTATAAGAAATTAAATCCTCTGGCTTGATTTTAGTAATTTTAGCTAAATTTTCACTTTGTGCTTTAAAAAAGAAGGCTATTTTTTGATGATTTAACTCAAATCTTGCATAATAATTTTTACCGCTTTCAAGCATATTTTCTAAAAATTCTAAATATTCAAAATTTAAAGCCTTAATGTGCGTTTTGTATTTTAAAGCAAGTAGTTCTTCTTGGCGGAAGAGATGATTTTCTATACGGATAATATCTTCTTTAAGGCTTAAAAGTAAGTCAAAAATAACCTTTTCGCTTTCCTCAAAATCAACTTTATAAATGAGTTTTTTCCATTTTACTAATTTGGAATTGATGTTGATATTTGCATATTCACTTAAAATTTCACTTTTACTTTCATCAAATTCTATCTTAAATCTTGTTTGAAATAAGCTCATCTCCATAATAAATCCACCAATACAAAAATGAAAAACACCACGCTTAAATAGCCATTTAAGGTAAAAAATGCTCTATCAATGTGAGCAAAATTCTTACGCACAATCAAATGCTCCGCCATTAAAATAGCTCCGCAAATCAACACCCCAAAAAAAGCTAATCCTCCAAGTGGTGCCACCCACACAAACAAAAGCCAAAAAAGCGTAGCTAAAAAATGGCAAAAAGCCGAGATAAAAAGAGTGGCATTTGCTCCAAATTTCGCAGGAACAGAGTGCAAACCGACCTTTTTATCATACTCCATATCTTGCAAGGAATAAAGTAGATCAAAACCAGCCGTCCAAAAAGTAACACCTAAACATAAAATCACACTAAAAAGATGAATTTCACCTAAAACAATAATGCTCCCAGCCACAGGCGCAAGTCCCAAGCAAAAGCCTAAAACTAAATGTGCCAAAGAGCTAAAGCGTTTAAAAGCCGAATAAAATGCTAATAAAAAAAGCACAGGAAAAGAAAGATAAAAGGCAAGAGGATTAATAAAATAAGAACAAACTATGAAAACAAGAGCATTTACAAGGATAAATCCCCAAACACTCATCTTACCGATACGACCGCTAATATTAGGGCGGTCTTTGCAGCGAGGATTGTCTTTATCGATATCCTCATCCATTAAGCGATTGGTAGCCATAGCGAAATTTCTAGCACTCACCGCACAAATAATACCCAAAATCAAAGCACTAAAACCAAACCAAACACTATCATTTTTAAGCTTAGAAGCGACTATCATCGCACTTAATAAAAAAGGTAGGGCAAAAATAGAATGCTTAAATACCACAAGCTCCAAAATATCTTTAATTTTTATCCACAACACACTCATTTTTAGCCTTTAAATTTTTGCTATAATTTTACTCAAAATAAATAAATTTTTAGGAAAAAATGACTATGTTTTTTGAATTTGCACTCATAGGCACCACAGCTAGCGGAAAAACAGCCCTTGCAAATGCTCTTGCCTTAAAATTTAATGCCGTCATTTTAAGCCTTGATAGCCTTTGCGTGTATAAAGAAATCAACATCGCAAACGCAAAAGTAGAAAAAGAAATTTTAGAAAAAATAGATTATTTTGGGGTTAATCTTTTGAGCGTTTGGGAGCATTTTAATGTGGGTTTGTTTATCAAAGAGTATCAAAAAGCCAAAGAATTTGCTAAAAATAGGCAAAAACCCCTTATCATCACAGGTGGAACAAGTTTTTATCTTAAAACGATGATGGAAGGACTAAGTGATAAGGTAGAGGAGGTGGAAACAAAACTTAATAATAGTGAAATTTACACACTTTGCCTACAAATAGACCCTGAATTTAAGGTGGCTCAAAATGATAGTTATCGCCTTAAAAAATGGCTAAATATTTATGAAAGCACAAAAGAAATTCCTAGCAAATTTTTACAAAGAACAAAAAAAGAAGGCATTTTAAAAGAACTTGAAATTTATGAATTGTGCTGGGATAAAGAAGAGCTTACAAAAAACATACGAAAACGCACAAAACTTATGCTAAAACAAGGCTTAATCGAAGAAGCTAGGGAGCTTTTTACACGCTTTGATGCAAATTTAAAGCCACTAAATTCCATAGGGCTAAAAGAGTGTAAGGCATATTTAAATGATGAAATTTCGCTTAAAGAGCTTGAAATCCTCATCAATACCCACACCGCACAACTTGCTAAAAGACAAAGAACCTTTAATAAAAAATTCCAAAGCACACCCCTTAGCTTTCATCAAGCTTTTGAGTTTTTAAGCAATAAATTCAATTAGTCAAAAGAGCATTTTTCTCTCTGCATAAATTTTGCCAATTTGACGAGCCACTAAGCTCCAAACATTCTTTAAGGCTTTGTTTTTGAGCATTTGTATCCTTTAAACTTTCATAAATTTGACTTCTTATATAAAGTGCTCTTGCCTTATCACTAGGACTTAACTTAAGCTTGATTAAATCTTTTAAAAGCTCTAAAGCTTTGTCAAATTCGGCATTTTTTTGCAGGGTTTCTAGGTAGATAAATTCCAAATTAGGGCTGAAAAGATTAATTCCCTTGTAATTTTGATAATCAATAGCCTTAGGTGCGTAAGTTAAAATCGTAGTCGTCATATCTTTATCTTTAGCGTAAGAAATCAACTCATCATAAGCTTCAACCATAGTAAAATTCATAGGAAAACTTTCTAAAATTTGCAAAATTTTAATGGCGTCATTGTAGTGATTTAGGCGTAAAAGTGAAACAAATTGTAAATAATATGCCCTAAATTCCTCCTCCTCATTTTTTAAAACTTTAGAACCACTAATCTCCTTTGCCAAGTCTATACTTTGGGTATATTGCTTATTATCAAAATAAATTTGTGCCTTTTGAAGATGATAGAAAATGCTATCCTCGTGAGCGTTTTTATCGATATATTCTAAAGCTTTGTTAATCTTAGAAGTTCTTTGCAGACAAGCTAACATTTGCTTTTTATTTTCTATTTTTTGTCCTATTTCATAAATGCTAAATTGCGTAAAAATCTTCACAGCCTCAATACACTCATCTTTTTTAAGATTTGCTTTTAATTCCTCAATAGCCGCCATTTCCAAAAATTTAGTAGCATTAGGCAACTTACTTTCTTCAATAATATTTTTATAAGCTAAAACAGCAGGATAATTTTTCTCCTCAAAATAAAGCTTAACATCTTCATCTAAGGCTTTACGAGCTATACTTTCATCTTTAAGCTCATATTCCTTCATCAAATCTTTATAACGCGTGTGTAAAAGTGTGGCATTATTATCCCCCACAGCAAAAAACACTTCATCGCTAGCTTTTTTAATGGAGTCTAAATATTTGCCATCGTGGTATTCATTAAGATACAAATCAATATAGTGTTTGGCTTCATTAGGCTTTGCATTTTGTGCTAAAGAAAGGGCTAAATTTTTCAAGGTTTCTTCGTAGCGTTCGTCAATTCTAGGCATTTTAGAAAAAGCGTGCAAATAAATTTGCGAACTCATATCATAATCTTTTATCGCATAAAATAGCTTGGCAAGTTCTAAAGAGCGCGTAAGATCTTTACTAAAATAACTTGCATTAGCCTTTAAAATCGTATTTGTAAATTCTCTAGCCTTAAAAGCATTATGATTTGATAAATAATCCTTAGCCAAAGCCATAGCCGCTCTTGAGGCGAGGTCTAAATTGTCCGTATTAAAATAAATATCCTCATAAATTTTAATCGCTCTATCTTTTTCATTAAGATGATAGATATAATCGGCATATTCAAGACGAGAGAGCTGAGTAAAATTATTTTTAGGAAGCTCATTTTCTAAAATAGACATTGTATAATCTACATCTTTTCTCTGCGAAAGTGCTATATAAGTCTTAAGCATAATATGTAAAATTTCTGCGTAATTTTTATCACTTGTGAAAGTTCTCGTGTAAGTTTTAATCTCATCGATCATTTTTTCTAAGCTTTGTTGGTCTCTAATGCTTGGATTTTGCGTATAAATTTCACTTTGCGCTCTAAGCTTATAAAGCATAAACTCGTTCATAAAAATGCTACCCTTATAACGCATTATGGCATTTTGCGCATCGGTGATCACTTGCATAAAATTGCTCTTTTCAAATTCATTTTTAATACGCAAATAGGTATTAATATCCGCACTTTGCGGGATAATCACGGGGTCTGAGTTTAAATCAAGTGCTCCTACAAATGGTAAGGTTTCGTGTGGGAAAACAATGTCAAAATTCAAGCCATCATCTATATGATGCATAGCCATTTGATGCGAAAAGACAAAGGTAAAGCCCTTAGAACGATGTGAATTTAAAACGCTTAATTCTTTATCTTCATAAATATTTTGAGAAAGATTAAACATTTTTGCATTAATTTTTGGGATAATAAACATTTTAATTTTTTGTTCTTCTTTTTGAAATTTAAGGTCAAAAAGGGCGAAATTTTGATTTTTCAATTCATTATTTACCACGCCCATAATTTCACATTCAAAAAAAAGCTTTGCCTCGCTTATTTTTTGCATACAAGTAAAAGGTTCGTCATTTTTAGCGTGTAAAACTGCAAAAGGCTCACTCTCCTCGCGACCGGAATTAAGAACAAGCTCAAAAGAAAATGCTAAAGAAATGCCAAAAAATAATAAAATTAAAATTCTCATATAAAATTATAACAAAACTCTTATAACATCAACAATAAGGCAAAAACATTTACAATAACACAAAGTGCTAAGGCTAATTTTTGCTCCCATTTTAAATCTTTACAAAGCTCTTTTTCTGTAACCTTTTCTCTCATAAAAAAAGCATAAATTATAATTTTTAAATAATTATAAAGCATTAATACAGAAGCCAAAGCCACAAAAAGTGCCAAATACGCCAAATCGTTTTCCACCAAAGATTTTAGCACCATAAATTTGCCCCAAAAAAGTCCAAAAGGAGGAATTCCAGCCAAAGAAAGCGCACAAAGCCCCAAAGCAAAAGCTAAAAATGGCTTAACATTTAACAGAGAATTTAAGGTCTCAAAAGAACTTTTTTGCAAAGTGCTTAAGATTAGAAAAACGCCATAATTTGCAAAAGCAAATAAGATCCAATAGCCAAAAACCACCCAAAATACAAAATTTAAATCATCTCCCAATTTAAAACTTAACATAGGCACAAGTGCGACCAATACAAAAGAAGAATGGACCACAGAAGAATAGGCAAACATCTTCTTCACATCATTTTGACTTAAAGCTGCCAATGAAGCGACTATCATAGAAAAAACAGCTAAAATAGCGATAATAGTGCCAAATTCTGCATAATTGAAAAAATCAAAAAGTCTTATAAGCACAGCAAACATTGCTATTTTAGGCACAACAGAAATAAAGGCAACCAAATTAGAATGACTAGCATAGTACACATCGCGTAACCAAAAATGAAAAGGAGCTAAAGAGAGTTTAATGGCACAAAGAACAAAAAT